>JAUSEG010000042.1 GCA_030650415.1 bacterium | reverse complement strand
TTGTTGGTATTTAAAAATTCTTCCATTTGGCTTATACTGCCAAATAGCGGCAAGTGTTTCATAGTGATCTTCATACAAACTCATTATGAAACACTTTGTCCGCTTTATCCACAAGCATGAGCCCTGACGGGCTCATCTTGCATTAGAACGGTATCCTCCCGTATTGGAGTCGGAAAGCCATTTGGGTATCATTTTGTGTTAGAGAAGACTAACTATTGACAATATAATCAATTGTGTTATACTAATAATGTCGAATACGGATTCTATCTGAACCTCAAAGTCCGAGACCCTAGCGGGGATCGGGCTTTTTGTTTTGTAAAATTTATGGTAAAATTTTTTCGTGGAGCAGGAGGGGCTACCTCACGGTGAGGAATCCGTATTCGACATTCGGATAGAGGGGTTCAATACCCCTTAGCTCCACTTCAGAAACCATCTCAATGCGAGGTGGTTTTTGGTTTGCCAAAATTTTGAAGTTACATTAAATCGGCTAACGATTTTAATTTATAAACTTTCCCGGTTTTATAATCCCTTTCCGCTCTTTTTGACATTTTTGATAGATCTTCAGCCGAGATTAATTCATCGTCCTTATTTGATAAGTGTCGCATATATTTACAATGATTATTGTAGATTATTACAATAGAATATCAAATTTATTTTTGCCTCGCCGTAGCCGCCGGCCGGCGGAGTAGGCGGGTCGGCGTATTTTGTGAAGTAGAACATATTAAGTCTATTTATTTCTTACCTTGGTTCGCAACCTTTACCCGCAGTGTCTGAGCATGCTCCGTCCCGTTCAAAATTTATGAATGTTGAATTTTGCTGTTTAGCAGTGGCCTCGCAGTCTTCTTTAGTAAATACACCAAAAGTATCAGTGCATATTAAAGTTCCGGTAAACCCTCCTGTAGAGTAACTGCAACACGAATAAACGGGGCAGGTTTGTCTTGCGATAAATTTACCCTTCTTTGTTCTGCAATCATTTTCTTTTATATCATTTCGGCAGGTACTTCCTCCTGTTGTTTTTGTGTATTCACAGCTTCCAAGAACATTAGAACATGTTTGCTTTTTTACAAACGTACTTCCAGTGATTTTTTTACAATCTTCTTCGGTAGAATTATCTATACTTGAATTTGCCGTTGAATTTGTTGGCGGTATGCAACAACCACCAATAAATTCCCCTACCCCCGGCACTTTGGAAATTTGCAAATTCACCAGCGCCGGATTAATTGTGTTTAAGATTAAATACGAGGTTAGAGCTAAAACCAAACCGGTCAGAGCGGCGCCGATCCAGGACTTGGCTTCGCTGATCTGCGAAGAATTTCCGCCGGCCACGATCCAAAGCACGCCGCCATACATTAAGATCACGGCGGCCAAGATGCCGATAATACCGATGGCGTAGTTATAGATGGCTCTAATATATTTAGCAATCGGTGCGGTAGAGTCGTTTTCGCTGAATTTATAACCATTTTCAAAACCCGAGTTAGGTATGCCGACTTGGGGCTTGAATTCAATCGCCTGGCTGGCCACCGGTGCGGCCAATAAGAAAAATAGGCAAATCATCTGTAAAATAAAGACTGTCAGAAAAAGAGTGATTAAAATTTTTGGGAAAGATTTCATAGAGTTTTTAATTTTTAATCATAAAATTATTTTGTACTGTCATTGCGAGCGACTAATTTTTTTGTCATTCCCGCGCAGGCGGCCTGCCTGCCGGCAGGCAGGGAATCCAGGGGCGAGCAGTAAAAACATATCATCTCTTCTAAACTCTAAACAATATAAAAATTTTAAATAAATAGGCGAGCAATAGTAACGTTTCCGCTTCTCTCCCCTGGATTCCCGCCTACGCGGGAATGACAGAAAGGACGCGGGAATGACAAGGAGCTCGCAATGACAGGTGGTTATTATTAATGGAGAGCCCTTTTTATTATGATCTTGGCAAATGATCTTTTATCCATCTTAAAAAACGTTCCGCGTGTTTTATTGAATCTTCCGCCTCTTTTCTATAGAATAATCGCGCTTCGTATTCAACCAGGCTTTTTCTGCTAAGCAGCCAGAGCAAGTGAGAAGAAAATTCGCGCGCCTCTTTATGATTATTAAAAACGTTTAAAAATAAATCAACGGCATCGCTGTGTTTTTCGCTCGCCGATCTTATTCTTTTTAAATAAATTGTAATCGCGTCATTAGCGGAAATGGCAGAGTGAACGGCATTTAACCCAACGGCATTCCAGTTCTCGCCGCGATAGGCCGCTCCGGCAGTTTCAAAAAATTGCTCGGCCTTTATCAAATAATTTTTCCAGCTGGTTTCATTTTTAACTTTTGTTGGCATAGATAAGGTCGCTCAAAAGCCGGCCGTAAATTATTCTGCCTTCTTTGATGATATTCTTTACGAGCGGTTCCCGGCTCTTGGCTTTAGCCGAAAATTTAGCCGTTGAATAGATAAGCGGGGCGATAGAAGATCCGAAGCTCAAGCTTATGGCCGGATTTAAATTAATTATTTTTGTTTCGCACCTGGCTTCATCGCCCGCTCTTACTATGAATGCCAAATCAATGTCGCTCTCCGGCTTCTCCTCGCCCCTAGCTCGGCTGCCGAATAAAATAATGGAGATTATCGGCAGCTTCAGGCTAGCCGCTAAATAAGAGCCAAGTTCGTTCGTCAGGTTATTTTCATAGTTGAAAGCCGGCAAGATTATTTTTTTAACCAGTAAATTCGCGCGATTTAAGGAATAGGAGATTGAATTTCCGATTTTTTTGCTGATTAGGATATTCTCCGCCTCAAGCTCTTTCAGCAGTTTTAAAATATTCGGGGCGGCGATGCCGGTTTCTCTGGCCAGCTCCCGCGTGGCCGCTTCTTTTCGGTAAAGCGCGAGATGCCTTAAAATATTAATTTTTGTTTTTTGGCCGAAGATTGAATTTAAGGGTTGATTAAATATCATAATGTTATATTATTTATAACGTTTGTTATATTTATAATAACATAGCTAATAATTTTGTCAATATAATCCGATCGTCATTAACAGCTTATCTGCCGATAAAGCTGGCCTGATTATTTTTTTTGCCGGCTTGTTTAATTATGGTTTTAATTGTCTCCTTAGTTATATCGCGACCGCCTAGGCCGACGACGAAACTCCTGATGTTGGCGTTGGTTTTTCCTTGGGCAATCGTTTTAATTTCCGAAGCTAACGGACCGATCGCTCCGAGCGAAATGGACTTATCTATAACTACAATATTTCTGGCTGATTTAATAATTTTTAAAATTTGCTCCGAGGGGAAAGGGCGGAAGCATTTAATTTTTAAGATGCCAATTCCCCCTGTGTTGAAAATCCCCCTAACCCCCTTTATCAAGGGGGAACCGCTCAAGGGAGGATTAAAAATTGTGTCTTTGATAGTGCCAATTACCGAGCCCATGGCTATAATTATGGTGTGCGGAGATTTTGGACCGGTATATTCAAGCAAGCCGTTATCTATTATTGTCATTCTGGAGCCGAAGGCGATAGAATCTCGTAGTTCCTGCAATTTACCATGAGATCCTATCGGTCGTTTCGCTCCCTCCAGGATGACAGTGGAATTAAATTTTTTATATTCCTGATCAATAGTTTTAAGGCTGGAGATCAAATCATCATGAAGTTCCTGCCTGATTTCCATATAGTGCGCCGGGGTAGCTAGAGCGCCTAAAGTTACCGGGTTTTCCGTATCCAGAAATTGCCCGGCCTCGGGAGTATAATCTGGCAGATAGGTTTTTATCTGTTCAACGCTGGGAATAATCACCGGTTCGTAAGTATGGGTCATAATATAGCCGTCAACATTCAGCATAACCGGTATTTTAAGCGACTCGGCGATTTTAAAAGCCATGACATGCTGATTAACCGCTTCTTGATGATTCTCGGCGAAGAGTAAAATCCAACCGGCATCGCGCGCGGCCATAACGTCCTGCTGATCATTCCAAATATTGATTGGCGCGCCGATCGCGCGATTGGCGCAGGTCATGACTACGGGCAGGCGCAGGCCGGCGATATTGTAAACCACCTCGATCATTAAGAGGAGTCCTTGCGAGCTGGTCGCGCTGTAGGTTCTAACGCCGGCAGCCGAAGCGCCGGCTACGATTGAAGCGGCCGCGAATTCGGATTCAGCTCGGACGTATTCATATTCGGCTTGGCCATCGGCTTTAAATTGAGCCAGATCTTCAACAATATGCGTCTGCGGGGTAATCGGGTAAGCGGAAATAACCGCCGGACCGATATTTTTTATGGTTAAGGCGATGGCGCGCGAACCCTCGAGCATTTGTTGTTGGTTGTTTTGGTTATTCATAAAATTTTTTTTGTCATTCCCGCGCAGGTGGGAATTCAGGATTGTGTACTTTAGTCATATTTCTGGATCCCCGATCAGGTCGGGGATGACAGCATGAGGCTATTTCTCTTCTTTTTCCATTTTAATCGCCTCGAACGGGCATTCAATGGCGCAAAGGCCGCAGCCTTTGCAATAATCAGAATCGTAATCAAAATATTTTTTACCGGCCGAATTGGTTTTAGCGGTTTGATAAATTATGCCTTCGGGGCAGACGCGCGGGCAAATACCGCAAGCCGTGCATTTTTCATGAAGAAATTTCGGTTTGAAATTGCTCCAGCCGGCGGTCTTATTGGAAATAGTGGTATTTGGTTTTGTGCTAATCGGTATTTTCATACATTACACTTTTTTGTCATTCCCGCGCAGGCGTCCCGCATTTGCGGGGTGGATTCCGGCTTCGCCCGCCAGTAGGCAGGCTTTCCTGTGGAGGCCGGAATGACAGATTAGAGAAAGGTTAAATTTGATAAGCTTCGGCCATGGCGGCAATATTTTTAGCGATTAAATCTTCGTGGCCGGAAAATTTTTCTTTGACCGCCAGATTTAGCGATTCTAAGCTGACTAAGTTAGTGGCTTTGGCGAAAGCGCCCAGAATAACCGTATTAACAATGTTTTTGCCGATGATTTCCATGGCGATTTTCGAGGCGTCAATAACATGAAGATTTTTTTCCGGTAAATTTATTTTAAGTTCATTTTTTGATCTTGTCGAGTTGATAATGACAATAGTTTTTTTATCGCAGCCCTTAGTTACATCAATCGAGTCCAGCAGAGTTGCGTCCTGGATAATCAGAATATTTGGCTCTAAAATCTGCTGTCTAATAATAATCGGCTGCTCGTCAATCCTGGCGAACGATTCAACCGGAGCGCCGGTTCTTTCTACGCCGAAAGAGGGGAAGGCCTGCGCCTGCTTCCCATCTTTAAACGCGGCGATAGCGATTAGTTCCGCGGCCGTTACCACGCCTTGGCCGCCGCGGCCATGGATTCTTATTTCGATCATAAATTTATCTTTGTCATTGCGAGCCTTTAGTCCCGGGCATGACCCGGGAATCTCACCGTTTCTGTCATTCCCGCGCAGGCGGTCATCGCTATGCGAGATCTGGCGTAGCCATGAGAATCCAAAATTGTATACTCTGGCTATATTTCTGGATCCCCGATCAGGTCGGGGATGACAATTAAGAAGATTGCTTCGTCTCCGCCAGCTGGCGGATCCTCGCAATGACAATAAGATATTATTTTTTAAGCTGCTCAATCATTTTAATAAAAATATCAAGCGGCACATCGCCTTCAAGCTTATAGCCATCGATAAAATAGGTTGGCGTGCCGGCAATGCCGAAAGCCTGCCCGTCGGTTAAGTCTTTTTGAATTTGGGGCAAGTATTTTTGCCTATCAAAGCAATCTTTAAATTTAGCTTGGTTGGCGCCGATTTGATTGGCTAAGGCGGCTAACTCGTCAAATTGCGCGATTTTGTCATCAGTTTGGCCTACGCCCTGGTTTTGAAATAATTTATCATGCATGGGCCAGAACAAACCCTGCTCGCCCGCGCACCTGGCCGCTAAGGCCAGATTGGCTGAATAATCAGAGACTACCGGATAATCCCGCCAAATTAATTTAATATCATTTTTATACCTTAAACTAATTTCTCTGACAGTCGGGAACGATTGCAAGCAAACCGGACAGGCAAAATCGCCGAATTCAACGATGGTGATTTTGGCGTTAGCCGAACCCAGCCAATAATTATCGCCCGAGGCGGCGTCATATTTCTGGCCGCTTTCCTTTAGCTGGCGGATTGGTTCAGCCTGATTAAGTTTAAGCTTGGCATTTTTTATTTCTCCGACAAAATAAGAAGCGCTGACTGCCAGGAAAAATAAAATTATGGCGATAATTATGATTATTAAGACGCCCCACCAGCGCTTAAACCAAATTTTGTTTGAATATTCCATTGATATTTTCGTTTACCCCGTTAAATAGAAGCTAAATACCTTGACGAAGAGGTGAACGAGTATTACATTAGTAATAGATATTAAGTTTAAATTCATTTTAATTTAACGGGGCCTGTCTGCTTTATGATAATGTTATAGGTATTATAGCATTTATTTTATGAATAAACAAAATTTCGACCAGTTGGCCGAGGAAGTGGAGAAACGCCTAAAAATACGGGAAAAAAGCAAGAGAAAACGGATGAAGGTTAGCGGTTCGGGGGTAAAAAAACTGCAGAAAATTATTATCGGCTGAATTTATTGTCTCGCTTCGCGAGATCTGGCGTAGCCATGACAAAAAAATAGTAAAGATGTATAATTGGATTACTTAACTAAAATTAAAAATGAATTATGAATAATGAATCATGAATTATGGAAAAAGGCCAAATAGAATTTACGGCTCATAATTTATAATTCTTTATTCATAATTCTAGCATTTTAAAGTATGTTCACGCCAAAGAAAATGTTTTTTACTAAAGGAGTCGGTGTTCATAAGGACAAACTAGCGTCTTTTGAGCTGGCGCTTAGGGATGCCGGCATTGAAAAGCATAACCTAGTAACCGTTTCCAGCATCATGCCGCCTAATTGCCATGTTACTTCTAAAGAAAAAGGCGAGAGAATGCTTCATCCGGGACAAATAGTTTTTTGCGTTTTAGCCAGAAGCGAAACTAATGAACCAAACCGATTAATTTCCGCCTCTATCGGCGTGGCCAGGCCAAGCGATGAAAATAACTACGGTTATTTATCCGAGCATCACGCTTTCGGCGAGGTGGCGAAAAAAACCGGCGAATATGCCGAAGATTTGGCTGCTACCATGTTAGCTACAACCTTAGGCATTGAGTTCGATTCGGCCAAGGCTTGGGAAGAAAGAGAACAGATCTATAAAGCCAGCGGCAATATTTTTAAGACCTCAAACGTCACCCAGTCGGCGGAAGGCAATAAGGACGGCCTTTGGACCACGGTAATCGCCTTAGCGGTTTTCTGCGAATATAGCATGCATAAGGACGTTATCGCCCCGCTGATTAAGGACGAAATGCAAAATAAAGATAACGGCAACAATGCTAATGGCGCCGGCGCGGTCAGCAAGAGTTAAAAAATTGTTAATTTCATTAAAAGCGGGCTTAATTCTTCAGGAGCCTATCTTAAAAATAGCTCTAAGTCGTTTTCGAGGATTTTTTGAGCGAAAAATTAGAAAATTAAGGAGGAATAATAAATTATTTCGACAAAATTTTATAATTTTGTAGCCAAAAAAGACCGAAAACGATCCAGAGATTATTTTTAAGATAGGCTCTAGGGTTAAGCCCGTTTTTACCCCGTGAAATAATTTTAAATTTTGTTTTAATATGTATCATACTTATGTTTTGTTAAGTTTAAAGGATAAAAAACAATATGTTGGATATACTAAAAATTTAAAATTAAGATTTGAGCAACATGCTATGGGGTTAGTAGAGTCGACAATGAATCGAAGACCATTGAAGTTGATTTATTACGAAAGTTGTTTAAATCAACAAGATGCTACTCGACGCGAAAAGCATTTAAAAACTCATTACGGTAAAATGTTTTTAAGAAAAAGGCTCAAATCTTATTTCACGGGGTGAAAAATTATATGGCCTTAGAAAAATATCAAGCCAAAAGAAAATTTAATAAAACCTCCGAACCTAAAGGCACGGTTAAGAAAAAAAGTTTATCGCGTTTCGTCGTGCAAAAACATCAGGCCAGCCACCTGCATTATGATTTTCGGTTAGAGCATGAAGGGGTTCTAAAATCTTGGGCCGTACCCAAAGGCGTGCCGGAAGAAGCGGGGATTAAGCGGTTAGCCATAGCGGTAGAAGATCATCCGGTGGAATATATAAATTTTTCCGGTACGATTCCCGAAGGCGAGTATGGCGCCGGCACAGTGGAAATTTATGATAAAGGCAAATGGCAGACACTGGACGGCGACCTGGAGAAAGGCAGCATGAAATTTAATTTAGTTGGCGAAAAATTAAAGGGAGAATATGTACTAGTTCGGTTAAAAGACAAAAAGAATTGGCTGATTTATAAAAAATAATTTTCTTGCCTTTTCGCCAATTTTAGGTTAAAATTAGTCTATTATGGAAAAGTATGATCACAAAAAAATAGAAGAGAAGTGGATCAAGAGCTGGAAAAAAACCAAGTTATACAGAACTTCCGAAGATAAAGCCAAACCGAAATATTATATTTTGGATATGTTTCCTTACCCTTCCGGCTCCGGCCTTCATGTCGGCCATCCTAAGGGCTATATCGCCACGGACATTTTTGCCCGCGCCAAAATGATGCAAGGCTATAATGTGCTTCACCCTATGGGCTGGGACGCGTTCGGCCTGCCGGCGGAAAATTACGCCATCGCCAATAAAATTCATCCGCGAGCCGCCACGGAAAAAAATATTGCCACTTTTAAAAATCAGCTGGGGAAATTGGGCTTCACCTATGATTGGGAGCGGGAAATAAATACCACCGATCCGGAATATTATAAATGGACGCAATGGACTTTCATAAAAATGTTTGAACGCGGGCTGGCTTATGAATCGAACGAGCCCGTGAATTGGTGCCCGTCATGTAAAACGGTTTTATCTAACGAAGATTTGGAGGGTGGCTTGTGCGAGCGCTGCGGCACGGCGGTGGAAAGGAAGCCGATGCGCCAGTGGGTTTTAAAAATTACCGATTACGCCGATCGCCTGCTTAACGATTTGGAAAAATTGCCGGACTGGGAAGAGTCGATTAAGGAAATGCAGAGAAATTGGATCGGGCGGAGCGAAGGGGCAATAGTTAAATTTTCAATTTTCAATTTTCAATTTTCAAATAAATCTAAAAAATCAAATTGCCAAAAATTTATAGAAGTTTTTACTACGCGGCCGGACACTCTTTTCGGCGCGACCTTCATGGTAATCTCGCCGGAGCATAAATTAATCCAAGATTTAAAAAGCGAGATTAAGAACTGGGCCGAAGTGGAAGGATACATAAACGCGGCTAAAAATAAGAGCGACCTGGAGCGAACTGATTTAAACAAAGAAAAAACCGGTATTAAGTTAGAAGGCATAATGGCGATTAATCCGGTTAACAATGAAGAAATTCCAATCTTCGTAGCCGATTATGTACTAACTGGGTATGGCACAGGCGCGATTATGGCCGTGCCGGCGCATGACCAGAGGGACTTTGAATTTGCTATTAAATATAATTTACCAATCAAACAAGTTGTCAGGCCAGAAGATATTTTGAAATCAATCATAGTTACTGAAACCGTAGAAAAAGGCCTAAAGGATGAGCTTGTAAAAAGTAAAATTGAATTTACGATTGGACTAAGTAGAAACGGGAGAGAACATATTCGAATAGTTCTAAAAGAATACCAGATTAATAAATTTATAAAGATGGTCCAGAGCTATTTAAAAGGAGATGGTTGGGTAGATATCATCGGGGCTAGAAATATTTTGGTTTTCAAAGATAAAGTGTTTGAAAATTTTCAATTTAATGATTTAAAATTATTTGAAAGGCTAAAACGGACTGAACCGTTAGTCAGAAAGTATAATAGTATTTGGGAAATGTTGTGGCATAATTCATTTTATGAAGAGTTCGTTTGTTATATTGGCGAAGGGGTTGTGATAAACTCAGGAGATTTTACCGGAATGAAATCCAATCAGGCAAGATCAAAAATGGCTAAAGAGTTTGGCAAATTAACTGTGCACTATAAACTCCGTGACTGGGTGTTTTCCCGTCAGCGCTACTGGGGCGAGCCGATCCCGATTATCCATTGCGAGAAATGCGGTAATGTGGCGGTGCCGGAGAAAGAATTACCTTTGAAATTACCCGAAGTGAAAAATTACCAGCCGACCGGCACGGGCGAGTCGCCACTGGCTAATATTAAAGAGTGGGTGAATACCAAGTGCCCGAAGTGCGGCGGTAAGGCTTTGCGCGAAACCAATACTATGCCGCAATGGGCAGGGTCAAGCTGGTATTATTTAAGATATATTGATCCCAAAAATAAGAAAGCGCTGGTCGATAAAGTCAAAGAAAAATATTGGTCGCCGGTGGATTTTTATGTCGGCGGCGCCGAGCATGCTACGCGACATCTGATTTACGCGCGCTTCTGGCATAAGTTCTTATATGATATCGGCGCGGTAAATTACGATGAGCCGTTCACGCGGCTGCAGCAGGTTGGTTTAATCATGGCCGAGGACGGGCGCAAGATGTCAAAACGTTGGGGTAATGTTATTAACCCGGACGAAATAGTGGAAAAATTCGGCGCGGATTCGCTGCGCGTTTATGAAATGTTCATGGGGCCGTTTAACCAGCCTTGCGCCTGGAGCACCAACGGCGTGATCGGCGCCAGAAGATTTTTGGAAAATGTTTATAAATTAAAAGATAAAAAATTATACGATTGCCAGGGCGGCGACTGCAAGATTAAAGAGTCGGGCTTGCCAAAGCTGCTTCACAAAACAATAAAAAAAGTCACGCAAGATATAGAAGATTTTCATTACAACACGGCGATTAGCGCCATGATGATTTTTGTAAATTTCGCCGGCAAGCTTGATGCTATGCCGCGCGGAGCGTTGGAGAATTTTTTAAAGATTTTAGCGCCGTTCGCGCCGCATTTATGCGAGGAACTGTGGTCGGAACTGGGCAATAAAGAAAGTATTTTTAAACAGCCGTGGCCGAAATATAATCCGGAATTAGTTAAGGATGAAACCATAAATCTAGTGATTCAGATAAACGGCAAGGTGCGCGACACTCTTAAAGTTTTGGCTGAGATTAGCGAAGAAGAAGCTAAAAAAATCGCTTTAGAAAGCGAAAAAATAAAGAAATGGCTTGAATATAAGGAAATTATTAAAGTTATTTTTGTTAAAGGGAAATTAGTAAATATAGTTATATAAAAAAGACCTTAACTATATCGCTCGTCACAAATTTAATAAAAAGGCTCTTAGCTATATTGTTTGCCACGAAAAATTTAGGGATTTAGCCTGAAATTTTTAACAAAATTTCTATGAGAAAAGGAGAAAGAAATGTTTGTAAATAAATTTCAGGCTAAATCTAATCCTAAATCTTTCTATGCTTGCAATATAGCTAAGAGTCTTTTTATTTTCTATTTTTTTGTTCGCGTTAAAATTAAGGTTTTTTTATAGATTTGTTAAGAGCCAAGTTTCGTCCGGCTGTTTTTCCACATAAAAATATACCGTGTGTTTTTCGCCTTGGAAGTAAACTTCGTTGGAATAAGTATTGGTGGTTTCTGCGGAAGATTCTAAAGTACTGCCGGAAAGGATATTGGCGAGTATTAATAAGCTTTCTTTTGGCATATGCTCGACAGAATATTCAATTGATTTTTGCATGTTCGGCGTAAAAAATGAAATGGCGCTAGGACCGTCAGCTGCTCTTATAGCCGAAGCCGCTGACTGCAACGCATCATCGGAAAGTGTATCTATCGGGTCGGGATCAAACGGGTCTGGATCAATTGGGTCAAGGTCGGTAGGATCCAGATCAATCGGCAATTGGCCGACTGGAATTTTTTCTAAGTTGGCGTTGGTTATACCCAGTCCGAAAGTTCTCATAATCTGAAAAGCATCGCCAGGCCGTCCCAGGGAATATCGTTTTTGCGTTACCGGTTCGACGTACCAAGCTTCACCATTTTTTTGCACTTGCAAAAATATTTTGCCGGAATTACTGCGAGTGAATTTTTCATCAATCGGTTGTTTGCCCGAGCCAAGAGGATTATAACCGTTAGTTAATTCGGTTTTATCATCATAGCCGTCCGCGTCTGTGTCGGTTTTATTTTTGTCCGTGCCTAGAGCGTCTTCTAGATTATCATTAAGGCCATCTTCATCGCTGTCCGGATAATTACTAGACGATAAACCGACTGGTATTTTTTTTAAATCTTCGTTGCTGATACCAATACTTAATTTTCGCATTAAATTATAAGCGTCATCCGGTCTGCCCAGACTGTATCTTTTTTCATCGGCCGGATTGACATACCAGGCTTGGCCTTTGTCTTCAACTTGCAATAATATTCTGCCGGTAAGCGTTCCACCGCCTTCAGCAATCTTAGGCAATATTAGGTAAAAAATTAAGCCGATTAAGAGAAATTTTTTTACCCCGTTAGAAATATTATTCATAAAATTATAGATATATAAGCGATTTACAGTCCGTTAATATGGATTAATTTCTAACGGGGTGAAAATTTTATTAAAAAATGGTATAATGTGACTACTATGAGAAAAGTCATTATATTTTTAATTTTTGTTGCTATTATCTCAGTCAGCGGATTTTACTATTTCTGGCCCGAAGCTCCTTTAATTAAGGCCGCGCAATCGGCCGGCGGCTATCCCTATCAAATTGGACTAACTAACGTAATTGTAATACCCTGCGTAACAACTGGAGTGCCGCCTATCTGTACCGGAGGAACTTTGTGCAATTTACTAGATGTCGGTAGATGCGCTTTGTATTCTGACGTTAGCGGCTCACCTGCCGGCGGCATGGGTAGTAACGCGCTTTTTTTAATTACAGCTATCGCCCAAGCCGGTTTAACTTCTGGCGGACAACTAATCGCCGGAGGTATGACCATGACACAAATGGACAGCGGAGTTTTAGCGTCAGCCGGCGGTTGTTATGGCTGTATGGCTAAAGCCGGTTTTAAGGATAAGATTATTAATTGGTTTGATAAATATATTATAGCAGGAATTAGGGGCAAATAAAAATATAAATCCCCCTTGTCCCCCTTTGTTAAAGGGGGTAGTAAATGTATATGGATTTACTCGAACAAACTAAAAATTTGTGCAAACTGCATCAGATAATTCCTGCCCGCTCAAAAGGGCAGAATTTTTTAATTAGAGAAGAAGCTTACGACGAGATGGTGGCCGCGGCCGATTTAAAAATTGATGACATAGTTTTAGAAGTTGGACCGGGTTTAGGTTTTTTGACGTTTAAGCTAGCAGCTCGAGTTAAAAAAGTAATCGCCGTGGAGTTAGACGATAAATTGGCCGAGGTTTTAGAGATCGGACTGGCCGCGCGGAAGATTGAGAATGTCGAAGTAGTAAATGGCGACATATTAAAATTTCCAATTTCAAAATTTAAAGTTGTGGCGAATCTGCCATATAACATTACTTCCATATTTTTAAGAAAGTTTCTTGAGGCGGAAATAAAGCCCGATTTAATGGCGCTCATGCTGCAAAAGGAAGTGGCGGAAAGAATTACCGCTTCACCCCGTGAAATCCCGGCAATAAGTCGGGGCGCGAAGCGCATTTCACGGGGCAAGCCCGGGAAAATGAGTTTACTTTCCGTTTCGGTTAAATTTTACGCTCAAGCGGAGATTATTAAACTCGTGCCCAAGGAATTTTTTTGGCCGGAACCGAAGGTCGATAGTGCTATAATAAAAATTATACCCCATAAAACCCCCCTTCTTCCCCCCTTGTCAGGGGGGATAGAGAGAGAAAAAAACTTTTTTCAATTGGTGAAATTCGGCTTTAGCGCCAGAAGAAAGATGCTAAAAAATAATCTAGCCGCCGGTTTTAAGATAGATCAAGCTGATGCGGAAAATAAAATTATTCAGGCCGGGTTTAACGGTAAGATTAGAGCCCAGGAATTATCGGTTGATGATTGGTTAAAGCTGCTTAGCGTTTTTAAGTAGGTGTGGTATAATATTTACGTCGTTAATCCGCGTGATTATAGAAAAAATAGAAGATTATTCGTTTTTTATTTTATGAAAGAAATAAAAAGTATTAACAAGAAATCACTGGCGAAAATGATGGCCTTAATTTACGGCTTGGTGGGTTTTTTTATGGCCTTAGTTGTAGCCGTATTAACCATAATTAATATTATCGCGCGAAAAGATTTTCAGGGCTCGGTTATTTTAGTAACTTCATTCAACATTGGCGCCGGCCTGCTCTTAGGAGTTTTAACCGCGCTATTAACCGCGCTAATCGGCTGGATTATCGGTTATATAATGGCCGGAATATATAATCGGCTGGCTAAAAGAACCGGCGGAATAAAAATTGAATTGGTTGAGGTGATTGAGAAAGCGGAAGAAAAAACCGACGATACAAATAAAAATTAAATAATAAAATATTAAAAAATTATGCCATCAATCAATGACAATCAAGATCTCTTATACATGGTAATTTCCATTTCTATTTTAGGGCTAACTTTTTTTGTTTGCTGGGCGATTTATTATTTAGCCAGAATTTTGCAGCAGGCCTTCCAAGTTACGAAAGAAATGCGCGATCGGTTGCATAAAGTTGACGGAATCATCAATTCGGTTGAGGGCATGATTAATTCTTTAAAAGAAAAAATTGAACATAGCGCGTCATATTTAATGCTGATCGGCGAGGGAGTTAAAAAATTGATTGAAATTATGAAGGATCGGGGAGAAAAGAAGAAGAAAACTAAGAAGGAAGTATAAAAAATAGGTTTATATAGAAAAAACCGTCTAAGTGACGGTTTTTTTGTTTTAGATTATGACTTTTAACTATTTAATATACCCGCATTCTTTATTTGAGCATTTAACTTCGCCCTTTTTAGCGTCTTCAATTAGTAAACTATCGCAGTCAGGGCATTTTTCGCCGGTTGGTTTTCCCCAGAAAGCGGTTTTGCAGTCAGGATATTGGTTGCAAGCGTAGAAGATGCCGCGGCGGCTGCGTTTTTGCACGATTTCGCCTTTTTTGCAGACCGGGCAAGTTATGCCGGTTTGTTGGCTCGGGCCGTTTATGCTCTTAATATTTTTGCATTTCGGGTAAGCGGAGCAGGCAAGGAAGGGGCCGAATTTTCCGACTTTAACCGCCATGGGCGCGCCGCATTTACCGCAAACTTCGGTTTTATACTTTTCTTTTAATTCATCAATTTCTTTACTATCAGCTAGGCCGTTTTTGTTTTTATCGGTTCCGGGCAGGGATTTTATGTTTTTACATTCGGGAAAGGCGCTGCAAGCCAAAAATTTTCCATAACGGCCGGTTTTTATGATCATAGGCGCGCCGCACTTATCGCAAATCTCGGTGGTTTTTTCTTCCGGCACGATATCATTTTTATTAATGGACTCATATTTATTTTCCAAATTGGCATGGAAAGGGTCGTAGAATTCTTTAATGATCGGCTGCCACTTAGCTCCGCCTTCGGCAATTGTGTCCAAATCATTTTCCATTTTAGCGGTAAATTCGTAATCTACAATTTTGGGAAAGTGCTCAACCAATAAATCGATTACTACGAAGGCGATATCGGTCGGGCCTAAGCGTTTATTTTCGTCGCGCTGGACATAATTTCTGTCAATAATTGTGTTAATAGTCGGCGCGTAAGTAGAAGGTCGGCCAATGCCGTGTTTTTCCAGTTCTTTAACTAAACCGGCGTCCGAGTATCTGGCCGGCGGTTTGGTAAAATGTTGTTCGGGTTTTAATTCCAGGAGTTCCAATTCTTCTTTAACTTTAATTTCCGGCAAGATTATTTCCTGGCTGGCTTCCGGATAAATTTTAAGGTAGCCGTCGAATTTTATAACTTGGCCGTTGGCGCGGAATTGAAATTGGCGATTAATCCCCCTAGCCCCCTTTATCAAGGGGGTAATAGTGTCGATATCAACTACCGTAGCATCCACGATGGCCTCGGTCATCTGCGAAGCTACGGCTCTCTGCCAAATCAATTTATAGAGTTTATTCTGGTTAGGATTCAGGTCGGCGGCTGCCGCTTCCGGCGCGCGCGACGCTTCGGATGGGCGAATGGCTTCATGCGCTTCTTGCGCGCCTTTATCCTTAGTTTTAAAGCGGCGCGGCGTAGCTAGGCTATATTTCTCGCCCAGATTAGTTTTTAAATATTCGGCCGCCTCGCTTAAAAATTTGTCAGCCAGGTTCAAAGAGTCGGTTCTCATGTAAGTTATAAAGCCCATTTCGTAAAGCTGCTGCGCTACCATCATAGTCTGCTTAGCCGAAAAGCCGAGCCAGCGGTTGGCGGTTTGCTGGAGGCTCGAAGTGATAAATGGTTTGGGCGGTTGCTTCTTAGTTTGCTTTTTTTCCAGATCAGTCACCAGATATTTCGCGCCTTTTAGCGCGGTGAGAATTTCCGCCGCCTGACTTTCATTTTTAATTTCCAGCTTATCAATGGTTTTGCCGTCAACTTTATTTAGCCGAGCCAAGAAGGGGAGCTTTTCGCCGTTCTGTCTGGCTACGCCAGATCTCTCGTAGGGAGACAGATTAGCCGAAACCGACCAATATTCTTCAATATTAAATTTTTTAATTTCTCGTTCTCGTTCAATAATTAAACGAACCGCCACTGATTGCACGCGTCCGGCCGATAAGCCTTTAGCGACTTTTTTCCAGAGGAAAGGGGAGAGTTCGTAGCCGACCAAGCGATCAAGAATTCTTCTAGCCTGCTGGGCGTTTACCAGTTTCATATCGATTTTTCTCGGATGCTCGATAGCTTCCGCGATTGCCGTTTTGGTAATTTCATGAAAGACGATGCGGTTAGTATCTTTCGGATCAACTTTAAGCGCTTCGGCCAGATGCCAGGCGATCGCTTCGCCTTCGCGGTCTTCGTCGGTTGCGAGAATTATCAAGTCTGATTTTTTAGCTAATTCTTGAAGTTTTTTTAAGTTAACCTTGGCTTTTTTCGGCACCACATACTTCGGTTCAAAATCATGTTCAATATCAATACCCATTTTACTGACCGGCAAATCGCGGACATGCCCGAAAGAAGATTCGACAGTATAATCGGAACCTAAGAATTTAGTAATGGTTTTGGCTTTGGTTGGTGATTCGACGATAACTAGTTTCATATTTTAGATGTCATTGCGAGCCTGCCAACAGGCAGGCGTGGCAATCTATGGTTAAAAAGAAAGACAAAATAATAGGAAATGCTTATATTAATAAGTTAAATTTTGCTTAAAGAGTTTTTGGCATTAGATTAGTTAAGTTTTTCTAACCAGAGATTGCCGCGTCGCTCGTTGCTCCGCCAGCTGGCGGATTCACTCGCTCCTCGCAATGACAATAATGATTTATCGCGCTAAAACATACTGCATGCCGCCAAGATTTTTTATCATGCCCTTCATTTCCATCATAGTAAGTGTACTATTTATAATTGAAGCGTCAAGTTTTGTCAAACGAACCAGCTCGTCAATATGGACCGGTTCGTAATTTAATTTGCTTAAAATTAATCCTTCTTCGTTTGATTCGGGAATGATTTTTTTGTTTTCCGTATAGGCGACGGCCTGGGTTAAATCAAGCGATTCAAGGATGTCTCCTGCGCCGGAGACAAGTTTAGCTCCAAGTTTAATTAAACTGTTGGTGCCGGCCGAGTAAGCGGAGTAAATACTGCCCGGAATGGCGAAGACGTCACGATTTTGCTCTAAGGCGTGCATGGCCGTGATAATGGAGCCGGATTTTTCCCCGGCTTCAATCACTAAAGTACCGAGCGATAGGCCGGAAATTAAGCGGTTTCGTTGGGGGAAGTTCTGTTTTAACGGCATGGCGCCAAGCGGATATTCGGTTAAAATGATACCGCCATGAGCCTCTATTTTATCCGCTAGATAGCGATTCTGCGAAGGGTAGATACTTTGCCGGTCGATTCCACAGCCTAGGACCGCGATGGTTTTTCCGCCCGCCTCTACGGCCGCCGAATGAGCGATAGCATCTACGCCTAAAGCCAGACCGCTGACGATAGTTAAGCCGTTGGCGACTAAGTCTCTGGTAATTTTTTCCGTGACTTGCTGGCCGTAATGAGTATATTTTCTTGTACCCACGATCGCCAGCGCGAATTCGCTAAAAGCCTTTAGATCACCTCGATAGTAAATTAAGAGAGGCGCATCATAAATCTGTTTTAAAAGTTTTGGATAGGCGGGGTCATCGATGGTTAAAACTTTAATTTTTTCTTTGTTTAAATTTTCTAAGAGCCGATCCGGTTCAACTTGATGTTTAAAAATTGTAAATTCTTCGGCGGTTTTTTCATCGATGCCGGCGCGAAGATATTCTTCGTAGGGAGCTTTAAAAGCCGCCTCCATATTTGGAAAATATTTTTTTATTTTTTTAAATTTAACCGGGCCAAATTTATAAAACTGGCTTAGAGCCAGCCAATATTTTAGATCCTCCATAAGGAATGAATTATGAATAATGAATCATGAATTATGGGAAATGTCGTCAAAGAGATGGCTTTTATTTTAGCTTATTTCATTGAGCAATTCGCTTTTTTTAATTTATTTTAACCCTTGACAGAGAAAATCGGTTATGATAATATATTATGACATTAAATTTTTGCAATGGTTATTTTTAATAATAACATATTTCACGTTCGTAGAATAGTATTTAGGATTCTGTCTAGGAGTGATGGCGGTTAAACCTCCCTCCTGGTTTGGCCAACGTCTTCAATCGGGTTTATCCCGGGCTTCTAGCCAGAATTTTGGATATTATAAAAAACACCCCTCACCAGTTTTGGTAAGGGGCGTTTTTAAATAGAAATTTATTTTACTCCTTGTTCAAGTTTGCTGAGCAGTTGTTTTAGTCTTTCGATAGTCGCGAGAGTCTCTTCCTGATTACCTTCACGAATTACGCGGTTTAATCTCCCACCTTGTTCTTCAACGGATTGAAGTATTTCATTATTTAATTCTGGCGAAGAATCAGGGTTATTTATTAACCAAGCGGCATGAATTTCTTTACCTTTGGCGCTAAAACCGCCACTGCGTTTATCATTTAAATCATCTAAGTTTTCGACACCAGCTTGTTTGGCAAATTCTTCATATGATTTTTCAAGGTCTTTGTTGCCCATTGTGTTTTTAACCAGATTTTTTTTGATTGGTGGCATTTCATTTGTATTCATACATTTTTTGTTAAATGTGTTAATTAATATATAAATAAATTAAATTTATATTAAAAGGTATTAGTTTTTAATATCCTTTAACGCCGCGAATATGGTGATATCAATTATTTTTTTCTCTTCGGTGTTTAATTTCATCAAAACAAATTTATCCGTCGGAATTTTTTCGAGCAGGGGCGTCTTAATGCCGATTCTTAAGCGTTTAAAGTTCTTGGTTTTGAGATGATTGATGATTGATTTCACGCCTCGATGGCCGGCGCTCCTTGAATCTATCGAAACTTTAAATTTTCCCATTTCTATATCCAAGTCATCATGAATGACGGTTAAAATTTCCGATAAATCGGCGTTGGCGGTTTTTATGAGACCGAGTTTTTTCGGCAGTAATTTAAAATATGACATAACCGCGGCCACAGACCGGCCGGAGTTATTCATAAAATCCAATGGTTTAACTAAAATTAGGCTGTCATTTTTAGCTATTTCGGCTTTAAATTTTTTGTTGTTTTCCCAAGCGAGATCTAACTCCTTGGCTAAGGAATCGATGGCCATAAAGCCGGCGTTATGGCGGGTGTTGGCATATTGTTCGCCCGGATTGCCCAGGCCGACGATAATGCGCATAATATTGTGGATGTCATTGCGAGAGCCTCCTTGTCATTCCCGCGAAGGCGGGAATCCATGAGAGAAAGCAGGAGTAATATTAAAGAATAAAATTAATTAAAAGAATATTTATCTGGCAGATGTATGTTATAAATAATAATAGCACATTTAACTCCTGGATTCCCGACAGCCTTCGGCTTCGGGAATGACAACAAGGGGGTTATTCTTGATGCAAACCATGGGTGGTTTTATTCTTGGCGATTTGCACGGTTAAAGGCGTGCCTAAAAAACCATAAGTTTCTCTTAAGCGGTTTTCAATGAAACGAATGTAAGAAAAATGCAGATCTTCCTGCGGGCCGATTCTTATTTCAAATCTTGGCGGGTTAACGCTGATTTGAGTAAAGTCGCGAATTCTGGGATGTCGGACGCCTTTTCCTCTGGTCGGGCGGTGTGTTTTAACGATGCGCGAGAGGAAATGAGCCAGAGTAGAGTCGCTTAAGGTTATATTTTTTTGCTGGTCGATTTGCAAAATTAAATCAAAGATCTTTTTAACTTTTTCTCCGGTCTTGGCGGAAATAAATTGGACTGGCGCGTAGCGGGCGAAAGGCATTTTACCGTAAAGATAATTCGTATATTTTTTTGTGTCCCGTTCGGGAACTAAGTCCCACTTATTGGCGATGAAAATAAAACTTTTATTGCGGTCAACTATTTCTTGCACGAGCCGGGCGTCTTGATGAGTGAGTTCTTGATTTATGTCCATGATTAATAAAGCAATATCGCTCTTAGCCAGAGTGGATAAAGATTTGCCTATACTGAATTTTTCCAAACCGTAAGTCTTGGCGCCCTTGTGGCTTATGCCGGCCGTATCAATTAAGAGTAATGGCCGGTCTTCGTAAGTTATTCTTGTATGCTGGGGTTCGCGGGTCGTATGCGGAGTCGGGCTGACAATTACTCGTTCATAGCCCAGAAGGGAATTAAACAGGCTGGATTTTCCGACATTTGGTTTGCCGATGATACAAACTTTAATTAAGTTGTCCGCAACCGGCAGGGGCAGTTCTTTATTTAAGTATTTTTTATCTTTATCGCTTTTAATTTTTTTAAATCTAAGTTTTTTGGCGATTAAATCCAGTAAGTCGCCCGTGCCCGAGCCGTTGGCGGCCGAGACCAAGGAGGGTTCGCCGAAAGATAATTTATAAAATTCGGAAATTCTTAGCCGGTCTTTCGGCGCGTCAACCTTATTGACCGTTAAAATAATTTTTTTTGAGTCAACATTTTTTTTAATTATGAGCGCCAGTTCTTTATCTTGGGGCATGAGGCCGGATTTATTATCAAGCAGAAATAAAACCAAGTCGGCTTGTTTTAGATATTTAAAAGCCTGTTTTTGCACTTGGACTCCAACTTCGTCCGTGGTTTTTGTTTTGTTTGACAAATGTTTTAGATCAACCATGCCGCCGGTGTCCACTAGGGTAAATTTACGGCCGGACCAAGAAATTTCTCCGAGGTTGCTGTCTCGGGTGGTTTCTTCCATATCCGAAACCAGGGCTTGGCGTTTTTCAATCAGGCAATTGAATAAAGTGGATTTACCGACATTGGTGCGGCCGAAGATGACGACCAGGGGCAGGGGCTTTTTCTTTTTTTTAGTTTCTACCATAAAATGTAAAAGTTATTTGTCATTGCGAGCGACCGCTGCCCCTCTGTCATTCTGGAGGGAGGAGCGCTAGCGACGACCGATAGAATCTCATGAGAGACGCATTAATTGCGAGATGCTATCGCTCCTCCGCCAGCTGGCGGATTCGCTCCAGCATGACAAAATCAAAAAGTTTTCTCGCAATGACATTAAATTATTGCGCTTTATTTTCCGCGCCGGATTGAGTCGCGTCCGCGTCGCGTCCAAGAATTAAAATAAAATCCGGCTGAATCGGCTTAGCGGTTTTTTCTTTCGCCAGTTCTTTAGCCAAATCGTTAATCAGCCACTCGGGCATGCCTAAGGCGACGTTGGCATCGGTCTGATTTTTTAAAACCGTCAGGGCTTGAATTTTTTCGCCGTAAGTTAAATCGTAAATAACCGATTTTTCAAAATTCTGCTGGCTGGAGTTGCCGATGCGGATAATATCAAAGCCATATTTTTCCAGGTCTAAAGCCACTTTGCTCGCCAGCCCGTTAATCCAAGTGCCGTTCCTGACTTCGATCGTCGCCGGCTCAAGCTTAACTTTTTCTTTATCGGTTAATGGCGCGTCGGTAAAAATATTATTGACCAAGTATTGGATTTCGGAGAAATCTCCGCTGGTTGGCGATAAAAGATAGGAACCATCCTGTCCGATAGTATCGATTAAGAGTCCGTTCGGACCGTTATCCAGCCCGCGGCTCGCGATATTTTCGCTCTTGATATCTTTAACTAAGCTCCAAAGCTTAATTATTTCCCAAATCTTTAAGTTCGTGCTGTGGTTGGCGTTAATGTCGGAAATCATTTTGGCAATCGTATTGGGCTTAAATAAAAGATTAAGCGTCATAACTTTGGCTTTAACCGCCTCTAAAACTTTTTGCTGGCGCCGAGAACGGGCGAAATCAGAGCCTTCTATACCGGAGGCATGTCTGGAGCGAACATATTTAAGGGCCAGTTTACCGTTCATGGTTTGCTCGCCTTTGGCAATACGCAGATGTTCCCATCTTTTTTCCCAGGGGGCGCTTTCGTTTCCCAAGATGGGATATTTATAGTCATCGAAAGTATTTTCCACATTAATTTTTATACCGCCCAAATCGTCAATAATTTTTTCAAAGCCGGAGAAATCAACGGTTAGGTAGTAATCTATCGGAGTTTGAAAAATATCGCTTACCGTTTGGCTTACCGCCAGTCCGCCAGAGCCGGCGATTTTCATTTCGGCGTAAGCGTTGACGCTATTAACTTTTTGCCAGCCTAGATTTTCAATCGGTACTGCCAGGTCGCGAGGAATAGATAGCAAAGATAATTTTTTTTCGCTGGGTTTTAGGCTGGCTAAAATAATCGTATCGGTTAAAAGTCCGCCGTCATGATTTTTCCCGCCAATACCTAAGAGCAGAATATTTATTCGGTCGCTCTGTTCGCCCTTTAATTTAGTTTCCGCGCTTTCAACTAAGTGCCTAATTTGGCTTATAACCGGTAAATTATAAAACCAGTTTGATGATTTCTCGCCCGACGGCCGGCTTAAGCCGAAGATTACATAGATTATCAAGAGGGAAATTAAAATAATGGCCACTCGCTTAAATGGTTTTTTAGCTTTTTGCCGGCTTGGTTTCATCTCCGGTTCATCGGCCGGCGGGTTTATTTTTGAATTAAGCAGATCTATCTCATTTACCCCGTTAGATGTGTTCATGATTTTAATAGTATTTGTTTATATTCACTGACCCGTTAGAATAAATATCTAACGGGGCGAGTAATTTATATTCGCTATTCATTAATTATATAGTGGTTTTTAGGTTTTGACAAACGACCGGTTTTAATAAATTGGCTGACCCCCTATACATGTAAGAGGGTTTATCATACTTGATTTTTATCGATTATGTCAAGTAAAAATAGGCAATTTGTTTTTTTATGGACAACTTGTTATAATAAACAAGTGGACAAAAATATAATAATAATATAAGCTTACTAATTATCAAGATAATCAACAGGCAATTTTTATGATAAAGAATTTTTTTGCTTATGTTTTTGAATTGGTTAAAGTAGTGGTGATTTCTTTAGCAATTATTATTCCCATAAGATATTACTTAATTCAGCCGTTTTACGTTAAAGGAGCGTCCATGGAGCCGAATTTTTATGATAAGGAATATTTGATTATAGATGAAATTAGCTATCGCTTCCATGAGCCGGCCAGAGGAGATATAGTGGTTTTTCGCTACCCGAGAAACCCGGAAGAATTTTTTATAAAGAGAGTTATCGGTTTGCCAGGAGAAAAAATTCAGGTTAGAGACGGATCCGTTTATATTTATAATGGCAGCCATAAAGATGGTTTTAAGCTTGAAGAAAAGTATTTACCGGCAAATTTAATGACCTATGGCTTAAACGACGAAATTACCACTTTAAGCCAGAGCGAATACTTTGTTTTAGGCGATAACCGAAATTCATCAAAAGATTCCAGGAGTTTCGGCGCCGTAGATAAAAAATTTGTTACCGGCCGAGTGCTATTTCGCGGCTGGCCGTTTAATCGGATAGATGTTTTTTCCGCGCCGCAGTACAGTTATTAACAATATAAATTATTATAGTTTGTCATTGCGAGCGATCAACCCTTTTGTCATTCCCGCGCAGGCGGGAATCCAGAGTTGTATACTCTGGCCATATTTCTGGATCCCCGATCAGGTCGGGGATGACAATCCGAGGGGTTGCTTCGTCTCCTAGGTTAAGCCCGGGGCTGAAGGCGCTCCTCGCAATGACGTAATATATTATGCCAAAAATGTTTAAGAAAAAAGAAGAAGAAAAAGTTTTTAAAGTCAGGCGCGGTAAATTTGTTTCGCGTCTTCGAGGCATGAAAGATATTTTGCCGGACGAATATAAATATTGGAACCTGGTTATTAAGAAGGCTTCAGAACTATCAAAAGCTTACGGCTTTAGGCGGATTGGCACGCCGGTTTTAGAAAATTTGGAATTATTTGAACGTTCCAGCGGCCGTAGTTCGGATATTGTTACTAAGGAAATGTTTTCTTTTATTGATAAAAATAATGATAAAATCGCGCTGCGGCCAGAAGCGACTCCGGGGATCGTTAGAACCTATATTGAACACGGTATGTTTAATCTGCCCCAGCCGGTAAAATTATTCTGGCTCGGCCCGGTTTTTAGGCATGATAAGCCGCAAGCGGGTCGTTTTAGGCAATTCAGCCAATTTGATTTAGAAAATATCGGCGATCCCAGCCCGGTGGCTGATGCCGAATTAATCAGCCTGGCTTATTATTTTTTCCGCGAATTGCAGATTGATGTTATTACCCAGATTAACAGCATCGGCTGCGCGGTTTGCCGAAAAGAATACTTGGTTAAGCTCGAAAATTTTTATAAAGAGCGCGGACGCCGAGTTAAATTATGCCATGATTGTAAAAAAAGATTGGCGAAAAATCCTTTACGTCTGCTCGACTGCAAAGAAAAGCCATGTCTGGAGATGGCGGCCGAGGCGCCGCAGATCGTTGATAGCTTGTGCGACGATTGCCGCAACCATTTTATAAAAGTTTTGGAATATTTGGACGAGCTGGATATACCGTATAATTTAAATCCGACCTTGGTCAGAGGCTTAGACTATTATAATCGCACGGTGTTTGAAATTTGGCCGGTTGAAGTTGAAGCCTCGGCCGACGCCGGTTTAGATAAAATCTCCGATCAGCCAACTTTTGCTAAACCGGACGCCGTTAAAGAGGGTTTACCCAGGCAATCGGCTCTAGGCGGCGGCGGACGTTATGACGGCCTAGTGGAATATATGGGCGGACGGCCAACCCCGGCCTGCGGTTTTGGCATCGGCATAGAAAGAGTGATTTTAAAAATCAAAGAAAAAAATATCCCTTTGAAAGACGAAGAAAAGGGTGATATCTTTTTAGCTCAGCTAGGCGATCAGGCCAGGAGAAAGATTATGAAGCTCTTTGAAGTCTTGCGCAAGGCCGGTTATAGCGCGCGCCAGGCGTTTACTAAGGACAGCTTAAAGAGCCAATTGGAGATGGCCAATAAGATGGGCGTAAAATATACTTTGATTTTAGGCCAGAAAGAAATTATGGATGGGACGATTTTAATTCGCGACATGGAATCCGGCATTCAGGAAATAATTGATTATAAAAAAATCTTAGCGGAAGTTGAAAAAAGATTGGGCAATCCGGCTAAGTAGAATCTTCCTGTCATTCCCGCGAAGGCGGGAATCCATTTTAATCTAAATTTCTGGATCCCCGCCTTCGCGGGGATGACAAGACAGAATGAAGCTACAACATAAAAATATTACTATTATCTAGGAAGGCAGGTGGATTTATGGCAGAATTTAAAAGAAAAAAAGGCGAGAGTTTTGAAAGTTTCCTAAGAAGATTCAACAAGAAAATGCAGCAAAGCGGCAAATTGTATTTAGCCCGCCAGATTCAGCATGTTCAGCCAAAAATCAATAAGCGGCAGCAGCAGAAGCGCGCCTTAGTGGGTATGAAATTACATTCAAACCGGGAATATTTAAAGAAAATAGGCAAATTGGAAGAAGAAACCAGAAAGCGCTGGTAGAGGAATAGAATCATGAATTATGAATAAAGAATAATCAAATGAGTAAATTGTTGGAAAAAATAAACGAGGAATTAAAGCAGGCCATGAAGAGCAAGGACGGGGAGACCACCTCCGTTTTAAGGATGCTTATTTCCTCTATTCGCAATAAAGAAATTTCTTTGCGTTCAGCCGATAAGGTAGAACTATCCGATGAGCAGATTATTGAAACGATTGGCAGCGAGATTAAGAAGCGCAAAGATTCCGTTGAAGCTTATGCTAAGGGAGGCCGGCAGGAGTTGGCTCTAAAAGAAACCAGCGAGATAAAAATTTTAGAAAAATATCTGCCCGAGCAGCTGTCGGATGAGGAATTGGAAAAGATAATTAAAGAAATTATCGCCGCGGGTGCTACTGATTTTGGCAAAGTCATGGGACAGACTATGGCGCGGGTTAAGGGGAAAGCCGACGGTAATAGAGTTGGCAGTTTAGTGAAAAAGTTATTAGTGAAATAAAAAATTCCCCCAACCCCTGCCCGCAAAGCTTCGCTTGCGATAGCAGGCGGGCCCTTTGTTCCCGCCCGAGGCGGACAAGAAAGGGGGCAGATAAAAAATACTCCTTTTCAAATTTAAATGAGAAAGGGTATTTTAGTTGGCGCGCTGCTTATCTTATATTCGGTATAAACCTCTTGATATTATCCATGACGGTATTTTTTAAGTTCTGCTTGATTTTATCTCTGGCCGAGGCGGTTTTTACGAATTTTAGCCAATCGCGGCTCGGTCCTCGGCGTTTTTTTTCGGTAATTATTTCTACCAAGTCGCCGTTTTTCAGTTCAGCGTCCAAGGGCATAATTTTATCATTAACTATGGCGCCAACCGCCTGGTTGCCGACATCAGTGTGCACAGTATAAGCGAAATCAACCGGTGTAGCGCCTTCGGGCAAGTCAAAAACGTCGCCCTTCGGCGAAAAGATAAAAATTCGATCATGAAAAATGTTAAATTTTATTTGTTTAATAAAATCATGGGCATCTTCGGTTTCTTTTTGAATTTTTAAAATTTCTTTTATCCAGGCTGGCTGCGTTCTCAGGCCGTTGTCGTTTTTGGCCTTTATTTTATAATACCAATGAGCGGCGATACCGTACTTCGCGCCTTCGTCCATTTCCTTGGTTCTAATTTGAAATTCAGTCGGCTTGCCGTCCGGACCGAAGACGGTGGTATGAAGAGAACGATAGCCGTTTGGTTTAGGTACGGCGATATAATCTTTAAAACGGTTGAGATTCGGACGCCAAAGCGAATGAATAATGCCTAAAACTTTATAGCAGTTGGCGATATCCGGTACGATAACTCTTAAGGCGAAAACATCGTAAATTTCATCAAATTTTCGGTTTTTTTTCTGCATTTTCTGGTAAATACTATAGAGATGCTTAAAACGGCTGGCCAGCTCAAAAGGAATAGCCGCTTCGCGCAGTTTGGCGTTAAGAATATTTTTTACTTTTTGGATATACTGGGTGTTTTCAAATTTTCTCTTTACTTCGTAGGTATATTCAAGTTTCTTATATTCTTCCGGGTAAAGATGCTGGAAGCAAATATCTTCCATCTGCCATTTTAATCCCCAGATGCCTAAGAGGCCGGCGATCGGCGCGTAAATTTCCAAAGTTTCCTTGGCGATGCGCTGGCGTTTTTCGAGCGGCAATGATTCCAGAGTTTTTAGATTATGCAGTCGATCGGCGAATTTAATTAAAATTACTCTTAGATCGCGAGCCATGGCTAAAAACATTTTACGCAAGCTCTCGCGGTAGCGCTCAACACCGCGATATTTTATTTTACTTAGCTTAGTAACGCCTTCAACCAGAGTAGCGGCCTCGGCGCCGAAATTTTTTTCGATATCGGCCAAAGTGTATTCGGTATCTTCGGGTATGTCGTGCAACAAGCCGGCGATAACGGTCGCCAAGTCGGCTTTAATTTGCGCCAGTACGAAAGCCGTATGCAAACAATGCTGGATGTATGGTTCGCCGCTTTTTCTTTTCTGGCCGCTATGGGCTTTAAGCGCGAATTCATACGCCAACTCCAGCATAGTAACGTCTGCTTTAGGGTGGTTTTCTTTAAATTTATTGATGATTTGGCTTATGGTCACAAGTATTTGCTTTTATTATTTTATTTATGTTATAATATTATTATAAAACTGTGGAGAAGTCAAAAATTGGAAATTATATTCTTCCCATGCTTACTCGTAGAAAACACTCTAAAATTTTCCTGGTTGCCGTCTGTTTGTTCATGGCGACGGCAGCAATTTTTTTATTGGCGAACTTTGCCATGGCCGCGAATTTTTGGGGAGATAATACAAACGGGGAAAGTTTTCGGCAAAACGCCGGCTTAGTCGGCGGGACCACCGATTTGCGGGTTATCGTGGCTAACGTCATAAGAACAATAATCGGCTTCTTAGGTATAATCGCGGTCGGCCTGATAATTTACGCCGGCTTTCTTTGGATGACTAGCGGCGGCGATGAACAAAAAATCGAACAAGCGAAAAAAATCTTGCAAAACGCTCTGGTCGGTTTAATTATTATTGTTTTGGCTTTTGCTATCGTTAGCTTTATCTTGAATTTTTTTAAAGGCTTAGGCGGCGGCGGTTCTAATAATCAGCCGGCGCCGCCGCCGGGAAATTACGGCTTATCGGCTATAGGCAATGGGATTATTCAGTCGCATTATCCGGCTCGCAATCAAAGAGAAGTGCCGAGAAATACCAGCATAATTATTACTTTTAGAGAACAGATTTTGGCCAGTAGTTTATGCACTAATCCAGTTAATCCGAGCACCCAAGAAGTGCCAGATAAACAAAAAATATGCAAGGGCATAGATACTGCTCAAGGGAATATTACAGGGAATGCCAATGACACCGTAATTAGGATTTTTAGGCAAAGCGAAGCAGATAAGTGCGCGCTTAGCTATTCTTCTGCTCCAGACGATTGCGCTTCTTTAGTTAACGCCAAAGTTTATTCGGATGTAAATAATAAAATTTTTGTTTTTGTGCCGATTAATTATTTAGGTTCGTCAACGGAGTATATGAATTATTCAGTTTATTTAGGCAGTGATTTAAAGAGGCAATTAAATAGCGCAGATGCTTTCCCCTGGGCTGGAGGATATTATACCTGGAATTTTGAAGTCAGCAATAAAATTGATTTAACTCCGCCAAAGGTTATGGATAACGGGGTTTTTCCTTCGCCGGATGGCGTGGAAGGTAATAATGACAATAAAGATGATACAAAGACAACGGTCGGCGCGGTACAAGCTAGCGGCAGTATTACGGTTAACTCAAGGCCGTCGATTGATCGGGATGCCAGAGTGGTAAGTACGATTAAGGCGGGCGCTGATATTAATGATCCGTTGGATGTAGCGGTGGTTAGCAAAGATTGCAAGCAAGAAGGAAATTTTCAAATAGCAGTCGCGGTTGGACCGGTAGTCTCTTTATATAAACACGATGTTGCTAGAGACAGAGCTGATCAATATAGTATAGCTATGGGTCAGGGAATCGTTGGAACGAACGGCGGCGGCTTAAAGCAGGCGGTTTTTTCTGAATGTAATTTGACTTTAACCCTAACCGCCGGCGCTTTTACCGCAGGCAATACATGGAATTTAGTATTAAGCAAGGCGACCGTGGCCGATACGATAGTTGTAGGGGATGTAGCCTATATCGCTAGCGCGATTGAAGATATACCTAATCATAAATTTGGAGTCGGATCGTCAGATACGCCAGCGCAGATTGTTCAAAGCATCTATAATGTTTTATTTAATAACTCTTTAGTTAATAGAACGATAGGTGATCACTTAATAGAATTAACAGCCATACTCGCTGGCGCGGCCGGTAATAGTATTAGTTTATCCAGCAGTAATAACGATGTATTGAAGATAACTCCGATGAAGGACGGAGCGGATAAAGAAATAAAAATAAAGGTTAATGGTATGACGGATCAGCCGATGAATTCGGCGATTCAAATTAATTTTAATGAAGCGATTATGCCGTTAACGGTTTCGGGCAAGAGCGATGAAGTTAGAAATTTTATTAGAGTGGTTAATGCCGATACGACAGCTAAAGCGGAAGGCGAAGCTTGCGAGACGGAAGCTGACTGCAAGTCGTTTAAATGCGACGGGGATACAAAAAAATGCGTGGAAAACATTGTCAATACCGCCGGAGCACGTGCCGCAGGCGCAGATTGCAATGCAGACGCGGATTGCAAGTCATCTATATGCGCCGGAAATCCGAGAAAATGCGTGGCCGCAAATTATCTTGAAGGCAAGTTTGCGATCTCTAATCAATATAGCACGGTGGAATTTTTATCAGATAAAGAATGCGGCTATAACACTTGCGGGGAAAAGATTTATTGCTTGCCGGCCAATAGCCATTTAAAAGTTGAATTAAACGCGGCTAGTTTGACTGCTTGCGCGAGCGATAGCGATTGCCAAACCTATTCGCCATTCAATAAATGTGACCTTGCTAGAAACTTATGTTGGGACGGAGCTAAATATTATCCGCAAGCTGATAAAAATAAACCGGCGATCGTTGATGGTATAACCGACGCGGCCTTTAATTCCTTGGACGGAAATCGCGACGTTTTAGCTAACGGACCGGTAAGTTATTATAATGAAAATTTACCAGAGGAGAATGAGGCTCAAAGGTTGCTGAAGGCGGCTGGTGGCGACAGTTTTAAATGGTCATTTTTTATCAGCGATATTCTTGATTTAATTCCGCCAAAAATCAAAGCGCCAACGATTCCGGCGACGGGCGCGTCCGGGGTTGACTTAATTGAAGCGGTTGAACTTAGCTTTAATAAATTAATGCTGTCGTCGCGCTTATCTACCGGCAGTATAACCATTCAAAACGGCAAAGATCTCATAACTCATTATCTGCTTAATTTAAGAAGTTCGATTGATCAGCCCCTGGGTTATTGGGTAACAAATACTAAACGGCAAGTAGAAGATAATAGAATTTTTATAGATTCAACCGATGTTTCTATCAACCATACTACCTTCGGCTCAGCCACAACCTACACGGCGCAAGCCAGTTCGGGCTTAAAAGATATTTATCAGAATTGTTTCCTGCCTTGCGCCGCCGATTCTGGTGTTTGTTCAGAAACTGGCGGAGTGAATGATTTAAAGCCATGTTGCTGTAGCGGCACCCCAGCCGCGAGCTGCCCGTAATTTTTCTGTCAATGCCGGGGCAATAATTTTTCTTGTCATTGCGGCCTCCGAGCCGCAATCCAGATTAAGAGCCGAGAACAAGAATATTAATATATATGAAGGAGGAAAAACAGTATTATGTTTATATTTTGGCCAGTAAAAGAAACGGCACATTATATATCGGCATAACTTCAAATTTAGCAGATAGAGTTTTTAAACATAGAAGCGGAGCATATGACGGTTTTACTAAAAAATATAAAGTAGGCAAATTAGTGTATTATGAAGTTCATGGCGATGTTTACGGAGCAATTAGCAGAGAAAAACAACTGAAAGATTGGAAAAGAAATTGGAAGATACAATTAATTGAAAAAAATAATTTTGTTTGGCGAGATTTATTTAATGAAATATAATTTGTACATATTACCCCTGGATTGCGGCTCGGAGGCCGCAATGACAAAATACAAATGACGATTAAAATAAAAAAAATATTAATAGTTCTTAGCCTGCTGATCGCGATTTTCGCTTTGGCTGATTTCGCATTGGCCGAGAACTTCTGGGGAGACAATACTAACGGGGAAAGTTTTCGGCAGAACGCCGGCTTAGCCGGCGGAAGCGGCGATCTGCGGGTTATTATCGCTAACGTCATAAGAGCCGTGCTTGGCTTCTTAGGCATACTCGCCGTTTGTATTATTATTTACGCGGGTTTTATTTGGATGACGGCCGGCGGCGAGGCCGATCGAGTAGAAAGGGCTAAAAAGATTTTAATTAACGGGGTTATCGGTTTAATTCTCGTCGTCGCTTCTTTCGCTATCGTTACTTTTGTTTTAAATTCTATAATTGGCGTGATTGGTCCTGGCGGCGGTGGCGAGCCGCCTCCGCCTTGCGTTGGTCCGGGATGTATTCCTTCTGCCCCTCCCGCGCCTTTTTCAATTAATGGCACTATACCGTGGAATACGGCGATAGGGATAATAAGAAATGTAGAGATAAAAGCTTTTTTCAACAAAGATTTATTTAAAAATACAACCCAGGGAACTTTAAATAATAATTTTAAGGTTCAAAGAATAGAAAAGGATCTTAATGGGACAGTAACGTCAATTCCACCGAACACAGAAGATCCAATTGTCGGCACCATAGCTTCTACCACCAGGATGATTAGCTTTAAGCCGAGTGCCGGCTGCTTTGATAAAGAGAAAAAGCCGGTAGCAAATTGCCTGCCCGAGTGGAGTAAATTTCAAGTGACGATTAATGGTGGCGCTAATGGTCTTAACGGTTTTGGTGGTTTATTCTCTAAAATCACTATCAACGGTCAATCTGAACCTTTAAATTGTAACGCCGGAACAGGCTGCACTTTTGTTTTTTCTACTAATGATTCAACGGATACAATCGGGCCGGCGGCCTGGGTAATGCCCAGGCAAATGTGCCGGGTTACTGCTCAAGATTTACTAGATTATCCCGATTATCCTGTCGATGCTAATTTAGTCAGTGGCCGGGTTAGTGATGATATTGGTCTGGCAAATTTAAATTTTTATCAAAAAAGAGCCGACGATGACGAAGTTGGGTTACCACCGATCAGTTTTTCTGAATTAACGCCTTATTGGGTAGGCACGCATAAATATGACACTAGCGCTATACCTGTTTTAGATGCACAGAATAAGGTTATATATACCTTTGGCATCCATAGCTATGATTTATCCGGCCACGCGGTTACTGGTAGTTTCTCCACTCCGATTAGCCCGGGCCATTGCTGTAACGGCAAAAAGGACGGTAACGAAATTGACATAGATTGCGGCGGAGATTGCGGCGCTTGCGATGGCGCGGCCTGCGCTAAAGATATGAATGCGCCGATAACGGAATGTAGCAATACGATTTGTGCTTCGCAAGTCTGCCGTCCTCAGGCTTCAACAGCCAGTAAAAAATGTGAAGCCGCCGGCTACGCGGAAAGAACCGCTGATTGCTGTCTTTGCCAGCGGCCGCCGGTTATTACCGGGGTTTTTCCGGTCGGCGGATTCTGCCGAGATAGTAGTAAAGTTATTACTGCTGATAGTAATATTAATACAGCTTGTTTGGAGGATAAGCATTGTACCTCGCCGGCAAAATGCAATCTCAATGCGCCAAACGGCGCAGCGGGGAATTTCGTAACTGTAGTTGGAAGATATTTTGGCGACACTCAGGGGTCAGGCAAGGTTTTCTTTTCTAATAATAGGGAAGCCAGTTTAGCTAGCTCTCCGGGCTGCGTAAATAGTTGGACAGATACGCAGATTATTGTGGAAGTGCCGGCCACCGCGATTAATGGACCGATTAGGATTGATACATCTGCGGGTTTTTCGGATGACACCACGGCCAATCCGGTTATACCGAATTTTGTCGTTAACGATATTTCTCGTCCCGGACTTTGCAGTGTTGCCCCGGCTCAGGGAGTAATAGATACTCCGATTACTTATAGTGGCATAAAATTAAGAGACAATAAACCCTATTTTGGCAATACGCAGGCGCCAATTTTGGTTAATGATTCTCCATTTACCGTAGAAACAACCGGTACAGGCAAAGTTCCCAATATTCAAACCGGCAGAACCACTACTTTCGTCATGAACGGTAATGTCTATAGTAATTATTTGGATTTTACTAAATTAGCCGAACCTTACGCCGGACCGATTATTTCTTCTTTTGATCCTAAGGGCGGTTCGGCCGGGCAGTATGTAACGATTAATGGCCGAGGGTTTGGAGCCGTTAGGGGAGCCAATCAGAGTCCGAACCAGAGCCATGTTTATTTCGGCGGAACAATAGATAATGCAGGCAAGGTAGTCGGCGGCACTGAAGCCAGTTATGATTTTCCAGAAATTTGCGCCGATTCAATTTGGAGCGATAGGCAGGTAATAGTTAAAGTGCCAACCGGGTTAGTTGGCAATGAGAGTACCCCTGGAAATTATAAGATAACCATGGAGATCGGATCTTGGCCGGCGATTGATACCGGATCCTTGATTCCATCAACATTTACATTTAAGTCAGACTTGCCGCTGGCGCCGAGTTTATGCAAAATCCAACCGATTATGGGGCAGGCTAATAGTCCTATAAGTTTGTGGGGCGAATATTTTGGGAACTTTGATGAGACTTACAGCAAAGTAAGATTTCAGCTTAATCATGATCAGTCAGGAAAAACCACCGGGGACAAAAAAATTGTTTCTTGGGAGCGGGATAATTTGGCTACGGGCAACCTTAAACCGGACAAAGCCGTGACCACGGTTCATCAGGTCGCCGTAACCGGACCGGTTAAGGCGGTTAAATCTACCAATCCCGAATTGGTTGGTAACGGTTTGAATTTTAAAGTTGGTATCTGTCGGCCGAAAACGGCTGATACGGATGATTGCGGTACTGGTAATCTTTGCTGTTCGGCCGGGACGCCATATGTTGGCCAATGCAAAGATATCACCGGAGCAAAAAAAACAGAACAAGAGGTTTGTTTCCCGGAAATAAAATCTTGCGTTTATGAATGGAATTTTACGACTCTTGGAACTGCTCAATGCAATCCAGATCAGATTGTCTGCGGTTCTTCTTGCTGTACTACAGCCCAAAGATGCACTGATCCGAACGGTAATGGCGGTTACGGGAGATGCGATAATCTGAATTGTTCAGAAGCTCCTACTTGTGGCACAACTTGCTGCAATAGCGGTACCGGTCGTGCCTGTGTCGGCGGAGAGTGCCCGTTCAGCTGTCCGGCCGACAAGCCAATCTTGTGTGACGATGATAGTTGCTGCACTAATTGCAGAGATGCTAATGGTGACGGAGAGACTGAATGCGCTGATCCTGAATCCTGCTCCGGTTATGGCGATCAATGCGCCAATAGCTTTTATTGCCCGAATTCTCCCGGGCAATGCTCGACTAAGGCGGCCGGCGGCAAGATAGATACCGGAGTGAGATGCGGCAAGGACGCTTGCGGAGAATTGAGCATATGCAAGGGCGCTGATAACAGCGATCTGTGTTCATATAATGCCGTGTTAAATAAGTGCCAAAAAACTGTTGGCGCTTTTCAGACTTGCGATTCTAGTCGAACTATAAACGACGTTGAGCGCAAGCCGGTTGAATTGAAATGCGGCCAAGTCGATAATAAGAGCGTCTGGTATTATGACAGTAATCAAACATGTATTACAACCCCCACTGCTACCTATACTAAGAGTATTGATAAAACTAAATGTTTGGGGTCGGCTTGCGTTGCTTGTTCTGTCGGTTTTACTTGCTCGCACCGCGGCAGCGGCGGAGAAGGAGTTTGCGCGGTTGATATACCTGTTTGTCAGGCCGGTTTAACCTGCAACTCAAGCGGTAAATGCGAAAAAGACGATACGGCCGGCTGCGAATGCTGCTGTGATATCAGCCAGAATAATACGACGACAGGTAACAATCCCGGCTGTTGCGCTCCGTTAACCTGCGATGATACTTGCGGCGCTGGCGGGAACTTCGGTTTATGCTCCGGCTGTACGGTAATTGTAAAAAATAGCGATAGCACTACCAATCAGCCGGCCAGCCAGACTGCCAGCAACGAGACCTGCAATTGCTCGGGCACGAGCGGAAAATTTTGCGATATGACCGGCGCAGCAGGCAAGGGAACATGCAAAGATTGCGCTCAATTATCCAGCGCCCAGATTTGTTCAGGCGTGGGTGCGGGCTCTTGCTGTGTTGACGCTAAGAATAATAATGCTTGCCGCGGCGGAACCGGAATCTATGGTATTGCGCAAGGCAATAGCACTAATTATAATTATGCTTATTGCTCATATTTTAAATGCAACAAGACACCTACGAGCGCCAGTTGTTCTGGCCCAATGGTGGCCTCTTCCACGTCACCAACCTATAAAACCCTGGATGGACCGACCGGATGTACTGCTCAATGTGTTACTCCGCCGCAATTCGGCGAGACCTGCTTAAAGGTTGCCACTTCAACACAGAATCAAATTTGTGATGTTAATAAGTGCTCTGGCTTCAGCTGTATAACCGAGGCCGGTACTTACGCGACGAACGCGTCAACTGCCGACTGCGGTACTTGTTGTTGCGACCCAAGAAAGAGTGATTCTAATAAACTTAACACAGACGGATCGCCTAACCCTAATTATGATAAGTGCAAGAAAATTAATGATAAATTTACCTGCTTAGCGGACAAAGGCAATTGCGCCAGTAATGTGAAAAAATGTGATACTAATAATAGCAGATCGATTGATCCGGGTGAAACCAGCGTCTGTTCAAGCGATAGCGACTGTGCGGTTGGGGTTAGCTGCATTTTGGATAATAATTTAAGAGGTAACCGCGGACTTTGCTGCGGCTGTTCTGCTGATAGTGAATGCAACGTAGCTAACGCAAACGTAAATGGTTGCGGATCTGACACTTGCTGTGAGGCCAGGCCAAGCGTGGTTTCTACCGTGCCGATTGATTTAACTGGTAATGACGCTGCTCATCCGAATAAAGTTTGCCGCAATACATTAATTCAGGCGACTTTTAATAAGCTCATGCGGATAGATACTTTTACCAATAATGTTATAGTGATCGGCGATTATAGAGACAGCCAATGTCCGGCCGGCACTACTTATTTAACCGCGGCTTATAAACCGACGATCTTAGCCAGAATAAATTCCTGGCTGTCTAAAATACCGGTAGTTAATAAGTTATTTACCGCCGAAGCTCAGGCTGCTTTAACCAGAAATTTTTGCAAAGTTCCCGGCACGGTTAGCGGCTATAATACATTCAACGGCCAGAAAACTGTTTTAGAATTTAAAATGCAAAAGGTATTAGATCCTAATAAAATATATTATGTAATTATAAAAGGTAATTCTAATCTTTTTGATACTGTTAACAATGGAGTTTTAAGTGAAAACGGTATTGGTATGAGCAACGCTGGTTATGCGAATGGGTCTCCGGCTTATTTTAACGGTCTAACTTTTCTTAATGCTAAAGTTTGGTCGTTTACTACTAAACCGAGTACGAGAGCCGACAGCGGTATTTGCCAAATTGATTCGATTTCAGTTAATCCGGTTAGTTATTTATTTAAATCTTATGTTGATAATACGGCTGATAATTTAGCTGGAGCAAATTATGATACTGATAAAGAAGATAGCGATAAAGTTTTCCGCGCTACCGCATCTTCTGCAGACGGGCAAGCGATCGTTCCGCTTGCCGGCGTCTATAATTGGACCTGGGATTGGGCGATTGATAATCAAGCGGTGGTGAAATTTAAGGCTGGAGAAAATGCTTCGCAAGATGTTAATGTTCATACTTTAGTAGCGCAAAACGTTAAGGACGCTTATACTTTGCTTCATGCCAGAACCACTATCACTCAAGATTCGGTGGCGCAAACCACGGGCATGATTAAGGAAGGCCTAGCGCAGGTTTATGTATTTTTATGCGCCAATCCTTGGCCGACGGTAAATTCATTAAATGGCACTTGGAATCCGTGGAGAGACGCGGTTGAAGGCGCAACAGGAGCTTGCGCTGGCGGCGTCGCTTGTAATGAAAGCACCAATTTTGAATTACATTATTGCCGCGACGCGGGCGGGCCGGGGACGGCTGATGATCTGCCGGCGATTTTAAATGAGGCGGTAAAAAGAGGCAGAAGCGCGAATTTAAAATGCAGTGATCCGGCCGGTAGCTGCGCAAATGCAACCGCCGCTGATGAGGATTGCACCTATAGCGCCGGCACATTAGGCACCGGTAAATGCCAAGTTGATATTTTAAAAGAATTATTTTTTCTTAGAGAGGGTTTGCCTGCTGCTTCCGTCGGTCTTTCAGTCAGCGCCCCGCCTGAGGGTGGCACAGCATTAGCCAGGTGGAATACGGTAGTTGCGGTTCCTTCTGTTGTCGGTTATAAATTATATTACGGTATTGCTAGAGGTAATTATACTAATTCAATTGATATGACGGCGCCACAAATCGGACCAACGCAAACTAAAGAGATAACTGGCTTAACTAATGGTAAAAGATACTATTTTGCTTTTACTTCTTATAATGCTAAAAAAGTTGAAAGCGTTTATTCCAACGAGTTTGAACTAACTCCGGCCGATACTGTAGCTCCGGTTCAGCCGAATATTTTATGGGTTCTACCGGTGGCCAGCTCCACGGCCGTTGTTGGTTGGACGGCTGATAGAGATAGTATGGCCACCGGAACGGTTAGCTATAAAGTATGTTATGGCGCCGTCGCCGGTTCATGCGGCGGGACGGTTAATGTAAATAGAAATAAATGCTTAGGCTTTGGCTGTACGGCGACGATTACTAATTTAAACCCCGGATCAAAGTATTATTTTTCTATTGTTGCTGCGGACGCGGCCCATAATAATAGCGCCACTTCCACAGTCTTAAAATGTAGCGATCCGGTCGGTAGCTGCGCAAACGCAACCGCCGCTGATCAGAATTGCATCTATAGAGTCGGCACATCAGGCGCCGGCAAATGCCAAGAAAAAGGTTTAATAATGATTTTTTCGCAGAGAGCTAAAGATTTATTGGATATTTCAAAGGCTTTTTATAGTTATGCCGATAAAAACGGTGGAAAATTTCCTAATTCCGTACCACCGGGTACACACTACCAAAATGTAGACGGTTCTTGCCTCGGAGTGCCCGCGGGAGAAAGATGCTGGAAAGGTTATATACAGAATTCACCTAAGTCGCCTGATACTATAGTAAGACCCAACGGGGTACCGGGAAATACGGCTTTAATGGACGCAATTAGCCCTTACATATCTAAAATTCCTCTTGACCCTAAGGCACCGAGGGGGGTTGGCGACGCCTATATATATTTACAAGGAGATGTTCAGTTTGAATGCGGGTTTGATAAGACTATTTATAAGGGAAATTGGATAATTTACCAGCCGGATGAAGCTTTTCCCGCGGCCGATGTACGCGATCAATCTCGATGCGAACCTTTATCCAGCAGATATACTTGTTGCGCCGGACTTGGCTGCGGCGATCACTATTATTGCGTTTTTAAGATGAGGGATTTTTAATTGTTTGGTTTTTTAGAGGCAATAGAATTATTTTAAATTTTTATTATTATAAAAAATTTTATGTTTGATGAAGTAAAAAACAACCAAGCCACGCCCCCGGTTAATCAGAGACCCTTGGGCGCGCCGCTTCCGCCCGCGCCGGCCAGAGCGGAAGATATTTTTTCTGAAGTCGATAAAACCGTTAAGCCGGAGGTCTTTATGCCAAGCCAGGATAGCTCCAATCCGCCTCGCGGGACAGTAATACCCGAGGAAGTAAGCAGAAAAAGTAAAAAAATGTTGATGATTGGCTTAATGTTTGGCGGCTTGGTTATTGTCGCGGCCGGAGGCTATGTCGGTTTAAAATTAGCGACTACGGCTAAACCTTCGACCGATAACGCGGTTATTCAAGAACAGCCGATAAGCGTTCCGGAAACTGAAGCTCCGGTAATTACGCCCGCCGCAGAAGTTAACGAAATAGGAATTCCGCCAATTCAGCCGATAGAAAATACGCCCATAGACAGCGATCAGGATGGTTTGACCGATACTGAAGAAGCGGCTCTTGGCGCCGATTCCAATAATCCAGATACCGATCAGGATGGTTTGACCGATAGGGAAGAGGTTAAGGTTTATCTTACGGATCCGTTAAAACCGGATACTGACGGCGACGGCTTTAAGGATGGCGACGAAATTAAAAGTGGCTATAATCCCAAGGGATCGGGAAAGTTGTTAGAGATAGCGCAATAAAAGATAATTTATTTAAGCGCAAGTATCCATTAATTATGTTTAATTTTTTTAAGAAAAAACCAGACGAACAGCCCGCTATTGAAGATGCGGTTCCAGCGCCGGTTTTAGAAAAGCAAATTCAAATTGATGATATTGCTATTCATACTATGCCGGAGCGTTTCAGGCATCAGCCGGTCAGAGCCAGTAGCGCTAAAACTACCGGCATAATAATTATCGGCGGGGGCGTAGTGGTTTTAATTTTAGTTTCGGCCGGAGTATATTATTTTTTATTTAGGCAGCCGTCCGTTACCGTTAAATCTGAACCGCCGGCCGCTGAAGTTGCAAAACCCGTTGATCAAAGTCAAAACCAGCCGGAAGCTAATCAAAATATACCAGAATCGGGAACCCTAAACGGGTCTGCGATCGAGCCGGTGATTTTACCGATTGACGATATAGCCACCTCAACAGCCACCAGCACTCCTGAGGCAGTCGAAGAAGATTTAACCGTTGGTTTAACGCCCGGCTTAGATGGCGATAGCGATGGCTTAACCGACGCGGAAGAAATTCTTTTAGGCTCCGGCACTTCAACTCCGGATACGGACGGCGATCTTTATCTCGATGGCGCTGAAATGTTAAATTTATATAATCCGGCCGGTTCGGATAAATTGGCTGCTAATCCCAGCATCGCGGCTTATGAAAATAAAACTTTTAATTATAGCGTGCTTTATCCTAACGCTTGGCAGTCAACCGTTAACGGCGGCGATGATTCGATTATGTTTAAAACCGCCGATAACCAATTTTTTCAGATTATCGTCCAGCCTAACGCAGCCGGGCAGCCGCTTGATGAATGGTATATGGATCAGCTCGGCGTTACGTTTATAAACGACATCGATCGATTAAACGGTGTTAATTGGCAGGGCATAAAGAGCTCGGACGGCTTGACTCTATATTTAATGGATTTAAATCAAAAGAATATTTTTACTCTGGCTTATAATCCCGGAGAAAATAATATTTTGGAATATATAAATATCTTTAACATGATGATCAAGTCTTTTACTCTAAAATAGTAGTTATTTTTATTAAGGTTTCAGGTGGTAAATAATATTTTAGTGATGCTAAGTCGAGGAATAATGAATTATGAATCATGAATTATGGAAAATGCAAATACGAACGATAGAAATATAATAATAGAAATTAATAATCGGACCGAACATAAGATAGATTTAAATTTAATTAAACGAGTAACGGCCGAATTCGCGCGCGTTTATAAGTTAAAACATAAAGAAGTTTCTATCGCTTTCGTTTCCGACGCTGAAATAAAAAAAATTAATCAGGCTTATCGCAAGTTAAATAAGCCAACAGATGTTTTAAGTTTCACCCCATCAAATAGTGCCGAGGGCAATTTGACGGGGCAAGCAGGAGAAGGCGATTTTTTTGGCGAAATTATTATTGATTACAGCCAAATTAAACGGCAAGCCGGTAAATTTAATCATAGCGCTCAAGAGGAATTAGTTTTCATTTTAGTCCATGGGTTATTGCATCTCTTAGGTTATAACGATCAGACCGTGAAGACTAAGAAAGAAATGATAAAAATCGGGGAGGAGTTTATTAAAAATTTTGAAATATAAATCTCAAAATGCAAAATGACAAAGACCATTTTTTGTCATTCCCGCGCAAGCGGGAATCCAGGAGGGAACAGCAGGAACAATAAAAATAAAAAAATTAAATAAGAGACTATTTATTTGGTGAGTATATACTTACAGATGAAAATTATACATTTTACCCCTGGATTCCCGACAGCCTGTGGCTTCGGGAATGACAAAAAATAATATATTTTAAACTTTACATTTTTATGATAAGAGTCGGCAGACTAATAAAAAGTTTCGGTTATGCTTTTAAGGGTTTATTTAAAGTTTTTCGCGAAGAGCAGAATTTAAAAATTCAGACAACCGCCAGCCTGCTAGTTATAATTTTAGGGATCTATTTTGGAATTAATCACTTAGAATGGATTTTACTTACTCTGGTTATGGCCTTAGTCTTAGTTGTCGAAGTTACTAACAGCGCGGTGGAAAGAATTACCGATGTTTTAAAGCCGAGAATTAATAGCTATGTTAAGGAGATAAAAGACATTATGGCGGCGGCGGTTCTCTTATCGTCGGCCGCGGCCGTTATCGTCGGCCTGTTAGTGTTTTGGCCATACTTGGCAGAAAGATTTGGACAGTTTTAAAATATTTTAGTATAATTGAAATACAAATATAATCGTTTTTTATGAAAGAAAATATTATTGCCGGCCTGGACATCGGCTCGACAGCCGTTAGGCTGGTAGTTGGCCAGAGAACGGCGAATGAATCAGGAGAACAATTGCAAATTTTAGGCGCGGTTATCGTGCCGTCCCAAGGCATAAATCGAGGAGTGGTTAATAGCATTGAAGACGCTACTTCGGCTATTTCGGCGTGCCTCGAGAAAGCCGAGAGATTAATCGGCGTGCCTCTGGCTAACGTTTGGGTGGGTATTAACGGGCCGAATTTAAAATGCGAGAAAAGCCGGGGCGTGGTAGCGGTCGGCCGAAGCGATAACGAAATAACCGAAGATGATGTCAATCGGGCGATTGAGGCCGCGCAAGCTTTATCAGTGCCGCCGAATTACGAGATTCTTCATGTCATACCGGTTAAATTCAGCGTGGATAATCAGGAAGATGTTAAAGACCCGATTGGCATGACCGGAGTCAGGCTGGAGGTCGAGACTCTGATCATTCAGGGCTTTTCCAGCCAGATAAAAAATTTAACCAAAGCGATTTATCATACCGGTTTGGAAATTAACGATTTGATTTTATCGCCTTTAGCCGCGGCCGAGGTGGTTATTGCCCCAAAACAAAAGGAATTGGGCGCGGCTTTAATTAATATCGGTTCGGCTACAACCAGCTTAGCGGTTTTTGAGGAAGGCGAGTTGCTTCACGCGGCGGTCATTCCGATCGGCTCCGAACATATAACGGCTGATATAGCGATTGGTCTTAGATGCCCGATTAATTTAGCGGAAAGAATTAAATTGGAATATGGCTCTTCAACGAGCGCGAAATATACAAAAAAAGACGAAGTGGATATTAGCGAATTGGCCAAGGAAGAAAATATCAGCGAGGAGAGCCTGGTTATTTCCAGAAAATACGTGGCGGAAATTATTGAAGCCAGAGTTGAAGAAATTTTTGATAAAATTGATAATGAATTAAAAAAAATTGATCGTTCAGGCATGCTGCCGGCCGGAGTTTTTTTAATCGGCGGCGGCGCTAAACTTACCGATATAGTTGAAACCGCGAAAAATCGTTTGCGCTTGCCGGCTTGCTTAGGCTCCAATAAAAACGTTATGCTGGCGATTGATAAAGTGAACGATATAAATTATTTAACGGCCCTCGGCCTGGCGGTTTGGGGCAATCAATTAACCGGACGAAATAAAAAAGGTTCTAAATCGAATTGGCGCCTCGGCGGCGCGGCCGGCAAGGGCATTGAAAAAGTTAAGGATTGGTTTAAGTCGCTGATACCGTGAAAATGAATAATGAATTATGAATTATGAATAAGGAATAATGGTAAATGCAAATGCAAAAAAGAATGTAGGGTGTATAAAACTTTTGTACAGTCGCATGAACGCATTGAAAGTTACCTATGGAAGACAATACTTGCTATATTTAAAATAATGTTATAATATAAAAGCAGAGAATCATGAATTATGAATCATGAATTACGGAGGAGGAAATGGGGCGGTTGGCGTTATTCATAATTCGTTATTCATAATTCATTATTCATACTCTATGGCCGAAGTAAAACCAATCGTTGAAACATTTGCCAAAATAAAAGTCATCGGCGTGGGCGGTTCCGGCGGCAGCGCGGTTAATCGCATGATTGATTGCGGGATTAGAGGCGTGGAATTCATCGCGGTTAATACCGATGTCCAGGCTCTGCATGCCAATAAAGCCTCGAAAAAAATCCATATCGGCAAGACCATTACTCGCGGACTCGGCGCCGGCATGAATCCGGAACTAGGCAAGCGTTCGGCCGAAGAGGCGCAAAATGAAATCAGAGATATTTTGAAAGACGTTGACATGGTTTTCATAACTTGCGGCCTGGGCGGCGGGACAGGCACGGGGGCTTCGCCGATTATCGCCGAGATTGCCCGAGATTTAGGCGCTTTGACCGTGGCCGTGGTAACTAAGCCTTTTGCTTTTGAAGGCGCGCAAAGAAAGAATATCGCGGAACGAGGATTGTCTGAATTAGCCGATAAAGTGGACGCGATTATTACGATTCCTAATGATAAATTATTGCAGGTGATAGATAAAAAAACTTCGCTACTCGACGCTTTTATGATAGTGGACGAAGTTTTAAGACAGGGCGTCCAGGGCATCTCCGAAATAATTACCATTCCGGCTTTAATTAACGTGGACTTTGCCGATGTGAAGGCGGTCATGGCTAACGCCGGCTCGGCGCTAATGGGCATCGGCCAGGCCTCGGGAGAAAATAAAGCCATTGAAGCGGCCAAAATGGCCATCAGCTCGCCACTCTTAGAGATGTCGATTGAAGGCGCTCGGGGCATACTCTTTACGATTGTCGGCGGCCTTAATTTAACCATGAACGAAGTGAACGAAGCGGCTAAGGTGATTACTTCTTCGGCTGATGAAGACGCGAAGATTATTTTTGGCGCCGTGATTGATGAAAAATATAAAGATGAAATTAAGATAACCGTCGTGGCGACCGGTTTTGATGGCCGTCGCATCGGCGTCAGCGGCGAAGCGATTCAAGCGGAAAGAGTTTATACTCCTAATCCCTATATCATGGCCGAAGAGGATAATGAAAAAAAAGAGATTGCCAAAAAGAAAAGCAAAATTTCTCCCTTAAAGCAGGCTCAAGCCGAACCGGCGCAGAAGAAAGGCGCTAGCGAATTGGAAGATGATGAATTGGGCATTCCGGCGTTTATCAGGAAGAAAATGATGTAAAAATTTATTGAATGAATTTTATAAGAGCACCCCAAAAAGGGTGCTCTTGATATTTTAGCAAAGTTGAAAGATTAGCTAAGAAGTGGTAAAATTTAATTATAAAAAATAAGAGAAACTTATGACATCAAACAAAATTTTAATCATTCTGCTTTGCGCTTTTCTTTTGGCTGGCTCGGTTTATTTAGGCATCTTAACCTTGAATAATTTGAAGATTGAAAATGCCAAGGTCGATGTTTCGGTTAAGGACGATTTTCCGACTGTGCCGACCGCCGGAAAAGATAAACCCACTGACCAGACGATGGCCAAAGTGCTTTATGACTCTGATGTGGAGTGGCTGATCGATCCGGTTAAACTTAATGATTTAAAATTGGTGGACTATGCTTCAACTACCGATCCAACCGGCCTGCCGGAGCGGGAATACTATCGGGTGGCGACGGTAAAAAACGGCGGCGAGATTATTAACGAATTTATTCAACCGCAGAATCCGGGCGGCAAGCAAATCATGCGTTTTCATAAAACGGCGCAAGGAAAATATTTTTTAATCAGTAAAAATTCCGAGTTTCAAGGCAACGAAGCGGAGATGATAAACAAGGCGGCGGTTGATAGAATGAGCAATTTTATTTCATTGAACGCGCCAAAAAAAGTAACCTTAAGCGGTATAACTTTCATTAAGCAAGAATGGTCTGATAAAATGCCGTTAGACTGGAATAATCAGGAAGAGTTATCTTCGAATAAATTGGAAAAAATTGGCAGAACCGCCAGCGGCGATTTCTATAAAAAATTAACCGCTAAGGATCATAATTTGTTTTTCGCGGAATATGTCCTTAAACTCCCTGATTCTACCGCCTGGCATTATTATATGCCCCTAGCTTTTTTGGCCGATGACAAATCTTTAATCGCCACCTTTAATAGCGCCAGCCAAGAGTTTAAAGCCAAAAAATTTAATGACACTATGTCTAGTGGTTGTTCCATCTCCGCTCCGGTTATTGCGACCGGCGATTTAACTGATCGTTTATCTTTAATTGGCACGACTAGTGTCGGTGGCGCCTTATATGCGCCTAAAGCTGCTAATGATGAATTGTTTAAGGTGATATTTGACTATTATAAAATTGGCCGAACCGGCACGGTCGACTATGATGACCAGCCAGTCCTAACTTATGAAGAATTAGCAGCCAAGAAGCCAGCGGTTATCTGGCGCGACGCTCTGGGTGATTATCATATTTTATACGATAGTAACTACAGCACCTTAGCTGAATGCGGCAAGCCGGTAATTTATCTTTACCCGGAAAGTAAAACTAATGTTAAGGTGAAGGTTGGCGCTAATGTCAGGATTAGCGAACCGAATTATGGCGCGGGCTGGCGAGTTACCGCTTATCCGGACGGCAGAATTATTAATTCTGACGGCGCGGTTTATGAAAACTTATATTGGGAAGGCTTGGGTCGGGGAGAGTATCCGGTCATAACTTCCGGCCGTGTGGTAAAAACGGTAAATATAGAAGCCGAGCTGCGTCGTGATTTAGCTGCGCTTGGTTTAAATAAAAATGAAGCGGAAGATTTTATGGAATTTTGGCTGCCGAAAATGCCGGCAACGCCCTTCGTCCGTTTAACCTGGCTTAATACCTCTGAGATGAATGAATTGGCGCCGCTCTTTATTTTGCCCAGGCCGGAGACGGTAGCTCGCGTCTTCTTGGATTTTGTCGGTCAGGACACCGAAGTGACTAATTTAAAGCCGCAACAGCTCCAAGGCTTTGAGAGAAAAGGTTTCACGGTTGTGGAGTGGGGCGGATTGCTCGTTGGCGGTAAGTAATGGTTTAGCTGGGCAAGGTTTTTTTGTTTCTCGCTTAAGGCAGTTGGCTGGAATAATTAATTTTTTTGTTGCGCCTCTCTGTCGTAAAGCGCCGGACAAAGGTTTTGGTTTTTCGCTTAAGATGAAATCTGGACATTTTTCTTTGAGAGAAAAATGCGACGATTTCATATGCGCTCAAAACCAAAATCTTTGTCCGGCTAAGTACACAATTTTATGAAAATATATAAGATTGCCTTAAGTGTGGCGATAGCCATCGCACTAGTATCGGTTATTGTATATTTTTCCGTTGAAATTTTAAAAAATGAAAATAGTTTTTCTTCGCTTCGTTTTAATAAAAAAAATATTCCTCTCGCCGCCGTTCTTCCGCATCATGATTTAGTGAAAGAGACTAGGCAAGGGTTCATGAAGAAATTAAGTCTGGAGTCGCAACCCAAGACAATTATTCTAGTTTCAGTCAATCATTTTAATAGCGGTTCAGGAGATATTCTGACGAGCGACCAGGAATGGCTGGTAGCCAATGGCGAGAAAAAAATTAGCGCTGATTTAGCCGTAATTGGCGCGCTGGAAAAAAGCGGATTGGTTAAAATTGAACCGGCCGCTTTTTTAAGCGAGCATGGTATAAAAAACTTGCTCGGCGAGATCAAAGAATTTTTTCCTGAGGCGAAGCTGGTGCCGTTAATTATTAAAGAGCCGGCCGATCGGGAAGAAATTGATAAACTATCAGAGATTCTGGAGAAGAGCTGTCCGGCTTGCGGTCTTTTAGCTTCGGTTGATATGTCGCATTATCAGCCGGCCAGGCTCGCCGAGATTCATGACGTTAAAACTCTTAGAGTTTTGGCGGCTCTTGATGGAGAACAGGCTCGGCAGACCGAAACCGATTCTAACGCCGCGTTGGCCATGTTAATTAATTTTTCCAAAACTAAAAATCTGAATAGTTTTAATATTTTCGCTCACACTAATTCCGGACTCTTGGCAGGGAATATGGAAACCGAAACCACGACTCATATTTTCGGTAATTACCGCGCGGGCGAAGCGGTAAAAATTAAAGATGAGCTAAGTTTTTCCTTCGCCGGCGACGCGATGTTTGGGCGGAACGTGGGTTATGATTTTCAAAAAAACAATTTTTTGGATATGTTTGCTAATTTAGGGAATCGGACGCTCTGGGGTACGGATATATCGTGGCTAAATTTAGAAGGCCCGATTAACGATAAAAATGTTGAGCAAAACCCTCAAGAGCATAGTCTGGTTTTTAATTTTTCCCGTCAGACTATTGAAGCACTTAAATATTTAAAAATTACCGTGGCTGGGCTGGCGAATAATCATACTCTGAATCAGGGCGCGGCCGGTTTAGAAAAAACCAAAGAAATTTTAGAAAAGGCCGGGATTGATTGGAGCGGCGATCCTAATAAAAATGCTAGTACTGGCATAAAACGCTATAAGCAAGGCAAGATAACCGTAGCGCTCTTGCCGGTTAATACTCTGGCTGATACGGGTGATATTAAAGAATTGATTAAACAGGAGAAAGTTAAGAATAATTTCGTTATAGTTCTGCCGCATTGGGGAAATGAATATGAAATATTTCATAATGCCTATCAAGAAGAACTGGCCAAAGCATGGATAGAATCCGGCGCGGATTTAATTATCGGTTCTCATCCGCATGTCGTGCAGGATGCGCAGATCATTAATGGCAAATTAGTTTTTTACTCCTTAGGCAATTTTATTTTTGATCAGATGTTTTCCGCCGAGACCCAGCAGGGAGTAATTATTAGCGGTTTAATCGGCGATGATAAATTAAAGATCGTTTTAACGCCGATAGTCAGTAAAAAAATGAAGCCGGAAATCATGCGCGGCGCGGACCGGCAGAAAATAATCGAGCGGATTTGCCATTCGTTGGGGAGTTATTGCCAGGGAGAGGTGATTGAAATTAACTAGATTTCGCGCTACTGAAGAGTTTTTTACATACTACAAACAATTTGTGCTATAATTAAAATATAGTGATGTCAATGACAGTATAATTAATTTTTAAATAAAAATTTATGCTTAGGAGGGGATTGTTTTTATTTATCATGCCGATTTTTTTATTGGCATGGTTTTTTGTATTCGGGCAAGCGGCGCGGGCGGCGACCTTGCCGATTGAAGCGGACGCGGTTTGGACTAAGGCACAGAGCCCGATTATTATTAATGATTACATCTGGCTAAAGGCCGGAGTTAATTTAACGATTGAAAAAGGCGCGGTGGTTAAGTTCGGCCCGAACGGCCTGCTGATTATTTCCGGCAGGCTTATCGCCGTTGGCGCGAAAGCTGAACCGATTATTTTTACTTCCATAAAAGATGACGCCTATGGCGGCGATACTAACGGCGACGGTTCGGCCAGCGCGCCGGCGCAAGGCGATTGGTCATATTTATCGGTTAATCCGGGAGGCGAAGCGAATTTAGATAATGTTTTAGTTCAATATGGCGGCAGCCAATATTATACCGGAGCGATTTTATCATATAGAGGTAAGCTGAACATTATTAATTCGATTATCACTAAGAATAACGCGGCGATTGCCTCAGATCAAAGCACAACCACGGTTAGCCATTCGTTTATTTATGATAATAAGATCCCTTTTATTGGCGGGGTTTTTATTGACGCCGGCATAAGCAATAACGCTCGGGCAGACAGAGTCGTTAACGCCTCGGATAACTGGTGGGGAACGGCGGACGGCCCATGCCCTTGGCGTCAGCTTATACCTGCGGGCGTGCCGATTTGGGAAGTGGATATAGAAGCGCTCTGCGGCGGCAGGCCGTTAGTGGATTTAGGCGTGGTTTATGAACCATTTTTAACCCAGTGGCCGGAAGCGGTAGCGGCTGAAATTAATCCGGTGATAATTGTGCCGGGGATCTTAGGGGTTGACTTAGTCAAAGGAAATGATAAATTATGGTTAGATTTGGGGCATAATTTTACCGACATTGGGGATGAATTTATGGATCCTTTGTCTTTTAATACAAATTTACAACCATCAGATACCGCAGTAATTTCAGGTGATATAGTTAGAAAACCAAGTATTTTATTTGACTACACCGACGGCCTTATCAACGAGTTTAAATCAGCAGGCTATGCCGAAGGCAACACTACTACCTCAACCCTTTTCACCTTCCCCTACGACTGGCGCTATGGCGCGAGCGGAATTTTTAGCGATGGCAAAAGCAATGTTGATGCTTTACGGGAAAAAATTGAAGCCGTTCGCGCTTTAACCGGTAGCAATAAAGTGAACATCATCGCGCACTCAACCGGCGGCCTATTGGTTAAGAAATACGCGATGGATTATCAGGCCGACAACCATATCGGCAAGGCGGTTTTCGTCGGTGTGCCCAATCTAGGCGCTCCGAAAGCCACCAAGGTTTTGCTCCAAGGAGACAATTTCGGTATTCCTTTTTTAGCTGACCAAGAAATGAAAAAGATTTCCGCAAATTCGCCGGTTTCCTATGATCTTTCTCCGAGCAATGAATATCTAACCAAAAATGGCGGTTATATGACGACAGTTACCACGGAAAGCGGCGGCTTCTTAATAAAAAGCCTTGATTTCAGCCAAATGGGCGGGTTTCTTACCGAGCATAATTTAAACAGCCAAGCTTTTACGAACGCTACCGCCTTGCGCTCGTCAGACTTTGATAATTTTGATTTGCGAACCGTTGGTATTGATCAGTATTCAATCGTCGGCTGCAAGAGCGGAACGCTCGGCAAGATTACCGAATACCGAAATGTCAGCGGTGATGGAGTAATTTCAACGAACGGTTATACGACCGATGACATCACCGGCGACGGCACCGTTCCAATGGCCAGCGCGGACAGCCTTCCCGCGAACGACAGCAATATTTTTTACGCCATCAAAGCAAACCACGGTAAAATGTTAAGCGCCGACGGTATCCGCCAAAAAATCGTTAACATCATAGCCAGCACAACTTTGAGCGTCGGCAACGGCATCATCGCCAAAAGCGATTTAGATAGTAACCCAGCAAAGTGCCGGTTAAATGGCCGCTGGTTTGGAATTTTCAGTCCGGTTTCCATTGAAATCGTCGACCAAAATGGCAACCGCGCCGGAATCGCCAGCGACGGCAGCGTTCAAAATGATATTCCGGGAGCCGATTATCAAGTGATGGGTGAACACAAATTTATTTTTGTGCCGACTGACGAAAATCAAACTTACGCAATCAATTTGCAGGGCACCGGTAACGGCGTATTCACCTTGAAAGATCAGACTATTTCCGATGGCGTACCGGTTAAAACCGCAATCTGGGGCAATGTGCCGATAACCGCAAGTTCAATCGGCCAGCTAATTTTGAATGAGAGCGGAGAAAGCAATGTCGCGACGCTATCGCTTGATCAAAACGGCAGCGGCCAAAGCCAAATTATCAAACCGTCAATTATCGTCGAGGGAAATTTGCCGGACGATTTTACTCCGCCAACAATAATGATTACTTCTCCGCAACCAAAAGATTATCTCCGCTCCGACACAATCGCCATAAACGCCGCCTCAACCGACACCGGCACAGGCGTTTTTTCTTTAGGTTTGGCTTTTGATAGCAAGCAAGTCAAAAATGGTGATATTATTGACCCATTTTACGAAAAATTAGGCAATCATTCTCTAATCGCCAGTTCAACCGATTTCATCGGTAACCCGGCGACTTTAATCGTTCAATTTAGAATAATCGCCACGCCGGAAAGCGCCATTTCAGACATTGAACGGGCTTATGCTCTCGGTTGGTTTAAAAATAAAAATACCAAAAATTCCTTAATCAATAAGCTAAAAATTGCTGTCAGAATTGACAAGAAAATAGAAACCATTGAAGAAAAATTGAATGGCAAAAAGATTGTCAAAAAAATTGAGAAATTTAAGGAAAGAATTGACAAGGTTTTGGGCCGCCTTATTCTGGCCGAGCTAAAATTCTATAAAAATGGTAAAATGTTAAATGACCGGGCCTATCAAATTTTATCAGACGATATTAATTGGTTGATTAATAATTAAAGAAATAATTCTATGACAAAAATTCAAAAAATTTGGTTTTGGATTTCATTGGCGATGTTTATCGTGCCAGAGGTGTTGTGGAGTCCCGTAAGTAATTTAGTTTATGATTTATTGCAAAATAGTAATAATGTACAAATTTTCAGACCTAATTTTCTAACAGATTCTGATAATACAAATTTGTTATTATATTTTTTAGCCTTTCAGCTGGTTGGAATTGTGAGTAGCTTAATTATGGCATTAAGATCCAAGTTAAACATAAATATTTGGCTTAAATCATTGATAATTTTTATACTTCTTGTGATATCAATAATTAACGGTCTTGTTTTTTATATAGCGTTTTCCTTGCGCCACGGAATCAGTTATTAAAAAACTGTAAGAGAGCGGTGTTTGCTAGAATTTAAAAAATAATTAAATTTCGCCCGATAAATTTTTATAAAAAATATGTCCAACGAAATTATTGTCGCCTCATTAAATAAAAATTTTGAGAGCATTAAAAAGATTAATGAAAATGGCGTTGAATACTGGGAGGCCAGGGAATTAATGCCTTTATTGGGATATGTTGAATGGCGCAAGTTCGAAGGCACGATTGAAAAGGCAAAAAATGCCTGTAAATTTAGCGATCAAAACATTAGCGATCATTTTGTCGGCGCCGCCAAAATGATAAAATTAGCTAAAGGAACAGCAAAAGAAGCTAGCCGGCAAATTAGTGATTACAATCTTTCTCGCTACGCCTGTTATTTGATCGCTCAAAACGGCGATCCAAGAAAGCCGGAAATCGCCATGGCGCAGACCTACTTCGCGATTCAAACCAGAAAACAAGAAATTTTTCAGCAAATGGAAGCGGATGAGAAAAGATTATACATTAGAGGCGAAGTGAAGAATCATAATAAAAAACTTTTTGCCACCGCTCAAAAGGCCGGAGTGAGTAATTTTGGAAAATTTAATAACGCTGGATATTTAGGATTGTATAATATGTATAAGCAGGACGCGCAAAAGAAAAAGGGCATCGGCAAAGATGATATATTGGATAGGGCCGGAACGACCGAGCTAGCCGCTAATTTATTCAGAATTACCCAGACCGATGAAAAAATCAGAAATGAAAAAATAGCCGGAGAAAAGAAAGCTAATTTCACGCATTTTACGGTTGGAAGAAAAGTAAGAAAAGCGATTGAAGATATTGGCGGAGTTATGCCGGAAAATTTATTACCCGAAAAACATATTAAAGAGTTGGAAAAAGAAAAAAAGCAAAAATTAAAAAGCGAGAAGAAAAAATTGTTAAAAAATTGAAAAATAGTTGGCTTCGCACGATAAAAAATACCGCTCTTATCGCGGTATTTTTTTATATTTAATGAAGTTGAAATATTAGCGGAGAAGTGGTAGAGTAAAAACATGAATAATCAAAATATAAAAAATAAGAAAATTTTGTCTACAATTAAAGAAAGACCCTATTTTGTTTCTAATGATTTTGTTTTATACAAAGAAGATAGCTTAAAAATTTTAAATGAATTACCAGAAAATTCCGTTGATATGATTTTTGCCGACCCTCCGTATCTATTGTCAAACGGCGGTTTTACCTGTCAAAACGGCAAGATGGTTAGCGTTGATAAAGGAAAATGGGATGTTAGTAATGGACTAAAGAAAGACTTTGAATTTCATTTATGAATTTATTTTTTGATTTAAAAATATTATCAAAAGAATACAAAAGTCAGCCTAAAAAGATAGGATTTTTAACTGAAGATTGGGTTGATAAACAAATATTTTGTCCTAATTGTGGCGAATTGAAAATAAATAAATACGAAGATAGCAGACCCGTTGCTGATTTTTTCTGCTCTCATTGCAAGGAAGAATATGAATTAAAAAGCAAGAAAGATTCAATGGGCTCAAAAATTCTTGACGGAGCATATCGGACAATGGTGGAAAGATTGCAAGAAAGCAATAACCCAAATTTTTTCTTTCTTAATTATGATAAGACAAAATTCGAGGTTTTAAATTTTTTTGTTATACCGAAACACTTTTTTACCCCAGATATTATCGAAAAAAGGAAACCGTTATCAGAAAACGCTCGCAGAGCGGGTTATGTTGGCTGCAATATTCTAACATCAGGGATTCCTCAAACCGGAAAAATATTTTTTGTAAAAAATAAAATTGTTGAGCCAAAAAATAGGGTTTTAGAAAATTGGCAAAAAACTTTATTTTTGAGGGAAGAAAAAGAAATTTCGGCAAAAGGCTGGCTACTTGATATAATGCGGTGTGTTGATAAATTAAATAAAAACGAGTTTGTGCTTGATGATGTTTATAGATTTGAAAGTGAACTCAGTAAATTACACCCAGAAAACAAGCATATTAAAGACAAAATTCGTCAGCAGCTGCAATTTTTGAGAGATAAAGGATATTTATATTTTATATCGAAAGGAAAATATAAATTAAATTAAAAATTATGATTTTTGATGGAGCAATAAATTTGAGCCCATTTTTGGCAAAAATAATTTTAAGAATAAACCCACTCAGAAAGGTTTTAGTTATGTGCAGAGGATATAGCGAGGACCTGGAAAATTTTACCGAGCTCGTTTGGGAAGACGACAAATATTTAGAATTTTACGACGCAGAAACATATCCTCAGTTTCAATTATGGATTTATTGAGATACGAAGCCGAAAGAAACAATGGCCATAACAATGATTAACCCCGGTGAATTTAAAAAACACTCATTTTTTGAAAGTCATTGTTGGGCAAAATTAAAGTCCATAGTTTTTTGCGCGGTGGCGTGGCATGGTAAAAATGCAGAGAGCGGAGAGCTATTGAAAGTTGCCAGCTTAGATTTTACAGAAGATGACGAACTTATTAAAGAAATAAAGGCAGATTATGATTTGATCAGAGAAAAACTTATTATGCAGGGATTTGAAGCATTAACTGGCGCAGATGGCAAATGGATACAGGCCAGAACGAAAGGTTCCGGCCACGGATCAACGAGCCGAGCTTTTTATGCCAGGACTGATTTAGTAAAAAAGATTTTTGAAATAGCATCTTAGATATTTTAAAATAAAATTTTTATGTTTAAGCCAACCAAATATTTTTTATACCACGGAACGAACAAAAATGTAACTGATGGGGAATTAGAGCCAAGAAACCCAACAATAAATTGGAATTTTTCCGATAGCGTAAAACAAAAAGTTCAACCAAGCATATCTTTTTATGATAACAAAAAATCAGCGAAAAATGGTAACGCAAATGTGTATAAAATTAAAGATAATTTTAATTTATTAAGTCTTATAGATGAAAATTTATCTGATAATGCCGAGAAATATATTAAAATAAACAACAAAGAGTTAAAAAGAATGGACATCGTTAGAAGTATTAAAGATTGGGCAACATCAAAAAAAGCTTATAAACTTTTAGTAAAAGATGGGTATGAAGGAATTATCGTTTGGGATGCCGGAAATGTTGGTGAGGATATTGAATTTAGAATATTTAATAAAGTAGCAGTTGATAAAGTGTAAAAGATTAATTGAGAAATTATTAGTAATTTATTTATATCCGAGCCAAACTTATTAAAAAGGGTTTTAGCACTTTAACCGGTAAAGACTAAATCGCTAAAACTGATAAAAAATAGATGAGGAAGTTTATAGGTTGTATGGGTTGGGGGAAGAGGAGGTGAATAGATGATTATAAGGGAATGGATTGCTCCTCGGTGCTGACCTCGGCGCAGAAAAAGAAAACAGGGTGTCTTCGCGGGAATGACAAAGAATTATTGACTTTCGTATTTTGTTCGCGTATAATATGGTTATCAGCGGATGTTTTAATGATATCATCGAACAAAAATATTTATTCACGATTAATTTTTAAAATCATGACTCAGGAAATTACAACGAAAATAGCGATTTTTCAAAAAAAAGAAATTCGTAAAGTTATTTATATTAATGAATGGTGGTTTTCGGTTGCGGATGTAATTGAGGCGCTTACTAATACAATTGATGTTAGGGATTATATAAAAAAGATGAAAAAGAGGGATAAAGAGTTAAATATCTACTGGGGGACAAATTGTCCCCTGCTTGAAATGATGGCTAAAGATGGTAAAAAAAGAAAGATAACTAGCGCTAACACCGAAGGTATTTTTCGCATTATCCAATCAATTCCCTCGCCAAAAGCCGAGCCATTCAAACGTTGGTTAGCTAGAGTTGGCTATGAAAGAATACAAGAGATTGAAGATCCGGAGTTGGCCACCAAAAGAACTCGCGCGCTCTATAAAGCTAAAGGATATTCCGACGCGTGGATAGAAAAAAGAATGCGAGGTATTGAAGTTAGAGAAACTTTAACAAACGAATGGAAAAATCGGGGAGTGAAAGAAGGCCAAGAATATTCCATTTTAACGGCTGAAATTTCTAAAGCGACATTCGGGATGACGCCAAGCGAATATCAAAAATTCAAAGGATTAAAAAGAGAAAATTTGCGAGACCATATGAACGATTTGGAATTAATATTTGCCATGCTTGGCGAAGCGTCAACAATAGAAATCGCAAAAAATAAAAATTCCGAAGGTTTTAATGAGAATAAGCGTGTTGCGCGAGAGGGCGGAAATGTGGCAGGCAAAGCGAGAGAGGATTTGGAAAAGAAAAGCGGTAAAAAAGTTTCAACCAATAAAAATTATTTGTTAAAGCCGGAGGATAAAAAAAGATTGAGCTAAAAAGAGTGTAATGAAATAAAACAGATAAAAAATTTTATGAGTTATATGGGTTAACAGACGAGGAGATTAAAAGCGCTAAAAAAATATAATTAAAATTCTAGAATATGAGTCAAAATCAATTCGAAATCATAAAGAGGATTGATGATAATGGTAAAGAATATTGGTCGTCGCGAGATTTGGCTGGAGTATTGGAATATACCGATTATCGTAATTTTCTTGGAGTTATTGAAAAAGCAAAAGCTGCTTGCGAAAATAGCGGTGAGGTTATCCACAACCATTTTGTTGAAGTCAACGAAATGGTTAAGATCGGTTCCGGTGCGGAAAAGCCGGTGGAAACAATATATCTTTCGCGTTATGCCTGCTATTTGATCGTGCAGAATTCCGACCCCACAAAAGTGGTAGTCGCCAAAGGCCAAACTTATTTTGCCATTCAGACGCGCCGGCAGGAAAAAACGGATAATTTAATTGAGGATAATAAGAGAGTATTTTTGCGTGAGCAGATGAAAAAGCATAATGTGAGCTTGACGCAGGCGGCTTCAATGGCCGGAGTGGAGCATTATGCTATTTTTCAAAATTACGGATATAAGGGATTATACGGCGGCCTGACCATGCAAGACATTCATAATCGCAAGAAGCTAAAGAAATCGCAACACATCCTTGACCATATGGAAAGCGAGGAGCTAGCGGCGAATTTGTTCCGCGCTACTCAAGCCGACGCCAAAATAAGGAGGGACAATATAAAAGGAGAAGCGAGCGCCAATTTAGCCCATTACGAGGTTGGTCAGAAAGTCAGAAATACAATTAACAGCTTAGGAGGCACTATGCCGGAAAATTTACCAACCACAGATGGCGTTGGCAAAGCGCGTAATCGTATAAAAAAGGCGGAAAAAATCAGGAAAATAAAGAATGCTGAACAAATTTGAACTTATGAAAACTCTCATCGTTTTTTATTCCCGAACCGGGGTAACTAAAAAAATAGCCGGGTTGCTGGCCGAAAAACTCGGCGTTGGAATAGAAGAGATAACGATTGGGTAAATCTATGAATTATCAAGGTACAATAATTGAGGAGAGTTTAGATGATAAGTCGTCGGTGCTTAAACAGGTAAAAATTTTAAGCACCAAGGTTGAGGCGGTGGTGGAAAAGCATCAGACGCCATGGCTAAAGCAACGGACTTTACATAAAGTTGAAATTTTGGACCAGAGAGCAGAAGCGATTGCCAAAGCCTTGAGTTTAGCTTTAGAGAATACTCACCATTCCTGGTACGCTGACTATAAAAATTCGACGACCCATTATATTATTTTTCCAAATAAAATATTTAAAATTGATCGTCAGAGCAAAGAGCAGTACCGCAAAGCCAAGGAATATGGGATAGCTTTAGGTATACCAGGATATCAGGTGGACTTTTCACCGGAAATAAAATAATGAAATTTAACTATGGACGGACAAAATCGCGATGACATAAAACCAGGGGCTAGGGTGGCGATTGTGCAAAAGCGCCATCAGGCTACGGGTGAATTGACCATAGGCTTAGTCGCCGAGATTTTAACCAACTCGCCGACCCATCCGCATGGCATAAAGGTGCGGTTAGAGAGCGGGGAAGTGGGGCGGGTGCAGGAAATTTTGGAGTAATAAGGAAATGGATTCCAGCTTCGCCTGCCAGCAGGCAGGCTCTCCGCCAGCTGGCGGAGGCCGGAATGACAAAAACTGTTTGTTAAAAGGGGGCAAAATAATTATGTGGTTTGTCTATATTTTAAAATGCGCGGACGGAACTTTCTATACAGGTATAACGACGGACGTAAAAAGGCGGGTTAAGGAGCATAATAGCTCGATTTTAGGCGCGAAATATACGAGAGGCAGGCGGCCGGTGAAGCTGGCCGGCTATTTTAAAGCAAAAAGCAAATCTTTAGCCGCCAAAAAGGAATGCCGGATAAAAAATCTGACCAGATTGGAAAAAATAAAATTTATTAGAGTAAAACGGCTGTATCTTTAATAATTTTTTTTAAATTAAGAGAGGAAAATGCAAGTGCCACGGCTTTTGGATTGCTCCTCGGCGCTGACCTCGGCGCAGAAAAAGAAAACAGGGTGCCTACGCGGGGATGACAGCAACATATCCACATATCCACAGCCCCAAACGGAAAATAAATTTTTAAAATATAAAATGTCATAATTTTTTAGAAAAAGTAATCTAAAATTAGCCAAAGTAAATTAATTTGACCATACTATATATAGTGGTATAATTAAATCAACAACCACAAGATATGGATAAAGCTTAGAGATTCCAGGTTTACCCCGTTTAATAAAATTTGTTAAAATTTTAAACTGCCAAGCAGTTTATTTAACGGGGAAAAGCACTTTCAATGAATAGTCGGTATTATAAGTGCTTTTTTGTTTGACCTTAAATTATCCAGTCAGGGCCCCGATTTTCGGGGCTAAACCTCCAAGGAGGAGAAAATTATGAGATGTCCGGTCTGCTACTATGAAGATTCAAAGGTAACCGACTCTAGGGTGGCTTTAGACGGCCTGTCTATCAGAAGGCGACGGGAGTGCCTGAAGTGCGGCTTTAGGTTCTCGACCTATGAAGAAGTGGAAATTTTGGATTTAGCGGTAGTTAAGCGCGATGGCCGCAAAGAATCTTACTCACGGGAGAAAATTGTTAAGGGTTTAAAGCGGGCTCTAGAGAAAAGGCCGGTAACTGACGATAGTTTTAAAAAATTGATTAATTCGATTGAACGCGATTTGCAGATTTTAAGGAAGAATGAGGTAACAGCCGGCGAAATCGGTCAGATCGTCATGAAAAACCTTAAGCGCTTCGATCAAGTGGCCTATATCCGTTTTGCCAGCGTTTATGAATCATTTAAAGACGCGCATGAATTTAAGCGGGAGTTGAACAAGTTATTGAAGACAGGCAAGTCCGCCATAGCTAAAGTCTCGGCGAGATCGGTTAAAAAATAATAATAAAATTCTGCCGCGCCCGCTAACGCCTGAGCGTAGCGATGGCGGGCGGGGATTCCGGTTAAGTCAGGTATGACAAATAAAAAATTAAATCCCCCTCACCCCCTTTGTTAAAGAGGGCAATACAACCCCCATGCAAAATACCATAACTCAAATTTTGAAACGTTCCGGCGAAATCGCGCCCTTTGATCAGGCAAAGCTGGTTAACGCGATTTATAAGGCGACTGAAGCGGTGGGTAAGCCGGATATGTTTCTGGCGCAGAAGCTTTCCGACCAGGTGGTAGCCATTTTAAATGAAAAATTTCATGCCCGGAGCATTCCGGCGGTTGAAGAGGTACAGGATCTGGTGGAAGAAATTTTGATTAAAAATCGCCAGATTAAAACCGCTAAGGCTTATATTCTATACCGTGATCAGCAGGCTCGGCTCCGCGAGATGAAGTCTATGATTAACTCGGATGAATTAATGGAAGGCTACTTAAAGCAAAGCGATTGGCGAGTAAAAGAGAATTCCAATATGAGCTACTCGCTCCAGGGCTTAAATAACCACTTGGCCTCGGCGATTTCTTCAAATTATTGGTTGAACCAAGTCTATAGCCAGAATATTAGAGATGCTCATAAGAGCGGGGATTTGCATTTGCATGATCTGCAATTATTAGCGCCATATTGCGCCGGCTGGGATTTAAGGGAATTGCTAATTCGCGGTTTCGGCGGCGTTTCCGGCAAGGTTGAAGCCAAGCCGGCCAAGCACTTAAGAACCGCTCTAGGCCAGATTGTTAACTTTTTTTATACTTTACAGGGCGAAGTGGCCGGCGCCGAAGCTTTCTCTAATTTTGATACTTATCTGGCGCCGTTTATTAAGTATGACAATTTAAGCTACAAAGATGTAAAGCAGGCCATCCAGGAGTTCTTGTTTAATATTAACGTCCCGACTCGGGTGGGTTTTCAGACGCCGTTTACCAATATTACTATGGATTTAACTCCGGGTCCGACTACGAGCGAAGAGAATGTAATCATCGGCGGCAAGGTCATGCCGGAGAAGTATAAAGAATTCCAGAACGAAATGGACATGATTAACTTGGCTTTTGCCGAATTAATGATGGAAGGCGACGCCAAGGGCAGAGTTTTTACTTTTCCGATCCCGACCTATAATGTTACCAAGGATTTTAAATGGGATTCGCCGGTAGCCAACAAGATTTTTGAAATGACCGCTAAATACGGCATTCCATATTTTTCCAATTTTATTAATAGCGACATGAATCCGGAAGACGCGCGCTCAATGTGCTGCCGCTTGCGCCTGGATAACCGGGAATTAAGAAAACGCGGCGGCGGTTTATTCGCAGCCAATCCCTTAACCGGTTCAATCGGCGTAGTAACGATTAATTTGCCGCGCATCGGCTACTTGGCAAAAACTAAAGAAGAATTTTTTGAGCGCTTAAATAATTTAATGCAGATCGCTTCGGAAAGCCTGGAAATAAAACGCACGGTTCTGGAAAACCTAACCGACAACGGCCTCTATCCCTATGCTAAGTATTATTTAAATGGCATTAAAGAGCGTTTCGGCGGCTACTGGAAAAATCATTTTTCGACGATCGGCATTATCGGCATGAATGAAGCTCTACTGAATTTCGCGCCGGTCAGAAAAAATATCGCCGATCCGCTGGGCAAAGAATTTGCTTTGCAGGTTCTGGATTACATGAGAAACAAAGTTTTGGATTATCAGGGCAAGACCAACCATTTATATAATTTGGAAGCCACGCCGGCCGAAGGCGTAACCAGGCGCCTGTCCAGAATCGATAAAGATAAATACAACGATATTATCGTGGCCAATGAGGCAGCCTTCCAGGCCAATAACGCCGCGCCATATTACACTAATTCCAGCCAACTGCCGGTAAATTACACTCAGGATATTTTTGAGGCTCTGGATTTACAGGATGATTTACAGGTTAAATATACGGGCGGAACGGTTTTACATGGTTTTATCGGCGAAGCTCTGCCCTCGGTTGAGTCGGTTAAAGCGCTGGTTAAAAAAATCGCCTATAAATATCATCTGCCTTACTTTACTATTACTCCGACTTTCTCGGTCTGCCCGAAGCATGGTTATCTGGCCGGAGAACATTTCTTCTGCCCGAAATGCGACGAGGAAATCGGCTATACGCCCAAAGAGGAGATGATTAAACAAGCGGAAAATATATTAATTTAAATAAAAATTAAAATAAAATTATCAATCCACAATTGAAAATTGTTAATTGATAATTGATAATTGTTTATGAGCCCCATCGAAACCAAGAGAACAGCTTGCGAAGTTTATTCAAGAGTGGTCGGCTACCTAAGGCCGGTTCAGCAATGGAATGACGGCAAGCAATCGGAGTACCGCAATCGCAAGACTTTTAAGGTTAATGAAAATTAATCGGAATATTTTATAAATTTCATGATTATCGGCGGCTTGCAAAAATTCAGTTTGTTGGATTACCCGGGGAAAATTAGCGCCATAGTCTTTACCCAAGGTTGTAATTTCCGCTGCCAGTTTTGCTATAACCCCATGCTTGTCTGGCCCGTTAAGGGTAGCAAGTTAAAATATGTTCGAGAGCTTATTCGCGAGAGCGGAAGAGAAATCGAGCAACAAAAAGCTCATCCGATTATAAATCAGGATGACTTTTTTGTTTTTTTGAAAGATCGGTCAGGCAAGCTGGACGCCGTGGTTATAACCGGCGGCGAGCCATGTTTGCAAAAAGATTTGGTCGAGTTTATTAAAAAAATCAAGGCTCTGGGTTATTTAATAAAGCTCGATACTAACGGCAGTTATCCGGAAGTTTTAGCCGAATTGGTTAAAGAGAAATTAATAGACTATATTGCCATGGATTTAAAGGCGCCCGAATATAAGTATGGCGAGGTTACGGAAGTTAGCGTGGATTTTAATTATATTCACCCCGTCAAATCGTCCCGCCAAGCGGAACGAATTTTGCCCGTGGCAAAATTATTTGACGGGGTAAAAAAAAGTGTTAAGATAATAAGAGCTAGCGGCTTGCCCTATGAATTTAGAACTACGGTGGTGCCCGACCTCTTGGATAAAAACGATATCAACGAGATGGGAAAAATAATTAAGGGGGCGGGAAAATGGTATCTGCAAAATTTTAAAAGCCAAAGCGAGTTGGTAAATCAGAAGCTAAAGGGCAAGGTGCCGTATAATTCCCGGCAGATGAATGAAATGGCCGAGATTGGACGGAAATACGCGAAAATTTGTGAAGTTAGATAAATTATTTTGTCATTCCCGCGCAGGCGGGAATCCAGGAGTGAGTAGCAAAAATGTGTTTTTCCCTTCAACTCTGTTTAATATAATAACTTGAACCAGCGGGCGAAAGTAAAAAACATTTTTACCTTTCCCTCCTGGATTCCCGATAGCCTTTGGCTTCGGGAATGACAATTAATATTATGAACGAAGAAAATAAAATTAGTGAGACTGAACAGATTAAGAAATTATTGGAAGAAAACCTGGAGTATAGCAAGGAGATTTATACCATGACCAGGAAAATAAAGAGCTACATTACTTTTCAAAAAGTCATGAGCGTGATTTATATTTTATTGATTATCGTGCCGATTATTTTAAGCATTCTTTATTTGCCGCCGCTCTTAAAAGGCGTCTTTGACCAATATAAAGACGTTTTGGGCGTTGGGGCGGGCGAGATTAATTCCGTTTGATTAAAGAGTAATCGGGCGGATTTGATCTTAATAATTTAGACGTTAATCAAATCAAAAGTTTGTTAAATAAGCAGTAAGTTCTGCAAGTTGACCATTTTTATTGCCTTGCTATACTCAATTACATATGAAGCTAGCCATTAGCCAAAGTCTATTGTTAGTTGTCTTATTGTTACTACCTGCTCAGGCGGCTGGCTTTTCAGTAACCTAAAAAATCAAAAAATAAATTTATATAAAAAAGCCGCCCGAAAAAAGGGTGGCTTTTTTATCGCGTTTTAAATTTAAGTTATTTCTGTTCTCTCTCTTCCATCGGGTTATTTCTTTCTCTTTTTTGCACAGCTTCTTCTTCCGGTGTGAGTATAACTCCGGTTTGAGGATCGATGCTTCGTTTTACCTCCGGATTAAAAGGGTTCATTTTTTTTTCGGGCATAATTTATTGGTTAATAATTAATCTTCTCTGTGCTATTATTATAGCATTTTTGTAAATAAAAACAAATTTTATGTATAATAGCTTGATTTTAAGACTGTAAAAGAGTAACATTATATTATGGAAAATCTATTAAAACAACTGGAAATTTTGAGAGAGCAGCTCCTGGATACTTGGAGGTTGCTTTGACTTGGACCGGCAGAAGGAAAAAGTTAATGAGCTAAAAGTAGAAATGTCCAAACCGAATTTTTGGCATGATCAGGAACGCGCCGTAGTTTTAAGCAAGCAGGCCGAAGAGTATGAATCTGAAGTTACAAAATGGGAGGATTTAAAAAAAGAAATTACCGATTTAGAGCAATTTGTGGCCCTTCGGCAAAGCTCAGGGCAGGCCGAGAAAGACGATAATTCGCTTGACGATTATGTTAATAAAAAATACGACGAACTCAAGCGCCAATATGAGGAGTTTGAGTTTTTTGTTTTGTTTTCCGGAAAATATGACCGCTCTAACGCCATAATTTCCCTTCATGCCGGCACGGGCGGAGTCGACGCGCAAGACTGGGCGCAAATTTTAGAGCGCATGTTTTTGCGTTTCGCCGAAAAGAAAAATTGGCAAGCCGAGTTGGCCGATCGAAATATTGGCAATGAAGCCGGAATAAAGAGCGCGAGTTACAGGATTATCGGCAATTGGGCTTATGGCTACTTAAAAAGTGAATCCGGCGTGCATCGCTTAGTGCGCATTTCGCCCTTCGATGCCGAGCAGATGCGCCATACCTCGTTTGCTTTGGTTGAGGTTATACCGGAGCTGCCGGAAACGGCAGAAGTGGAAATTAAAGACGCTGATTTGGAAATTACCACTTTTCGCTCCTCGGGCGCGGGCGGGCAGAATGTTAATAAAGTGGAAACCGCGGTGCGCGTTTTGCATAAGCCGAGCGGCCTAGTCGTTAGTTGCCAGACTCAAAGATCGCAGCATCAAAATAAAGAAACCGCCTTGCGTATTTTAAAATCAAAATTATTTAAGCTGGAAGAGGAAAAAAAAGTCGGCGAAGAGAAAAATTTGCGCGGCGCGGCGCAAAAAGCCGAATGGGGCAAGCAAATACGTTCTTATGTCATGCAGCCGTATCAGCTGGTAAAGGATCACCGCACCGAATATGAGACTTCGGGTATTCAAAAGGTTCTGGACGGCGATCTGGAGGGGTTTATGGAAGCGTATTTAAGAAAATTACGAACTAAAAATTAAATATTATGAAAAAATTTTTTATAACATTTTTTCTAATTGTTTTTAGCTTTGCTATTGGATTAAATGTTTGGGCTCACGAGCCGAGATTTATTAAAGATGATCAGCTGGTAGTTATAAAAAATTCGGAAGTTTCGCAGGCGTTTTACGGCGAGCTCAACGGTCGAGCGGCGTATTATTTAATTGATTTGAAAGAAGAACGGGATTTATATTTCCAAATCCTTGTGCCTGATTTGCCGGGCATTCAAAAAGATAAAACGGTTACGATTGACCATGCTCCGGAGCTTGATCAATTGCCGGTGAATTTCGCTAAAATTGATCCGAATTCAATCGTCTGGAAAAGCTTTTATGAAGAATATGCCGGTGATAATTATTTTGAGGGACCGAGTGTAAAAAAAATAGCCGAACCTGGCTATTATAATATTAAAATAACCAGTCCGGACAATACCGGCAAATATGTTTTAGTGGTAGGCGATAAAGAGGAGTTTCCGGCGTTAGAAATGGCTAAAGCTTTAATCACCATACCGCAACTTAAAACAGGATTTTTTAATAAACCGCTTTGGCGATCGTTTGAAGGAAAGATCGGCAAATATTTTGGCATTGGCTTATTAATAGCGATAGTTTTTATTTTTATGTTTCATAAATTTCGCCAGGTGTATAAATAATATGGCTAATTTCGTAAAAATCGCCTGGCATGGTTTGCATTTTGGCGAAGAACCGCCCTTAGTTGGAAATAAAGGCGCCGGCCCCTCGGCCAGGCTCGGGGCAGGCACGATTTTTTTTACCGGTTGTAATTTAAAGTGCGTTTATTGCCAAAACTACCAAATTTCTTGGCAGAACCTTGGCAAAGAATATAGTGTTGATGAACTGGCTAGCCTCATGCTGGAATTGCAAAATCAAGGCGCTCTTAACATTGACTTGGTCAGTCCGACAATCTGGGTGAATCAGATAAAAGTAGCGATTAAAAGCGCCAGAGAGAAAGGTTTACGCCTGCCAATTGTTTGGAATTCTAACGCCTACGAAAGCGCGGAGATGATTAGAGGGCTTGAAGGACTCGTAGACATTTATTTGCCTGATTTTAAATATGGAGATAATAGTTTGGCTTTAAAATATTCCGGTGTAAAAAATTATGTGGAAAAAGCTAAGGAAGCGATTAAGGAAATGCTCGGCCAGGTTGGCAATTTGAAATTGTCAAAACAGGGGATAGCCGAAAGAGGTTTAATGGTTAGGCATTTAATTTTACCCGGAAACATTGAAAACAGTTTAAAGGTTTTAAATTATATTAAAGAAATTGATAAAGATATTTGCTTTAATTTAATGAGCCAATACGAGCCGGTTTTTAAGGTCAAGGATTTTCCAGAAATTAATCGGAACATCAAGCCCGAGGAGTATAAAATAGTTTTTGACTATCTCTTGGAGTTAGGGCTGGAAAACGGCTGGGTTCAAGAGATGAAGAGCCATGCCGTATTTTTACCGGATTTTACTAAAGCCAATCCATTTGGTTAGTGTCATTAGTTGGCCAGCTTGGGATGTTTATTTTTTGCTTAAGATGAAATTTGAGTATTTCTTGTCAGGCCGGGCAGTAACCCGACCAGACAATAAATAATACAATTTCATATGCGCTCAAAATAAACATCCTAAGCTGGCCATACAATTTTCGGTAATAAAAATTATTAATCAATTATGTTTTTTCAAGGAGGGGAAACATTTTCTAAAGCTAAAATTTTTTCCGTCGGCTGCCTATTTTTTATTTTAGGCACGGCCTTGGCTTCGTTTTTGCCCATGAAGTTTTTGCAATTTTCGATATGGTGGTTTAGCGCCTCCATCTGGTTTTTAATTTTAACGATTTTATTTTGGCGAGGCGAAGGCGTGAGCTTGAAATCAGCTAATTTTTATTTTTTATTGATAGGAATTTTGTTTTTTGCCGTCTGGCGCTATAGCGCAAGTTTGCCCGTTGATACGGCTGATAAAATTTGGCATTACAACGGAAAAATTATCGTAGCGCGGGGGATTATAAATAAAGAGCCGGACGTTAGGGAAACCAGCCAGAAATTGGAAATTATGATTGGGGCGATCTATCCGCCCATATCTTCGCCTGACAAACCGAACGAATCATCCGGGTTTAAGGTTGCCGGGAAATTGCTGGTTACCGCCGCCCTATATCCGGAATATAATTACGGCGACGAGCTGACGGTTGAATGCGAGTTAAAACAGCCGGAAGAATTTAACGGTTTCGCTTATGACCGGTATCTTGCGCGCTATGATATTTATTCGGTTTGCTATTATCCGAAAATAAAAATTTTAGCCGGCGATCAAGGTAATTTAGTTTACGCTAAAATTTTCGCTTTTAAAAAAATCATGTCCGGCTTAATTGATGCCGGCCTGAGCGAGCCGGCTTCGAGCCTGGCTCGGCCGATTGTTTTCGGCGGACAAAGAGGTTTAGAGCAAAAGATCAGAGACGATTTTCAGAAAGTCGGTTTAACGCATATTATGGCGGTCAGCGGTTTTAATATTAGTATTTTAGCGGCCATAGTTATGGCGGTGCTATTGGCTTCGGGTTTAAGCCGGCGCCAGGCTTTTTATTTAGCAAGTATTTTTTTAATTGGCTATATTATTTTAGTTGGAGCGCCGGCTTCGGCTACGCGCGCCGGGCTGATGGGTTTTTTAGTGCTCTGGGCTTTAAGGCTCGGGCGGCTTAATAAGATGACCAATTCTTTAATTTTAACCGCTACGGTTTTACTGATTTTTAAGCCCAAGCTTTTGCGCGACGACGTGGGCTTTCAGCTGTCTTTTTTAGCCGTCGCCGGTCTGGTTTATGCTTATCCGATTTTTGAAGCGGTTTGGCAAAAAATTAAACTGCCAAAATTAAAAGGCCTGAGCGACGCGCTGTTAATTACTTTGGCCGCGCAGGTTTTTACTTTACCGATTTTAACTTATAATTTTTCGCAGATATCTTTAATCGCGCCCTTGGCCAATCTGGCCGTGCTTTGGGTTCTGCCGATTTTAACGATTTTAATTTTAATCGCCCTGCCTCTAAGTTTTATTTTACCCGGACTGTCGTTCATATTTTTTCTGCCCAGTCTAATACTAACCGAGTATATTTTAGCGGCGGTAAAATATTTTGCCGGCTGGCCGCATGCCTACTTGACGATTGATTATCTGCCGTTTGGCTGGATGGTTTTATATTATTTTCTGGTGATTTTTATCATCATAAAAGCACGGCGGTCGAAATTGTTAAAAGAGGAGTTAGATGGTAAAATATAGAAAGGATAACTTACAGTTTTTTTGTCATCCTCGGGCTTGACCCGAGGATCCAGAAATATGCCCAGGGTATACAATCCTGGATTCCCGCCTGCGCGGGAATGACAAGAGGTAAAATAATTTATGCCATTATTAAAAGACCAGCTAACCTTAAAAGATCTCCAGGCTTATGAGGCTTTAATTGAAATAGAAAGAAAGCGCAATCATGAGGATATCGCCAAGAAGTTTTTAATGCTGGTTGAAGAAGTCGGAGAGTTAATGACGGCCGACCGAAAGAAGCCGGAGCTTATTAAGCCGGACCATAACCCGGAATTTGCTTCGCTCGACGAAGAGTTGGCCGATATTTTATCCTATCTCTGTTCCATCGCCAATCGCCTGGGCGTTGATTTGGAAAAAGCTTTTAGAAATAAAGAAAGAATCAACCAGGAGAGAATTGATAAACAAGCGAACTCATAAATTAGAGGTTTGGCCATTTTAATTTGCGCCTGGACGAGTCGAGGCGGTTTTTTATTTACTTGACAGGAAAATTATTTAATGATAAAAAGTATAGTCAATATCGCACTTTGAAATTAAATGAAATCGGATATTATTACAGCTTTTAGGAAATTAAAAGTTAGTTTTTTGCAATCTGTAATAATTACGGTAAACGACAAAAACAAACAAAAAGGCAGTATCATGAAGATTAAGAAAAGCGTTGGATTGATTGTTCTGGTGGAAATGCCAAACCTGGGTTTGGCGGCAGCTTTACAAAGGAGGGGTCGCTACGACTTCGAGGAGGGAAAACGCGAATCATGGCCGGGCGGCTGCCAAGTAACGGTTCATGGCAATCTGAAAGAGGGGGAAGATTTTAAGGAGGCTCTGCTCAGGGAAGCAGCCGAGGAACTGGGCGAAGTTGCCGCCGGAATGATTTACGAATGCAGTGTTGATTTGGTTGAAGTATTTCATCTTAAGACGGAAGAGAAAGAAGTCTTCACCTTCGCCATGAAGATGGATTTCGCTTTCGTCGAAGCGATTCGGCTTGGTCCTTCAACCGACGGGTTGCGGCCGGTCAGGCAAGACGAGATCGCCGATATTAAAGACCTCTTCTCTTATGGCAAGAATGCCGGCGTGCCGTTCGCCAATACCATTGCTATGTTCCCCGACGAGAAGGCGGCGCTCATCAGGGCTTTTGAATTTTTTTCGTAGAGGGTTCAATTCCCTCAAGCACCTCCGCGAGTTCGCTCACGGAGGTTTTTTTATTTAACATTCAGCAAAAATTGTTTAAACAAACAGAAAATGGTAAAATAGAGGCATGAAAACAACAAAAACTATAACAATTTTTTGCGCGGTTTTAATGCTGGGTCTTTTCGCCTTTTATGATCAGGCCGAGGCCGAAAATACCTATGATTTAAAAGCCGATTCTCTAATTATGAACTCGGCTAAGTGCGAAATTAATCAACCCTGCTCGTTTACGGCCAGAGTAAAAAACCTGGGCGCGGATTTTATTTTGAATTACCATCTAAAGTTTACCGTCTCGGGCGATGGCTATAAAAATGATTCCCAAAACTCTGTCTCGCCGGGGCTGGGCACGGTTATAAAAACTAACGATTATCTTACTTTTAACGTCTCCGGCTCATTTACTAAAATTGGTTCAATCGCGCTAAAATTCACCGTTAATTCAACCGGTTATTTAGTGGAAAGCGATAGTAATAATAACACCATCAGTTTAACCGTAACCGTTAGCGGCTATGATTTAGCGGTTGAAAGCCTTACCGTCTCGCCGGCCAGCCCCATGATCAACCAGGATTGCTATGTTCAAGTTAAGGTAAAAAATAACAGTTCTTATCGGTTGCATGACGGCGAGGGTCTGGATTCAATTAAGGTTTTTCCGGATTTTGTCGTGGCTAACGCCTCCAGCACTGAACCCAGCCAGTCCCAACTAATCAATTCCGGCGGTTATCTTTATTATGGTTATGAGGGTAAATTTACCGCCTCGGGAGAAAAACAATTAAGTTTTACCGTGGATCAGGAGAATGTTTTAAAAGAAAGCGATTCGGTCAATAATACCAAGACAGCCAAGATTACTATTTATAAGCCCGTGGATACTGACTTGATTATTAGTTCAGTAAGTTTCAGCACCGATAAAATTATTTCCGGTAAACCATTTGATATTACCATTGGTATAAAGAATAACGGTAAGACCTACTTAACCGATGCTAGCGGCTTAAGTAAAGACGAATTCAGCCATAATTTGGCTGATTATACCTACGGCCTCTATGACTTTATCCCCGATACTTTTCCGACGCTTAGTTTGCCGTTTAAACCAGCCGATATTTTTCATTATAAATTTCATGGCATCTTCGGCCGGTCAGGAAATTTTAATTTAACCTTCGCCATCAATCAAAGTCAACGCTTAATTGAGTCTAACATAAATAATAATTCCACCTCGACCGCGGTTAAAGTCTATGAGACTCAGACTGACGCGGATAGTTTCTCGGTTTTATCAAAAAAAGTTAATTTTGCCAGCTCCACCACGGCCATTATTAATTGGACGACCGACAATAAAACTACCGGAGCGATAAACTACATTATAGTGTCCCATAATATCTCCGATGATTGGGTCCAGGATAATAATAGCACCACTACGCATGCCACAATAATTAATAATTTAATACCCGGAGAAAATTATAATTATATCTTGACCGCCAAGAACGGCATAGTGGAGAAAACTGAAATGAAAGATAGTTTTGTTATGCCAGGAAACAATGTTTTAAAAATTACGGCCGGTCCGGCCGTTGCTATAGGCGATAAGAGCGCCGTCTTCAGCTGGACTACCAATCTGATTTCTTCAGACCAGGTATATTATAAAAAGCCAGACGCGGCCGGCGTAAATTCGGCCGGCGCCGAAACTTTAACGGCCGAACATAGGGTTGAAATAAAAGATTTAGCTTTAGGCGTTTATAATTATTTTTTAAGTTCTACCAGTACGCCGGGAACCAATTTTAAGACCGGCTGGGCCAGTCTGGAAATTAAAGCCGCGCCGGCCGCTACCACGGTGGAGACTACTAATAATAACGCGACCTCTACCGCTATGGCTAGTTTCGTTATAACTAATAGCAGTTTATATGAGAAATTAAAAGGCAAAATTATTTTAAGAGTGCAAAGTAAGGGCGAAGCTTATTATGTGAGCCCTAAGGAGAAGAAAATGTATTATTTAGGCAAACCGGAAGACGCTTTTCAAATAATCAGAAACCAGGCCGCGGGTATGACTAATATTAATTTGGCAAAAATACCTATTGGCGTTAGCGCTTTAAGCGGCGCCGATTCGGATAAAGACGGTTTATCGGACGCCTTCGAAACAGCTGTCGGCGCGAATTTAAATCAAAGCGATACCGACGCTGACGGCCACGGAGATCGAGAAGAAGTCGCCACCGGTTATTCGCCAATAGAGAAGAATAAAAAATTAGTTATTGATAAGGCTTTGACCTTAAAATTTAAGGGTCGGATATTATTGCAAGTTGAAGGCCGGGGTCAAGCTTGGTATATAAATCCGGCCGATCAGAAAAGGTATTTCTTAGCCAGCCCGGCCGACGCTTTTAATATTATGCGCCAATTAGGGGTTGGCGTTACCAACGGCGATTACGCGTCCTTGGGAGGAAAATAATAATCTTAAGAAATTATGAATCAGTCCGGATTAAAGGGCGGGGCAATTTTTTTTATACTTAGCTTTTGGGCCGCTTTCTTACTTTTTTCAATCCAACCGATAATCAGCAAATTATTATTACCCCTGTTCGGGGGCGTGGCCGCGGTTTGGATTGTTAATTTGGTGTTTTTTACGAGCTTCCTGCTTCTTGGTTATTTGTATGCTCATTTTTTAATTTTAAAACTTCAGCCGAAATGGCAAATCATTGTTCATTTCGCGGTTATTCTCGCGGCCGGCATCGGAGCGTTCCGCGAATTTAGCATTTTTCAGGAGTCTTTGCCGGCATTAAAAAACGAGGTTCTGAATAATTTTAATTTTCCCGCCTTAACCTTGCTTACGGTCTTGCTAAAAACTATTGGTTTGCCGTACTTTGTTTTAGCCACGACCAGCCCAATTATTCAGTCCTGGTACGGCCGAGCCGGTTTTGGCGCGCCTTATAAATTATATTCAATTTCCAACGCCGGTTCATTATTAGCAATCGCCATCTATCCGTTTGTCGTTGAACCATCATTCACTGTGGTTTTTCAGTCTAGGGTCTGGCTCTTTGGTTTCTTAGTTTTCGTTTTACTTTTAGTCGCAGCCGGTATAAAATTTTTAGCCAGGTCATCGGAGCAATCGGTAACGAATTTTTTAGCCAGAGAGCCGAAAGAAAAAATTTCTTTTAAAACTAAATTAATTTGGCTTAGCCTCGCTCTGCTCCCGGCCATGATGCTTTTAACCGTAACTACGCGGATAACCAAGGGCATCGCGGCCGTGCCCTTCCTTTGGCTTCTGCCTTTGGCGGTTTATTTAATTACTTTCATAGTTTGCTTTTCCGAAAAGAAAAAGGCGCCGGCAAAATTTTACGCTTTTATTTTTATCGTTTTAGCCAGTTTGCTTGTATTTTTAAACTTTTTATCTCTGCATTTTTTATTTTTAATTTTGGCGGAAATCTTGGTGTTTGGCGCCGCGGCCATGTTTTGCCACACTAAACTTTTTGAGTCGCGGCCGCCGCTTAGCGGATTAACGTTTTATTATTTATACATTTCAACCGGCGGCGCCTTAGGTACGGTAATGATAGGCTTAGTCGCGCCGGCGATTTTTTACGCCTATTATGAATATACTTTAGTTCTGGCGATCGCCTTGATATTGGCTCTATATCTGCTCCGAAAAGAAATCGGAGAATTATTCAGTTTATTTAGAAAAAGAGCGAGTTGGCTATTTTTACTGGTTGCCTTGGCCTTTATTTTTAATTTGTTATATTTTCTTTCGATCAAAGATCGAGTAAAAGAAGAGATAATTTTACGCGAAAGAAATTTTTTTGGCACGCTGGAGGTTAGAAAAAGAACGGCCAGCTATGGCGAGGTTATCCGGCTGATGAACGGAAAAATTTTACATGGCACAGAGTTAATGGCGCCGGAGAAAAATTCTCTGCCGACATCTTACTACTCGGAAGATTCGGGCGTCGGTTTACTGATGCGCGCCAAGCAAAAAAACGACCATCGGCTCGAGCGCGTCGGCATAGTCGGTTTGGGCGCCGGCACTATGGCGGCTTATTGCCGACTCGGCGATATCTATACTTTTTACGATATTAATCCGGCGGTTGTAGAAATCGCCAACCAAAATTTTTCGTTTTTAAAGCAATGCGCCGATCGAGGTGGAGAAGTAAAAATAAAAATCGGCGATGCTCGGCTGGTTCTAGAAAAAGAATTGATTGAAGCCGAGTCAAAATTATATGATATTTTAGTTTTAGACGCCTTTTCCGATGACGCGATTCCGGTTCATCTCTTAACTAAAGAGGCGATGAAAATCTATCTGGAGCGCTTGGCTCCGGACGGAGTTTTAGCGGTTCATATTTCCAACCGCTATCTTAATTTAAAGCCGGTGCTAAAGGGTCTGGCCGAAGCTTATAATCTGGACGACGCGATAATCGAAAATAATAAAAGCCTTAGTCTTGAAAAGACGCTTTCTTCCTGGGTGTTATTGACCAGAGACAAAAACCTCCTGGCGGATGAAACCTTAAAAGAACAGGAGCATTTAAAAAATGAAAAAAATATTCGGCTTTGGACGGATCAGTTTAATAATCTCTTGCCGTTAATTAAATAATTTTATGATTTTTCAATAGTGGTGTAAAATGGAAATGTGAGTTTGCGTGTAAATTAATTTTTTCAAAATGAATTTATAACATCTAGATTTTAAATATATTATTCTTTATTATTACTATGCTAAATTTTGAAGAACCATCGAATACAAATATGACTCCTATTGTAGAGAGTCGGATAGAAAAATTTCCCGTAAAACATAGATTAAGGCAAGATGTGCATAAGAAGACAGAAGAACTTGGCCAGGAGCTAGGTAAATTATTAGAAAAATATAAGTCAGGAGGGTTGGTCTCACACGAAATAGTTTGCATTGTCTATGATATGTATGATGGATGTATTTTATTTAGTGAATATGAACATACCTTGGAAATATATAACCGTCTAAATAAAATGTACCCGGGGCAAATAGATTCTGCATGTAAGGCCGATATGCAAGATAATCCGCTTCGAGGAATCAATTTATATGTTCAGGAATTTGAAAGACCACTTAAAGAGATTCATAAACCAATTAAAGAAAAGTGTTTTGGCAATAAGGGCAAAAACACGGGGCGAGAAGAATGTGAATATGAGGACTTACTCGATATTACCAAAGATGACATTAAAGATGAAAAGATATTAGACCTTGGATGTGGCGAGGGTAAATTTATTAAATGGGCCGAAGAAAATGGCGCGCAGCAAGCAATTGGGATCGAATCTCTTCCTAAGAAGGAGTTCCACAAAGAGTCGTCTCAAAAATCTGAGAAAATAATAAAGGGAGATTGGAAAAATTTACCATTTAAAGATGAAAGCTTTGACAGGGTTATATCAGTTTTTGCTTTTCCTGGCTGGGTTAAAAATTGGCAAGAAATGAGAGCTGGTCTTAGAGAAGCTATTCGTGTCGTAAAAAATGGCGGTCATATAAATTTTACACCAGCTGCTCCAGTTTTGGAAAAGCGTGATATTGATAAGAGAACTCTGGAGAGATTGAAATCTAACAATTTGTATGACGTATTGGATTGTGTACACTGTAGAGAATTTGAAGAGTTACTTTTAGAATTTGCTGATCAGGTGAAAGTAGTAATAGGTGAACCACGGCCAGATTATGGTCATTCAAGTGAGACGAACTATTTTACAATGATGCTCCAAAAGCTTGAAAAACATAATAAGTAATCTCGCCGTAAATTTAAAAATATTTTATGATATAATTCTTTCATACCCTCTAAATTGTATAAAATATTATTAATTTTAGGAATAGCCGCCTGTTTAGTGGCTATGCCTTTATTTTGGCTGACATACAATCAGCCACGAAACTTAGAAGTAGATTTTTTGGACGTTGGCCAGGGCGACGCGATTTTAATTAAAACGCCGGGCGGGCAGAATGTTTTAATAGACGGCGGACCGGATAAAACCGTAGTCAAGCGATTAGGGGAGAACCTCGCGTGGTGGGACAAGCGGATTGATTTAATGATTTTAACGCATCCGCACGACGACCAAACGTCGTGAACAATACTACGGTAGTTAGATTTGAGATAATTGAGATGATACCTAGGCGATAGTTTACGACTTATTAATATTGGGGTAAAATTGAGGTGTGGGCATATAAATTAATTCTACCTAAATAATTCGCGAGCCATTAAAATTTCCATAATATGAATGTCAAAGAAACAATTAACTTGAGAAAAAGCGTTAGAAAATATCAAGACAAGCAAATTCCCGAAGAAATTATTGATGAGCTTCTCAATGCCGCGAGAAAAGCGCCATCGGCTAAGAACGTCCAGTCTCATAGATATTTTATAGTTAAAGACAAAGAGACTAAGGATAAATTAATTAAATACGGGGCATTTAAACAGCCCTTTGTTAATGACGCGCCTCTGATTATTATTTGTTGCGCCGATCCGGCTCAATATCCTAAGAGCGCGGACGTTGATGAAAGCCCTGAAAATTACGCTTACATAGATTTGTCGATCGCGGCTTCTTTCTTAGTGTTGAGAGCCACTGAGTTGGGGCTGGGTACGGTTTTTGTGGCCTGGATATATCGCGACAAAATAAAAGAAGCTCTAAAAATACCAAAAAATTATATTATTCCCTTCATTATACCGGTTGGTTATCCGGCCGAAGATCCTATCGCCAAGCCACGAAAAGATTTAGATGAAATTATAATACATTGATTCACAGATTTGGTTACAATATTAATAGATCATGAGACCGTTCCAAAGGGACGGTTTTATTATTGCTAAAATTAGTTAAACCAACGAGTTGATGTATCTACTAGGCTACCAATTTTTTCGTTTGAAGTGAAATTGAGGGGCAGCCCGTTGTCTTATTATAGTACTTATGTTAATATGACAACCGCAATACGACTGTTCGTTGTTTTGTCCCTAACCGCAAGGGTGGCGCGGCATCAGTACATTAATAACCGTTATGTTAACGAATTCCGTAAGAAGTTTAAAGTCCCGCATCATACTTTTAGGCCGTCAAATTAAAGGAGGTAAACGGCTGTTGGAAAAATTCACTCGACGTGAAAAACATTCCAGGGACGTTTGGACAAGGGCGTATCATGCCTTTATGAAATCGGTTAATCAGTTAGCCAACCTTAAGAGGCATGGAACGAAAAAAGAGCTTTGGCTAAAGGGGAAAATTAGAAGTTGGCCGGCCGAGACTATCAAGTTAACGAAAGAAAGAGACGGGGTTCGAGGAGAGCTCAAGGCGTTAGAGCAGAAGCTGGTCGCGCTTGAGACAGAGCGGATCATGATTTTAGAGCAGCAATTGAGCGAAACGAAAACCATTGACGAGATTGTCACGCAGGTCTTTGCGTTAAATGCCGCAGTTGTGCGTGCCGCCAGCGACCGCGAGCAGTGCCTCAACCGCCATGTTTTTCCTCGGCTCGTAGACGAACACGGAAATCTTCGTTCCCAAATCAGCTTCACTAGTTCCGATGGCTTGCGCCGGGTTGTCGCCATGGTCAATACTATGACGATTGTCCGCGGGGATTTGGCTGCAGAAGCCAAGGCTGAAATACAACTTTTTTTCGATCGCTTCCAGCAGGCCACAAAGATGGACGAAACGGTCAGGCCGCTCTACGAGCTTACCCGGCAACTCCTGGTGGAAAAGACCGATTTCAAAGTTGGACCAGACCTGTATCGGTTTCTGGCGATGGATCTTGATGACGAGATCTATCCTGAGTTGAGCAAGGCGCAAACATTATTGCGTTCAAGCATCAGGTCGGAAAAGACGACATCGTACATTCGGATTTACGAGCGGCAGAGTTATACGAGCAACTGGGAAGTTGTATCGCAATCGTGATTAAGTTCACGAAACTAATTGCTCCGAGCATTTGAAAAAATGTTTCAGGGGCTTTTTTATTTGTAAAATTAAAGATTGCGGCAAGTCGGCATATTTTAAAATCATTTTTTTATTTTATGATATAATTTACCCATGCCCTCAAGATTATATAAAATATTAATCATTCTAGGCATAGCCGCCTGTCTCGTGGCTATTCCTTTATTTTGGCTGACTTATAATGCTCCGAAAAATTTGGAAGTAGACTTTTTAGATGTCGGCCAGGGTGACGCGATTTTAATTAAAACGCCGGGCGGGCAGAATGTTTTAATCGACGGTGGGCCGGACAAGAGCGTGGTTAAGCGCCTGGGCGAGAACCTACCTTGGTATGATAAGCGGATTGATTTAATGATTTTAACTCATCCGCATGATGATCATGTTACCGGCCTCATAGAAGTTTTAAAAAGATATGAGGTAAGAAGAATCCTCTATACCGGCGCCACGCATAATGCGCCAAACTATTTAACTTGGCTAAAAACCGTTCGAGATAAAAAAGTGCCATTAACGATTATTGATAAAGAGCAGGCTATAGACTTGGGACAAAATGTAAAATTAGAAGTATTATATCCGAACCAGAGCCTATTAAATAAAACACTCTCGGATTTAAATGACAGTTCAATAGTTATAAAATTAGTTCATGGACAAAGTAAATTTTTATTAACCGGCGATGCCGGCTTGGCTGTGGAAAAATTTTTGCTGGCAAACAACAGCGATTTAGACGTTGATGTTTTAAAAGTCGGCCATCATGGGTCGGAATATTCAACCAGTCAAGAATTTTTAGATAAAGTTAAACCGCAGCTGGCTGTAATTTCAGTTGGCAAAGATAATGACTACGGGCATCCGAATTTAAGGATTATAAAACGCCTGGAAAGAGCCGGATCGCGAATTTTAAGAACTGACGAAGCGGGAACAATAAGAATCGAGAGCGATGGATCAAAGTTTTGGTTAAAGTAGAAATTTCTTGCCAATTTCATAAAAGATGATATAATTCATATTAATCACTCCGCTAAAGAGCGGTTTATTTTTAAAGAACATTATGGCAAATAATAAAAAGATTTTGATCGTTGAAGATGATATTACAATTAGCTCTATCTATGAAGCTAAGTTTAAAGCCGATGGTTTTGAAGTTTTTATGGCCGTTGACGGAGCCAGGGGTTTGGAATTGGCCAAATCGGAAAAACCGGCCATAATTATGCTGGATGTAATTTTACCGGGGCTGGACGGTTTTTCGGTTTTGGAAGAAATAAAGAAAGACAAAAATATTAAAAATATCCCCGTGATTATACTGACTAACTTAGGCACGGAAGAAGATAAAACCAAGGGGCAAAAATTGGGCGCCGCCGATTACCTGATTAAGGCCAGTTTAACGCCCGGCCAGATTGGCGATAAAATTCAAGAAATTTTAAAGATTAAGTAAAATTTTTATGGAACATCCAAAACATGAGAGAACTTTAGTTATTATAAAGCCGGATGGCGTTCAAAGATCGCTAATCGGTGAAATTATTCGCCGTTATGAGAGAACCGGACTTAAATTAGCGGCTTTGAAAATGGTTATTCCAACTGAAAAAATGGCGATTGAGCATTATTATGAAGTTGGCGGCGACGCTTGGCTTGAAGAAGTCGGTCGGAAAGCTCGCGCGGCTTATGAAAAAAAAGGTTTAACCTCGCCTTATAAAACCAATATGGATAATGGTACTGCCGTTATGAAGAGTAATGCCAAATATTTAAGCTCCGGACCGGTGATCGCCATGGTTTGGCAGGGTAACAGCGCGGTCGGATTAGTCAGAAAAATCACCGGCGGCACCGAGCCGTTAACCTCTGATGTCGGAACTATCAGAGGAGATTTAACTCTCGACTCTTACGCCTTGGCCGATCTGGATCAAAGAAGCGTCAGAAATTTAATTCACTCTTCCGGCACGATTCCCGACGCGGAAAAAGAAATAAAAATCTGGTTTAAAAAAGAGGAATTGCATAATTATCGATTAATTCAAGAGCAGATTCTTTACGACGTTAATTTAGACGGTTTGAAAGAGTAGTTGACTAAATAAAAGTTTTTGGCTAAGCTATCAGTATATGAATTTAAGCGCCAAACAGACCATAATCAGCCAGATTATTATTAGCAAAATTATTGCTACTAGTTCAGGGCGGCTTAAATAAGATAAATAAAAATAGATTTACATAAAAAGCCGCTCTAAACAGGGCGGTTTTTTTTATAGCTCTTTAAAATAATTTGATTATCGAAAACGGCTAAGGAAAAATTCGTTGGCCGTTCTCGGTAATGAAACAATCAACCCCTATTAAGGAGAAATGAAAGAATGAAAGACACTAACACAATAAAAGTTGAGGTGACTATTTGTACGGTTGGCGTCATGGTGGTAGCAACCGTGAATAACGTGAAGTTGCGGGAAGATGATCTAACCGATGGCAGATGGCCGATTGCCACGCGCAACGCTTTATATAAGGCCTTGAGAAAGCTCTATCCCGGCGTAAGTAAGGTAAAAATTCCTCCCGGTGATAATTCAAAGGCTTGGGATGCCGTAGTGCGTGAATATGATCGGCAGGTTTTTGAAATTCAGAAACAAGAGGCGAGGATCAGGGAAGGATAGGAAGCCTAAACAGGGGTTAAGTTTACCGGGGTAGGTGGCGTTTTGCTATCTGCCTCTCTTTTTTAAAATTAGTCATTTTTTTATAATTTTTTTGCCAGGTCAGTATTCTCTAATTCTAAAATGATACCCAAATTGGAAAGTGGTTTTTAATGAATTTGCGCGTTAATTTGTAAAGGTTGCTTCTATTTTATCTCTTGCCGCCGCAGGCGGCAAGGGCTGTTTTTATTTTGTTTTTACGGC
>JAUSEG010000041.1 GCA_030650415.1 bacterium | reverse complement strand
GGTCATGCGTTATGTCTGTTCTAGTCATAACCTGATTGTACCACATTCCAAATCTGCGCTTACGCGCGCAGGGGGATATCCCCCTGCACCCTCTTAAGAGGTTCCCTGCGCCAGGGAGCGCAGGGTGAATTTATTATTTATAATTAATATTAATAATGTTTACTCCAGATAAAGAGAAAAATAACGCAGTTAAGAACCCTGAGAAAATCAAGGCGATGGAGACTAAGCCAGAAACCGTGGAGCTTCCTGAAAGTATCCCAACCCCTGAAGAAATATACGCCCAAAAATTAAATATGGCGGCAGGACGTGTGTCGCGGGTAATTGACGCTCAAAGGGTGGAAGAACTCCAAGCCTCATTGGCTGTCGGTGGAGAGCAGGAATTTTCAGCCCCAAAACCACCCCTGCTAACGCTTCGGGCTTTGTTTGATATAGAGAGGCAAAATCCCAAAGGAATCTTTAAGTCATTAAAAGACAAAGTTCAAGGAGTTGCTTTGAGAATGAAAGGGGCGCAAAACCCGGAGCAATTTGCCGTTTTTTCAAAGTATCTGGAGCATAACCTGACAGAAACGAAAGAGTGTGAAGCGGTCGTAGATAAAACCAAAGAGAAGGAAACACGCCAACAACTTTCGAAAAGCGGTAGAACCGTTCGTCGGTCATTCGAAGATTTTCAGGACAAAGAAAAAGCATGTATTAAATACGAAGAGAAGGTACCTTTCCACATCAGGAAAAAACAGATAGAACAACTCGATGCTCTACTTGGCAAGGCGAACGATCCGGTTGAAATTATGGAGAGATTACAAAGGCTGGGGTTCGGAATAAACGGGCACACCTTCGAATACCAAGCCGACACCCTTCAAGGTTTTATTGAGAACAGCCAGATACCGCAGATGCTTAAGCTACTGCAGGAACTTGGTGTAAAGTCACAACCAAGGTATTTTGGTAAGTCAAAAGAACAAAAAAAGCCGGCGGAAAGAAATGACGTTGAAGAGGTAGAGGCAATGGCCGGCAATCAGGAGTTCTTAAGCGCTATGACGCCTGAAGTTGTGGCTAAGATGCGAGCGCTTACAGAAAAGACCAAACTTAGCCTGTCAATTGATAAAGAGGTGATTGAAGCTTTATTTCAGATCGCGAAGGATCCGCAAATGGAAAAGGTATTCTCTGAACTCGCAGTACGCGATGATACGGGTTTTAGATTTGGAGAAGGAAAAGTGCCTTTATTTATTCGGCAATTGAAAAAAGAAAATCTGACTGACCCTTTAGCGCGAATGATGGATGTAGTTTCGGCGTCAGAGCTATTACCCGGCAGCCTATATGGAACTTTGGAGAATGAAGAAAAAATGCAAAAATCAGCAGAAGAGGTCCGCCTCAAAATGAACTCCGAATTTTTCAAAAATTTGATGGATAATCCAGCCGAGTTTGAGCACCTACGCCGGGTTTCAATACTAATAGGATGTCGGCTTGACGAAGATTCTATTAAAGCTCTTAATGAACTTAACGGCGTTCATCCATCAGCAAAAGAAGAAACGATGGTTATGCTATCAGCCATGCATGAATCTGGAGTAAAATTAAACCGATATAATTTTAAAAGTTGTCTTGAGGTGATCCGTCAAATTTTAACTGATAAAAAGGCAATGGAAAGGTTTCTTGATCCCGGATTCAATAATTTTTTAACTAATTTATGTAAAGCATCAGGTCAGCCTTTAACCTTTTACGATTTTAGGCCGGGTTACAGCTTGAATGCACTTACTAAATTATATGACGATCAGGAAGCTCGAGATTTAATTTTATCAGACCGCGGTGCACAATTGCTAAAGGTAATAGGTAAATTCGACACAGATAAAATCGAAACATATAACGCGCTGGCGAATGTCGATGGCATGCCGGAATTAATCAGTCAGCTAAAAGCAGTGTACGGTTATAAACCGGACCAAACATATTCGTTGTCAACTAATCACCTAACCAAACTAGCGCAAGACGCCGAATTAAAAGAAAAATTATTCAGCGAGGCAACAGTTAATTTCTTCGAAAAGTTGAGAAAAGAATACCAACTAGAATTTTTTATTTCCGAGGTTGACGAGCTGGTGGCTTTGGCGGAAGATTCTGCTTTCAGAGAAAAACTGGAATCACCCGCTAACGCAGAATTTATAAAAACTGTTGGGGCTCATTCGGTTGAAAAAATAAAGTCGTTGGTTAATATGGATGACAAACTTAAACCGGTTCTGTCTAAACTTAAAATAGCCTTTGGTTATCGTGTCGATTTTCAGCAGCAAGGCACTGAACTCAATGATGAAAAAGCTGTTTCGTCGCTGGCGGTTGACGCCGAAGGCCAAAATAAACTGTTCGCCCCTGATATAGTTGCTCGGATAAATCGACTAAAAAAATTTGGATATTTTTATGAAATTTCTGTTTCGAATTTGCATAAGCTCTCGGAGGTGCCGGATGATACGGTTGCATTTATTGAGCAATTATCAAAAAGATCCGGCTATAGTTTTAGGCTAGCTGACTTACCAGACATAGAGAAGCGCAAAACTGATGAAAAAATATTCGGCATTCTCGATGTTTTAAAGGATTTTAACTATAAATTTGAATTATTTAATTTTGATACTTTGAGCCAGCTTGAGAAATATCCGTCGGAGGTAATTCGACAAAAACTATCGCTATTCAAAGAATTTCAACAGGAATACCAATTTAGCTCCCTGCACATTGACGCGCTTATAACCTGTATAGAAAATAATTTCACCGCCACGGATCTAGCCGATTTCGATGCCTTGGATAAGAAATATTTATGGCAAGACCATACAATGGAAATACACTCCATTCCTAACTTAGCGTTTCTGAGAGATCATGAGAAAGATATTGCCAAGACGATTAAACAACTCGAGGATTGCGGCATGCATGGTTCAAATATTTATGCCGTTGGGCATGGCGAGCGGCTACAAATAATTCACGATCGTAACCTTTTTCCCCAATTTAAGGCTGTTGAGGGCGATGCCGAGATGCAATTTTTTATTTATAATAATACCGAGCGGATTGCCGCGATAGAACCAGAAAAAAGACAAGCGTTTATTGATATCGTGCTGGCGATCAGACAGTCGCCGTCCCAGGAAATAAAACGGATTCAGGATCAGCTAACTACGGAGCTTCTTAAAACGGACGACCCCGTAGATTTTTATCGGCAGATTGAAGACATTTTTATTAAGAATAATTTACCCACTGTGGGAAAAATTTATAAAATATTTGAGACACTCTACAGCCCGAGCCGGGTAAAAAGAGATCTTGGACAACATAACGGCAGTCCTCTTTTAGAGTCTGCTAGCGCGAGAAAACGCGGTTATATGATTTATCAGGATTTACTGCGCACTCATATACGGTCGGGTAATCGTTCGTTGAGAAGTTATGCCGAGGTGTTAGAGGAGAGCGAGCCGCTGCTCATTGAAGCAGACCGGGTCGGCGTAGATAAACTGGATGAAGATAAGCGTGAAAGGCTCAGTTATTTGCTGGCCAAATTCAATACTCTTTACGTAAATTCAGCCCTAGGCAAACATACATCTGCTGAAGCCAATGATGAGACTGACCTTAAGGTTGGACTGAATAAAATTAAACAAAATCTCGAAGTTAGAGAAAGACAATCAATCACTCAAAGAGTCGCTGAAATGTATCTTAAACCTATTGGACTTTCATCCGTATCCGAGATGCTTGAAGAAATGAAAACAAGCAAGAAAAAAGCTCATGAACGAGGTCTGCAGTACGCGCAAGAGTCAGCTGGAAAACCATTAGAGTTGAAGTCCGGTGATTTGCTCAAAGGAGTAGATGATCGATATATCGGGTCCATTTTGCAAAACGGATCTGTTTCTAAGGAATTTTTAGGTTCTTCATCGAGCCAGGACGCGACCCCCTTTGACACCGATGTCAGTATGGTATTGCCTCAAGACGCGGAAGGAGGATTTGCCAAAGCGGTTCAGGAGTCGATGGCAAGTGGTTACGGCCGAATCTTATTCGCAGTCAAGGATCGTTCGCAGTTTAATATAACTCGCCAGCAACAGAAAAAACAAACCGAAGCCGCTGACCCCTCAAAACTTGAATTATTTGAAACAGGTGGCGGCAGACATTACGGCATAAGAACAGGTTTTCCGACTACCGAGATTGATTTTATGATAGTCCAGGACTCGCTCTTCAGAGATAATGAGGCTCGGAGTAAACTTAACAATCTCTATTTCGAAATTGCCCAGAATGGTTATTATATACCGGTTACCGATGATCGAGGTAATGTTATTTTTACACCGGAAAATTACCAAGGACTGCGAAAGTCTTTTGACGGTTTGGAACGATTCGACGGCGATCCTCTGCCGGTTGTCGAAAATAATCCCGCGGACAATTCATATAAAGAAGTTTTTGATTTGGCCACTAAACGGAAAGAAAGCCAGATTAAAATTATGGAGATAGAGGAAAATATCAGAGGCAGCGTAAAACGGGCGCTGGCAAAAAACAAAATAAAATTGAGATCAAAATACGACACCAGTATTCTTGGCGCGGATTTGGTTGAGACTGGATCTATAGGTAGGCAGACTAATTTAGACGGCGATTTTGATTTCGATTTTGCTTTGAAACTCGATGCCAAAGATTTTCCTAAATCAAGTAAGATCGCGGAAGATCTAAAGATGAACATAGTCATGGCAAAGGACAATTCTCACCTTGAGCAGTCGGGCTATTATCAATTGCGCGCCGAGGGCGTGACACGCATCGGAGATACGAATTTTGATCCGCCGATTAGTGTTGACATTGGCTTTGCCGACAGGTCGGAATTGGCGGTTTTTGACACCCAGGAAGCACTTGAAGAACGATATGAATATATTCGCCAACACAACGGTCAGGACGCTCATGAACAGGTGCTGGCCAATATTGTTCTGGCCAAAAAAATACTGAAAGAGGCCAAGGCTTACAAAAAGTTAGAGGACGGCGGCTTGGGCGGGGTAGGATTAGAAAATTGGATTTTGGCGAATGGTGGAAATATAGCTGAAGCATTTAAATCCTTTTTAAAAACCGCAAAGAAAGATGGTCAGTTAACTCCACTGGATGAATTTAAGGAGAATTATAAAATTATTGATCCGGGAGTTAATATTAAAAAGCATAGGCATGATGATTTTGTCCGCAATTTAACCGAGCAAGGATATGCGAAGATGGTTGAGGCAATCGAAAATTATTTAAACAGATAATAAAAAAATGAGACATTTATAAAACCCCTTTATAATATCTCATTTTTCTTATTTGCTATATTTAGACCCCGACTCGCTTGCCTTGAAGTTAGGCCGAAAATAATGCTAAAATATCCTTATAACGCTTGTAGTCGGGGGTACTTAACTCGACTGGCTCGCAGAGAACATTTTTTATCGAAAGGCCTACTCACTAGAGACGGCGGGGCGACCCAAAGGGTTTTAATCATTCTCGTATGAATATAGAAAGATTTAATCCGGATAATAATCAATATAAAAAAGTTGAGGATTTACCAGCCGATAAGCGTTCGGATTTTAGAAATGTTGACAATGGATTTGTGACCAAAGAAGCAGCTGATGGTTTTGAAAAGGCCGAGATTGAAGCAAGAGAGAAGAATAAAAAGCGCCCAATCAGAGAAAAAATTATTGGTAAAAACAAGGTTTCTGGCGTTGATATTCTCCAAGACGAGGCAATTAAGCAAAATATAGATTTCGATATTAAGCAAAGAGAAAACAAAAAAGAAGTGGAAAAACAACTAAAATTTGAACTCACAAATAACGTTACTCGGAGAGAGCTGTTTTCTTATATTAAGGGTCGAGAATCTATGGGTGTAGTAATTGAAGATATTTGTAATCAAGATGAAGCCCTAAAGGCGTATTCAACTCAATTTTATTATTGTATTCGTTGGCTGTTGTTAAGTGGAAACGATCTTGCAAAAACTCAGAAGTTAGTTGATTCTCACGCAGGAGATGGTGAATATGAAAAAGAAAGAGAGCTCTTTGAAAGTCTGCATGAAAAAATTATTGAAGAGGAGAAACGGCTTGCTCTGTGTTTAGAACTTCGGAAGCGGCATCCTATAAATCCATTATTTAAAACCAACGGACTCATGGCTCCAGAAGGCGTCGAAAATAGAAGATCGTATGTAAGCGTTTTTTGCGCCACGCATGAAAGAAATTTGGATCAAGTTGGGGAGAATGGTTTAAAATTTGCTGGCGAGGAAATAATGGATAAAGCAGAGGTGGCGGCCGGGAAAGTTAATACTACCAAGATGAAGCTTGAACGAATTTTTGGCGAAGTGGCTCCTGCTGGTTATAATAGAAGGTATTCTGTTTATGCTGTGCCCGAATATCGCGATCCAGAGCGTTCGGGGGCTATGGCAAGAATGGGTGATGTGATTTTAGAAATTAAGGTCGACGCTGATCGTGCCATGGTCTTCGATGTTGAAAAGTATAATTCCATAGCTGAAAGTATGCATTTAGACGATAGTAGCCTTGACGATTCAGATTTTCGTAAGGAGGCACTTGAAGCAGCAAGGAGCTATTGGGATAGTGGTATGCCCCTCTCGAAGTATTTAAAATTACCATTAGCAGAACAAAAGAAGCTTTTTACTACACCCGAGATTCTTATTCCAGACACTGTGTCTCCCGAGCAAGTCAAGGTTGCCTCGGTGGTCACAGAATAGATTTTATAAATAATGTAAAACTTATCTAGCTGAGTTATTTGACCCATGCGGTCTGCCAAGATGATTTTGTCTCGGATAGACTCATCTATCCGAGACAGCGGGGCGACCCGAGTGTCCCGCCAGAATTTGCAGGCCGGAAAAAATTATTTAAACATATTTATGGATACTCAAAAAGAGCAGTTCAAAAAAGCACCCGCTCCCGCGCGAAATAAAATTCAGATCGCTAACTTTTTAAACAAAAGTTTGGAGTCGTATATTGAATTTGAAGAAAAATGGGCTGACGCGCTGGCAAAATTTTTGACCAAGTCTTTCGGTACTTTACGGTTTCTAATTTTAATACTTGTCTTTTTATCATTGTGGATCATTATAAATTTTGGGCTAGTGCCTGGTATAAATCCGTTTGATCTATATCCATTTGTCTGGTTAATAATAAGCGTGCAATTATTCGCAGTCGTTTTGTCTATTATAGTTCTCATAAGTCAAAACCAAGAAGCCAGGATTAATGAGGTTCGCCAACAAATGGAATTTGAAATAAATGTCCGGGCGGAACAGGAAATTACAAAAGTTCTGTACATGATTGAAGCGATACATACAAAACTCGGAATCGTGAAAGTAGATAAAGAGCTTGAGCAGATGAAAGAAACGATAAATATCTCCGAGATTAAGGAAGACGTCGAACAGGTGATCGAAGAAAAAAATAATACGAGCGGCATTACTTAGGCGAGTTATGTATAACTGGGGTACTTAACCCGGCTTGCCCGCCAGATTACGGAGTTACGAAAAAAGTCGTTTCAAGCGGCTTTTTTCGTTTATTTCCAGTAATTGGTTTTATTAAAATATTCGTCGGCCTGATCAATAATTTTTTTCATGGTCGAGATGCACTCAATCGGGTATTTACCGACAGAAGTTTCATCAGAAAGCATTAGCATGTCGGCGCCATCGAAGACGGCGTTAGCCACATCGGTAACGTCGGCATAAGTCGGGCGGGGCTTTTCCATCATTGACAGCATCATCTGCGTCGCCACGATGGCCGGTTTTTTGTGCCAATGGGCGTGGCGGATTAAATCTTTCTGGAGAATCGGTATTCTTTCGAGCGGCATCTCAATGCCCAGATCGCCTCGAGCGATCATGATGCCGTCAGCCTCCTTTAATATTTTATCAATAGCCAGCAGAGCTGCTGCTCTTTCTATTTTAGCGATTATTTTTATATCCGGTCCGATAATTTTTCTTAATTTTTTTACATCCGCCGCCGACTGCGTGAAGGATAGGCCGATATATTCAACTTTTTGTTCTCTGCCGAAACGGGCGTCGGCTTCGTCCTTCTTCGTCAATCCGCCGTCCGACAAGTTGGTTTTTGGCAGATTGATGCCTTTTTTTGAAGATAGAACGCCGGCTCTTTCCACTCTGGCGAAGATTTCATTTTTTTGTATTTTCACAACTGTTAATTCTATGGCGCCGTTAGCCAAATAAAAAGGGTGATCGACTTCAACATCAGCCGCCAAATTTTTGTAGTCGATCGGCAGGCGTTTTTTTTCTAAGTCGCATTTGCCGTAGACGAAGGAATAAATTTCACCTTCTTTCATATGAACGTCGTTCGGCAGAATGCCAACTCTAATCCTCGGGTCGCTAAGGTCCTGCAAGATTTTCACCTCTTTGCCGGTCTGGTTTTTTATTTTTAGCAAATTTTTCTTTAACTCAATCAGTTGATCGCCGCTGGCATGGGCAAAGTTCAGCCTGGCGACATCCATGCCGGCTAGCGCCATTTTTTTAAGCATCTCATAATCGGCTGACCGAGCGCCGACATTAACTATGATTTTTGGATTCATATTCGTTTAGTTTTAATTGTTATAAAATCAATTGTATCATTGAAATCAGTCTGTAGGTATGAAATTGAATAGTCAAATTAGCCAGACATAGATAAAGGAAAAATTAAGAGGCTATCGGCGGCCGAACCAAGCTGGAAGAAAGTCGTCAGAGAGGAGCTTAAGCCCAAGGAATATTTTTTAAAATTTGAAAAATAAAAAACCCCGCGAATTTTTATGAACGCGGGGTCAGAATTCATAACTCTGCCAATCAATCGTTTCCGGCAAAACTGGCACCACTTTGATTTTAGGCGCCGCCGCCAAGGATTTATCCCGATCGATCGTGAAGAGCGCGACGCAGAGTCGGCCGGATAAGAATTTTGGCAAAGTGAAGCGGTCGTTTTGCCACATTTTATTGTAGGGGATTTCGCTTCTGTTAAACAGCTTGGGGATCATCTCGTCGCTTTCGGTAGTTTTTCCCCGATGCTTGGTGATCAGGAAAAAATGCAACTCAATTTCGGCCGCGTCGTAGCTATGAAGAATCAGGCCGATTCCGCACTTTACCATCTCCAAGACCTCAAAACCGCTTTCGCTTTTCGTTTCTCTCTTGGCGGTCGCCTCAATCGGTTCGCCGATTTCTTGCAGTCCGCCAAAGCCGTTATAAAGGTCGATGCCTAGTTGCTCCCTCTGCCTTTGAATTCGCTTGGCTTTTTTTGGCCGAGCCAGACTCTGCCTCCGTCAAGCACGTAAGCGACAGAAAATGTTTGTTTACTCATTTTATCCTCCTTTCGTTGTTGAATCTATCTTATTCTTTATAGAAGTCTTTTGTCAATACTTACTTGCTTTTGATAGAGAAAGCAAGTATTTTTTATATTATCGGCCTTGCCTCTAAAAGCAGGGGGTGGGATAATTAATTGTGGAGTTCTATCTGTATAATAGATAATTATATGCAGTTTAAACCGCCGAAAAATACCGAACGTTTTTTCTGGACCGGCCACGCGCTGGGGAAGATGCAGTATTATGGGTTAACTGCCCAGAGAGTTTTGCGAGTAATCAATCATCCGCTTAGAATCGAAGAAGGCGTGGCCGAAAAAACCACCGCGGTTATGCAGCCGGCGTCCATTAATAAGAAAAAGCAGACCTGGAGCTCGGAAATTTGGGTTATGTATCAGCTGGATAAAGGCCAGCATAAAATTATTAGCGCTTGGCGCTATCCGGGTAAGAGTCCCGAGAAAAATTCCATTCCGCAGGAAATTATTGACGAAGTAAAAGATTTTATTTAATAAATATTTGCTCAAAGTTTAGTCCAGTATTTTATTTATGGCTTGAGCCCCATTTGTTCATTTGGTCTAAAATAGAATGCAGATCTTCGCCTCTCTTGGTCAAGCTGTATTCAACATGCGGAGGTATTTCCGGGAAGATCCTTTTTTTAAGCACCCCGTTTTCCGCCAAATTGTTCAGTCGGGCAGAAAGAGTGCGCGGGCTAATGCCGGCGAGAGAAATCAGCAGCTGACCGAAGCGTTTTTTCCCGCTTAATAAATCGCGGATGATTAAAACCGCCCACTTTTTGCCAATAATGTTTAAAGTTTTTTCTACCGGACAATTTATGGTTTTTTCCTTAAGTTTAGGCATAATTATTACTATACATTTTGTAACTACTTTACATTATATAGTATAGCGCTTATAATTTAAACTGTAAATGTCCGAGCTTATTAATTTTAATAAAATAATAAATAAAATTTTATGGCAAGAAAAGTAATTAAAGCGCTAATAGAGCCTTTAGAAATAAAGCCCCAAAAGGAATCGGTTTGGGTTTGCATGTGCGGCTTATCAAAGAACCAGCCTTTTTGCGACGGCGCGCATAAAAAAATCCTAGATGAGCCAGAAGATAAAATATACGAATATGACGAGGCTGGGCATAGGCAGGAAGTTAATAAATAATTTAAATAAATTTATTATGGATACAAAAAATCCAAACGAAGTGAAGAATAACAATCTCGCGATAGTGATTGTGATAATTATCGCCGTAATTATCGGTTGGTCGATTTTTAATTCAAAGAAAAAGGTTTCGGAGACCGCGCCAGCGCAAAATAGCGCCGCAAATGTGGAAACCAGTATAGCAGACACGGCCGCGCCGGTTAAAGAATTTGTCATGGATTCTTTTTACGAAATGGTTGACGGCCAGCCCAAGCCGCAATATTCTCTTAAAGAAATTACGGTTAACCAAGGCGATTTGGTAAGAATTAAAATTACCGTGACTAAGGGCGCGCATGATTTTAAGATTGATGAGTATAATGTTTATGCCGATACTCAACCCAATCAACAAATGACGGTTGAATTTACGGCGGATAAGATTGGGGAGTTTATTTATTATTGCACTAAACCCGGGCACCGCGCTAACGGACATTGGGGCACGCTTAAAGTGCTGGCTAAATAATCTGCTAAAATTTAACGGGCGCTTATTATGCTGATAAAAGTTAAGGCAAACGCAATCATCACGGCATTATTGGTTTTTTTAATTTTTTCTTTGCTGGTTTTTGCCCAAGCGATTTTTAATCAAAGCGATTTCCAGGATCTGGAAATCGCTTTGATTTTTTATTGGCTCGGGAAATTAGCCGGCCTGATAGGATTTTTGTTTTTGTCGTTGCTGATATTTTCCGGAGATACGGCTAGATATTTTGACAGATTTTTCGGCTTGGATAAAATAATTAAATTTCAGAGAAAATTCGCGTTGGCGACCATGATTTTAGTTTTAGCGCATCCGATTTTTTTTATTTTATCCAGCCGGTCAATTTTCTTCTATATAATTCCCGATTTTTCCGTTCTGCCTCTGGCGCTGGGCATTATGGCTTTTTACGTTTTTATCATCGTGATGGCCGCTTCGGCGGCGTATAAAAGAATTTCTTACCAGCTTTGGCAGTATCTCCATATTTTTACTTATGTTCTTTTCTTTTTCAGTTTATATCACGCGGTGAATTGGGGTTCTGATTCGGGCGGTTGGCCTATGAGGATTATTTATCTGATATTGTTTTTGGCGCTGATCGGCGGAATAATTTATCGGACCGCCTATAAATTAAAACAAAGATCCGCGGGAAAGTTTTATGTTCGGGAAGTTAAAAGCGAAACCAAGGAGGTCTTTACATTGACGTTAAAAGCGGAAAAAAAATTTGTGTTTCGGGCCGGGCAATTTTGTTTTTTAAGATTAAATCAAAATAAACTGTACGCCAGGCACCCCTTTACCATAGTGAGTTCTCCGGGGGAAAGCGAATTGCGTTTCGCGGTGAAAACTCAAGGCAGATTTACCCGGGCGTTGTTAAAATTAAAATCGGGCGACGAGGTAATCGTGGACGGCCCCTTCGGCATTTTTACGGCCGAGGACCGCGCCAAAGACCTGGTCTTTATTGCCGGCGGAGTCGGCATCGCCCCTTTTATCAGCCTGATTAAAGACAGATTGGCGGATAAGAAAAATCAGCAAGTGGTCTTGCTTTATGGAACGAGAAAAGCGGCGGACATAATTTATCGGGAAGAACTGGACGGCATCAAAGAGGCTTGGTTCGCCAAAGTGTACATTTTAAGCAACGACTCTTCCTGTTTGGCCGTGAGCGAAGCCGGGCATATTAATCAAAAAATTATTGAAAAATATGTTCCGAATATAAGCGATTCGCTGTTTTATATTTGCGGTCCGGAATCCATGAAAACCAGTCTGAAAGAAATATTAAAGAAACTGAAAGTTAATAAACAAAATATAATGATTGAAGATTTTTTCTGGTAATCGGGTGAAAAAGCCAATGGTTAAATTTTTTTGAGTTTGCAGTATTCTCTAATTCTAAAATGATACCCAAATTGGAAAGTGGTTTTTAATGAATTTGCGCGTTAATTTGTAAAGGTTGCTTCTATTTTATCTCTTGCCGCCGCAGGCGGCAAGGGCTGTTTTTATTTTGTTTTTACGGC
>JAUSEG010000040.1 GCA_030650415.1 bacterium | reverse complement strand
AAAAAAACACCGAGCCTCTTAATTCAATCGGATGCCATGATAAAAGAATTGGCGCACCTGGAAAATCGGGTTAATACTTATATCAACCAGTTAAATAAAAAATTGCACGAAGAATTTTCTCAAGAGCATTTTTCCATCGGTTTAATCGAAGAATTCGGCCAGTCTGACATAAATAAAGACACGGATGTAATTTATTTTCCTACCGTGCATGACAATCGGACAATCACCGCGGTTTTCCGAGCGGCCGGTTTAACCGTGATCGATAATTATGATGATGAAACTTACGATTTAGAACATAAAATAAAATTAGGCAGAAAATATGCCGGTGATTTGGTCTGCGCTCCTCTGGCCGGAGTTTTCGCCGATATGATTCTCGCCTCCGAAGATTTTATAAAAAGAAAGAAAGCTAACGACCCGCTGCTTAAGGGTAAAACCAGAATCTTGGTTTTTGACAATAAGGGTACCGGGCCTTGCCGCCAGGGCCAATATTATGAAATGCACAAACTGCTTCTCTCAAAACAATTCGGTTGCGCCGGCTGCCAGAACCCAAAGGAAAATTTAACGGCTCAAATTAAACTTCTAGTCGGGCATGAAAAGGACAGTTTTAATGTTGGCTTGCCCGAATGGGCCTTAGTTCAAGCCTTCCAAGGAGTAATTTTACAGGGCGTGCTCCATGCGGTTTTACTAAAAGCCGGAGCGGCTTGCCGGAATTATGATGAATATCAAGAATTTTATGAAGATTATAAAAAGCTTAAAGATGAAATTTATGAAAGCCTGGAAAAAAACAGCCGACCCAATAAAACTATTTTAGCTTTAAGCGAAAAAATTGGCAAAATATTTTTCTCGGCCGGAGCAATTATTAAATATTTTAGCTATGGCATATATAACAATAACGGCCTAAGAAAAATTCTAAATAAATTTGCCGAAAAATGGATTAAAAAATCAGAGGACAAACCAAATCAAATAACCATTCATCTCGAAGGCGAGGCCTACATGCGAGTGGCGCAAGTTCAGGAAGTCTTTAACGCGCTTATCGACGCTATCGGCTTTAATTCATTTAAAGTTACTTACTCGCCTCTCTGGTGCTACCTTGAATTGCTCTTGGAATTCGCCATTATCGAAAGCCAAGATAGAATTAATTTGAGCCATGACGAAAAAACCATTAAAAAAGAGAAAAAAACAATCTTTAAAATAAACCAAGCCGTAAAAATTCTTAGGCGGATTTTAGCCGGACCTCTATATAAATCGGCTAAGGTCGCCATGCCGGATCCGATGAAATTGGTTTTAGATTATTCAAGGCAAATCCTACCCTCGCTAAAACCGCACGGCGAACTCCCGCCCTATCTTGGGGAAGCGATTCTAAAAATAAAAGCAGGCACCGATCTATTTCTTAATATCGCGCCCGAAGGCTGCATGGTTTCTTCCATGGGCCAGCTCTTTTCTCATCCCATCTTAAAATTAAGCGGACGAAACGCCAGAATTCAGGATCTTTTTACCCTCAATGGAGAAGTTAACGAGGAGCAGTTAAAAACCGCTCTTCTAAAAACCCTGGGGCCGGAAAAGTATTACCGTAAATAGCGATTGTCATTGATAGGAAATTGTTATCCGGTAGATAATATATTTATTTGTCATTCCGGCCTCCGCCAGCTGGCGGAGAGCCTGCTTACCGGCAGGCGAAGCCGGAATCCAGAACAAAAAGCACGAACATTACTTTCCTATATCAATAACAAACAAAAAAAACGAATTGGCTTCGTCTTTTTTTGTATTTATCTCTATTTCAAATTTTTCAGCTGTTCTTTAAATTTTTTAACTCCACCTGCCATCCCTTGAGCTTGTCTTTTTCTTTTTTTACAATCGCGGCCGGCGCCTTATCGGTAAATTCTTTATTCGTCAGTCTGACTTCCGCCGCTTTAATAACTTTTTTTAAATTGGCAAGCTCTTTTTCCAATCTGATTTTTTCCTTTTCGCTGTCCACCGCGCCTAGTAAATAAATTTCTATCTCTCCCACAGCCGCGTAAATCGCGCCATCGATTTTTTCACCATCAGTCTCGATTTCCAACTCGCTCAAGCCGGTGCGCAAAGATTTTATCAACTCCCTTTGCGATTCAATCTGCGCTTTTTTCTTACCCGCGTAAATAACCGCTTTAACTTTTTTGGCCGGCTCAACTTTATTTTCCGCTCGCGCGTTACGAATAGCAACAACGATATCTTTTATCACCTCAAATTCTCCCTTGTCATGCTGGAGCGAAGCGATAGCATCTGATTTCGGCCACTTCTCCACCATCAATAATTCTTTCTTGCCGATTTCCTGCCATAAAACTTCGGTAACAAACGGCATAAACGGATGCCAGAGCTTTAAAATATTTTCTAAAATATATTGCAAAAGCTCTTTTTTCTTGTAAGTTTTTTCAAACTTGCTTACTTCTAAATACCAATCCGCTAAATCATCCCAGGTAAAAACCCGCAACCGTTCCGCGGCTTCGGAAAATCTGAAATTATCAAAATCAGCCAAAACTTCCGCGATTAAAGTCTGCAATCTATTTAAAATCCAGTTATCGGCCGCGGTTAAGCTGTCATTCTGGAGCGAAGCGCCAGCGGAGCGATAGAATCCCGACGAGATTCTATCGGTCGCTCGTTCCTCGCTCCCTCCAGAATGACAATTTATAATTATATACCTAGCCACATTCCATAACTTATTCACCATATTCCTTGCCCCTTCCACCTTTTCTTTATAAAATTTTGAATCGTTCCCCGGGGCGATGCCGGCGATAACGCTTAAACGCAGGGCGTCGGTGCCGAATTTAGCAATGACTTCCAAGGGATCAATATTATTGCCTGATGATTTGGAAAATTTCTTGCCGGCTTCATTTCTCAACATGCCATGAATATAGACATCCTTAAAAGGAATCTGATCTAAAGTATAAGTAGACATTAAAATCATGCGCGCCATCCAGAAAAACAATATTTCATAACCCATCTGCATCCAGCTGGTCGGATGAAAGGTTTTTAAATTCTTAGCCTGCTCTGGCCAGCCTAATGTGCTAAATGTCCATAGCCCGGAAGAAAACCAGGTATCTAAGGTATCTTCATCCTGAACCCAGCCTTCGCCCCTAGGCTGTCCAGTACCAACATATATTTCATCTTTGGCATTTGCATTTTGCATTTCATTAGAAATTGAAAATTGAAAATTGGTCATTCCCTGTTTACGATAGTAAACAGGGATGCGATGACCCCACCAAATCTGGCGCGAGATGCACCAGTCGCGCAAATTATCTATCCAATGTAAATAAGTTTTAGCGAATCTCTCCGGCGTGATTTTTACCTTTTGTTTCGGATCATTATTATGGCCAACAGTTACCGCTTCACGCATTAAGTCTTTCAAACTTTTATTCTTACTCGGGATAGTCTTATTAACATCCACAAACCACTGTTCCTTAATTTGCGGTTCCACCGAACTATTACTGCGATCGCCCTTGGCTACCCGATGCAGATAATTTTCTTCCACTTTAACGAGTAAACCCTTGGCTTTTAACTTTTCGGCAATTTTCGGTCTGGCTTCTAAAATTTTCATGCCGACGAATTCACCGGCGATTGGCAGGAGCTTACCGTTAAAATCAATAATCTGCTCGCCGCTTAGGTTATGCCTCTGGCTAATTTCAAAATCAACCATGTCATGCCAAGGCGTGATAGTCATAACTCCGGAGCCGAATTCAGGATCAATTATTTTATCTTTAATCACCGTAGCCGAAACTTTGCCGTTAATCCATTCGCACTCAAATTTATCGCCATGCTTATACTTCTTATACCTTTCATCATCCGGATGCATAACCACATATTTATCTCCGAACTTCGTCTCCGGCCTGGCCGTGGCGATGACGAATGGACCGTACTGAAGATAATAAAACGGAACTTTTTCCTCCTGCCAGACGATCTCGTCGTCGGAAATGGTGGTTTGCAGTTTAGCATCCCAATTAACAATTCTCTTACCGCGATAAATCAAACCGTCATTATACATCTTTGTAAAAACCGTATTGACTGCCGAGTTTCTGGCCTCGTCAAAAGTATAGGCTAGCCTCGACCAATCGCAGGAAGTGCCCATTTTTTTAATCTGTTTTAAAATTGTGGATTTTGATTCTTCGGCATACTTACGGATTTTTTCCAAAAGTTTTTCCCTGCCGAATTCTTGGCGCGGATTTTTTATGCCTTGTTCAATTAATATTTTTTCCACTTTTGCCTGAGTAGCCACAGCCGCGTGATCGGTGCCGGGCAGAAGCAAAACTTTTTTGCCATTCATCCGCTGATAGCGCGCCATAATATCCATTAATGAGTTTTCTAAGGCATGGCCAAGATGCAAAACGCCGGTAACGTTCGGCGGCGGCATCATTATGGAATATGGCTCGCCTTTTTCACCCTGTGAAACGCGCTTTGCGCCCCGACCTTTAGTCGGGATTTCACAAGGTAAATTGTCCGGATTAAAAAATCCCGATTCCTCCCATTTTTTATAAATGGCGTCTTCATAGTCGGCCGGATTATAGGCTTTTGGCAGTTCTTTGTTAGACATAACTCAAATATTTTATAACCAGGGTTATTAATCTCTTTTTTGTCATTCCCGCGCAGGCACCCCGTTTTCTTTTTCAGCGCCGAGGTCAGCACCGAGGAGCAATCCAGGGGCGAGCAGCAAACACGCTCCTTCTGTCACTCCTGGATTCCGGCTTCGCCTGCCTAATGGCAGGCTTTCCGCCCAGCATTTGCTGGGCGGAAGCCGGAATGACAATTCATTTTCTACTTTAACCTTAACAGAATTTACCCTATTTTGCAAAAAAAACCTCGACTGCTGCCAGCCGAGGCGGGGAAAGATCGATTTAGGCGAAAAGCCTCAAACTATTGCATAAGCGCTCCGCACTCCCTCATCGTCTTCTCCAGTTTCTTCCGGCTCGCCGAGCTAATCGGCACGAGTGGCAGGCGTAATTCATCCTGAATTATGCCCATCATGGCCAAGGCGGCTTTCACCGGGGCTGGATTAGTTTCAATGAACAAATCTTTGAACAGCGGGTAGAACCTGTAGTGCAGGTCCAACGCAATTGAAGAATACTCCAGGCCATTCGAACCCATCATACAGGCGTGAACCATGTGAACGACTTCGCGCGGAATGACGTTTGAAGCGACACTGACGACGCCGCGCGCGCCAACCGCCATAAACGGCAACGTGAGTGAATCGTCGCCGCAGAGGATCGTGAACTCGCGCCCAAGAGCGGCGTAAAGTTGCGAAACACGATCAACATTTCCGCCCGCTTCCTTAATACCGATGATGTTGGAATGGCCGGCGACGAGGCGTTTCACCGTGTCCACGCCAATTTCGACGCCGCAGCGGCCGGGAATGCTGTAGAGCATAATAGGCAGGTTGGTGTTACTGGCGATTTGGCTGAAATGCCGGAACAACCCTTCCGGCATCGGCTTGTTGTAATAGGGCGCAACTTGTAACGAAGCGTCAACGCCGAGTTTCTCGGCTGCCTGCGTCAGATCGATCGCTTCCGTCGTGGCGTTGCCTCCGGTACCGGCCATGACTTTAATCTTGCCGGCGGCAAATTTTACCGCCAGCGCAATCACGCGAAGGTGCTCATCAAAGTCCAGCGTAGGCGATTCGCCGGTCGTGCCGACGGGAACGATGCCATCCACGCCCGCCGCGACCTGCCACTTGATCAGTTGTTTAAATGCGGGCTCATCAATCCGACCGTCTCTGAACGGCGTAACAATTGCCGTATAAACTCCGGCCAACTGCAGGTTCTTTCTTTTCATAGTTCAACTTCTTTCGATTCGTTGTTTTTGTTGCTGACTTTGACAGTGCGTCAAATCGACAGTATCCTAGCACAAACACCTGATTTTGGCAACCGCTTGACACCGACGAATATTTAATATATATTTATTCATTAACTTACAGCCCCTCATGCGACTAAAGAAAATTACCAATCATGTTAACTCAAGAACAGCAAATCTTTGAACAAATAAAAAAGGCCGAGAATATTCTAATCACCTTTAAATCGGCCTGGAGCGGCGATGCGGTGGCCTCCAGCTTGGCGCTATTTTTATTTTTAAAAAAACTTAATAAAAACGTGGAAATCGCCGCGGAAAAACTGGACTCGGGCAAACTCTATTCATTTCTTCCCGGTTATGGCGAGATAAAAAATGAGTTAGAGAATCTGCGCAAGTTTGTAATATCTTTGGATATCACCAATACCAAAGTCAGCCAAATTAAATATCAAAAAAAAGATAAAAAACTGAATTTTATCATTTCGCCAAAAGACGGCTGGTTCACCGAGGATGATATTACTACCGATACCAGCGATTTTAAATATGATTTAATTATGACGATTGCCGCTCCGGATCTTGAATCTTTGGGCAAGGTTTATGATAATAATACGGAATTTTTTTATCAAACGCCGATTATAAATTTTGATCATAGTTCAGCCAACGAAGAATTCGGCCAAATTAATTTTATTGAATTAACCGCGGTGTCGGCATCGGAAATTATTTTTTCGCTGATCGAAAGCTATTCGCGCGACTTAATTGATGAAGATATTGCTACCTGCTTGCTCGCCGGCATGATCGCGGAAACCAAGAGCTTTAAGACTAACAACGTCACGCCTAACGCTCTTTTAGCCGCTTCGCAATTAATGTCCTTGGGCGCGCGCCGGGAAGAAATCGTCAATCATCTTTATCGTTCAAAAAATTTAAACATCCTAAAGCTCTGGGGCAGGGTTTTATCCCGCCTAGCCGGCGTCTTAGAAAATAAATTAATTTGGTCAACTCTATCGGCCGCGGATTTTTTAAAAACCAATTCAACGGAAAAAGATTTAACCGATGTGGTTGACGAATTAATTGTCAGCATTCCGCAAGCCAAGGTTATCGCCATAATTTATGAAAACGCCGCTCCGGCCGAGGCGCCTGTGCCGAGCAAAGCCGAGACATCGATTAAAACTACCAACCTCTTACTCTACACCATAAAAAATATAAACGCCCTGGCGCTTATAAAAGAATTTAATCCCTCGGGCGCGAAGAACCTGGCCAAAGCGACTATTAAAGCGCCGATTATTGAAGCGGAAAAAATTATCATCACGGCGATTGGAGATAAAATGAGCAAATTATCCCTCTAAGGCTTGAAAAATTTCCCGGCTAGTGTTAAATTGATAAAAAGGGTTAACGCCTTTTTTGTTTTATGGCCATCTTAACTAGGGCATGTAGCTCAGCTGGTTAGAGCGTGGCTCTTATAAAGCCAAGGTAGATGGTTCGAGTCCATCCATGCCCACCCATAGCCGGGTCGCCCCGTTTTTCTTTTCAGCTACTGATGATTTGTCCGATATCGCTTAATATTTTAGCACGCTCCCGTTTCCCTTTTTTGCGCCGAGGTCGGCACAGAGGAGTCACCGAGGAGCTTCGAGTCCATCCATGCCCATCGGAAAGCCATATTACGGCTTGCTTATTCGTATCAAAGATGATATGTTGTATACATGAAATCAAGGTGGTACGAATCAAAAGAAAACGCAATAAAATTACGCCAGCAAGGTTTTTCCATCGGAAAAATTGAGCGCGATTTAGGCATCCCCCGCTCCACTTTAAGCGGCTGGCTTAAAAATATAAAACTCACCAGAAAACAAAAAGAAGAATTACTGCGCAATTGGAAAAATGGCTTAATAAAAGCCAGACAACAAGCGGTTATCTGGCATAACGCGCAGAAGGCTGGAAGAATCAAAGATGCGGAAAATTCAGCCAAGAGAACTTTAAAAAACATCGATTTAAATGATAAAAACATTTTGGAATTGGCGTTAGCGTTTCTCTATCTTGGCGAAGGTGCAAAAAATAATCCGGAAACCGCGCTTGGTAGCTCAAATCCTTTAATCTTAAAATTCTTTTTGTCATTATTAAAAAGTGTTTATAATATTAAAGTTGAAAAAATCGGCTGTGAATTAAGTTTAAGAGCCGATCAAAATCCTGATGAAATGAAAAAATTCTGGTCGCAGGCTTTAAAAATACCGATAGATCGCTTTAAGCAAGTACATTTGGACAAAAGAACGCTTGGATCAAAAACATACCAGAATTATAAAGGGGTTTGCCATCTAAGATGCGGTAATGTAGCGATCCAAAGAAAATTAGTATATATAGCGAATCTATTTTGCGAAAAAATAATTGATAAAAACTTGGGCTCATAGTTCATTGGTAGAACGCGTCGTTGACATCGACGAGGCGGTAGGTTCGATTCCTACTGAGCCCACAAAAAAATGGAAAAGCCACCTCAACCACAACCAAAAATTGAGCCGCCTCGGGTAGAAAAAATAGCGGAATCATCGCCCACCTACCAAGAGAATCGGTACTCTAATGAATACTATCATGACGATAAAAAAAATCTTGATTGTTTCGGCAATTTCGTTTTTGATATGATTAAGCATATAAGAGAGAAAGCCATACCAGTAGAAGAAAGATTGCAAAAATTTAGTCATAGTCCCGTCATTCAGGAATCAATACGTGATGTATATGAAAGACTACACATCACTCCAGATGAAGCTAGCGCCGGCATCCATGAAGTCGTTCTTAAAAATATTGAACTGTTCAGAAAATTAATGCTGGATAAAAATTATACAGTTTCAACTAACAATTTCCTCTATGAGGCTACCCAAAATCCGGAGATTATAACCGCTCTGCGGCAGGAAAAACAGTCGATTAGTAAAAGCACCATTCGCAGACATAGAAAACTAAAAGACGAACAAGATCCTATATCAAGATGGGCTAATCGTACTTTTGGTTCAGATCCATCGGTCGATTCTTTAATAGCTTTGGTAGGCGCCAAAAAAATTTCCGATGAGTTATGGCTTAAAATACTTAATAATCACGAAGCCAACTTTAAGGAATATTTAAGGGAATTTCGAGAGCAAAAATTACCAGCGCTTTTGGAACAATTTCAAAATACCATTGAAGCAGCTATTGATCGAGATGAATTGCCCTTGTCAAAGGATCTTGTTAAAAAACGCCTGGGGCAAACTCATGTGACCTTAAAAGACGCTTTGCATTCAGCGCTTGAAAAAAACAGGGGTAGATTCAATCCGGAGACTGATGTGGTAAGTGTTGATTCTTTTATTGCCCATCCAGCGCGAAAAAAACAGTTGGAATATACTTTTTTTCATGAGATGTTTCATGCTCTTTCTGGCCGTCTCATAACAAAGGAGGTAAATGAGGAAGATGACGAGTTGGGAGAAATTCGCCATGAACGCATCGGACTTCATTTTAATATAAGTAGAGAAGAACATCAAAAATTGCAAAGATTTCGCTGGTTAAATGAAGCAATCACTACGCGCCTAGAAGATAAATATGTGCCGCCACCGGAAAAAACTCCCGAAAGATCTTATTTATCGTATGAAAAAGAAAGAGAGCTTTTAGAGCTTATCATGACAAAGGGGAAAGCGCCGATTGATGAGAAATTTTTTACGGCTGCCTATTTTGAAAATCTTGATCCAACTTTACCGCCAGAAAAACGGTTGCCCGCCTGGAAAACGCTAAGCCAACAGCTGGAACAGTCGTGGGGAAAAGGCTTTCTAAACCGCGTTGACGCGTCTATAAAGAAGATCGGATTAGTTAAAACGATTGAAGCTATAAAATAACACCACCAAGAACACCCTTCAAAACGAAGGGAGTTTTTTATTACACCACATTATGGTCATCCTTGACAAGTTTACTCTAAAGATGTAAGGTTTTTCTGTAAGTTGCCATAAGTCTGTCTACTCGGTAGATAGCAGGCATTGCAAACAGAAAGCAAATTAAAAACAAAAAGAAAGGACTGTATGACGACCTTAAAAAGGCTTCTTGAGAAAGAAGCCTCGATCATCGCAGCCATAATCGGCTGCGGCATTTGGGCCTCCTATACAACAAACCCCGTTGATGTCGGGGGCGTGATTTTCGTCATCGTCGCCCTTGTCGGGCGATGGGCACTCAACCAAGCGAAGGTAGCGGCGGCGTTTGTCGTCTTCGCAATTGCGATCGTTGGTGCAGGGATCGCATGTGGAGTCGGTATTGCGGCCTTGGGGCGTGGGGAGCTCCGAAGTATCGTTCCGTTGCTGGCGCCGTTGGCAGTTCTGGCAGTCGTGTTCTGGCCGGGCGGACGAAAGGCCTTGGTTGCGGCTTTGAAGATAACAGTGTCGCTCCTCCTCGTAGCGGCGATTGTATCGCTTCCGGTGCAGGGTCAGACAGTGAAGACGGCCAGTGTGGCTGTCAAAGTGTCATCGGGTAGCGGGAGCGCTAACGGCATCGCCCAAACTAACACCGTCGAGGTGGTGGTGAACAAAGGGCTTAAGCCCAGTGACAAGGGGTGGATCAATCCCGACGACGAGGTCGCCCTCCGGAAGTACGCGGAGAACTACCTGGTGGAGGCTGGCTACCTCCATCCGGCGCACCAGCACCAGGACGGGATTCGCCCGGCGGATGCGGTCTGGATTGTAGTGATCCTGATAATAATTGTAGCCGGTATCATAGTCTACCGACTGATCCGGTTCTGTCAGGATCATTTCGGGGCCCCTCCGCCTCCGCCGGCACCGCCTCCCGGACAAGGAAACTTGAGCGGGTATGCCTCTGTCGATCCGTTATGGGAGGCATACAGTTATTTAGGAACCTGTCCTGCGGGGCCCCCTAGTGTCGGTTTATCGGCGGCGAGTGTCGCGCCACCAAACCTCGAACAGTCGTTTGAGGTTACAACCGTTATCAGACCAGGCACAAATGAGTGGGGAGACCCCGTTTGCTGCGATCCTGTGCTTCTAGGAATCGAGAATCTGAAAATGGTTCCCAGAACCGAGTGGGAGACCGCGCTTGCCGATAGGGGGTTAAGTTTCACGAACGGATACACCTCCGCGGCAACGATAAACGGTCAACCAATTGCCGACGAGGCTCGGCCGGTTGTCGTCCATTGGGGGATACCCTATGCGACGAACACGGCATATTGGTCCGGTCCGTTCTTTTGGCAGACACTTGAACGCGCTCCCACACCAATGGGTCCCTGGAAGACGATCTTTACCGCAGTCTTGCCGGCAGGAGTGACTAACAGGATCTCGGTTCCAGTCATCGCGCCTTGGGAGTGGGAAGAAGTTGCCAGGGGCAGTTTCTTTCGGGCGATGATATCGCCATACTGATTCGAGGGTTTCACGGGTTGGGCGATCCCTTAATAATAATCGCCCCTAGTTCTATCTTCTTCCAATTTGCCTACACAATGGGTATGGAGGATTGCTTGCAAACGCAGGCAAAAACAGCCCACCTGGCAACTTTGAGCACCAAACTCACGGTTGCCTCTTTTTTTTAGGGATATTGACAAGAGCGATTTTGTTATAAAATTTTAATCGGACAGTAGTGTGCGCCGATTGGAGCCTGACGGCTCCGCAAGGGGTCTTTGCGTCCGAGGGATGCAAAGACGGGAAGAAAATTAAATGAGACGGGATAGAAAGTTAACAAAAGTTAACCGAGATTAAGATGTTCTGATTATCTTTTGCTAAATTTTAGCTCAAAGTGTCTTTTATTTTGAAATCTTAGATAAAAATTATTTATTAATCTTTCTCTGCTCTTTAGATTGCTCCCACATGTACCAAAACCAGGTTCGATAACTTTCCGCTAAATCTTTGCTGCGAATCACAAAAAACACAATGTCGTCACTGACCTTGCCAAAAACTAAGCCGGTATAGGTAATCACATAATCGCCAAAAATATGAATTGCCGAATTGGTGGCGTATTCTTTGGGTAAAAATCGAAACTGCAACTTGCCGGAAAAATGGCCGGGAAATTCGGGCATTTTTACTTTAATCTCATGATCAAATAATTGAATGAACTTAATTCCTTTTTTATTGGCTTCTTTAAAAAATGCAACTCTGGCCGCTTCTATTTTGGGATCATACCAGCCACCCTTGGCTCCGATGAAATAGCTATCCTTGCCTACTCGCAGCATGTCCCTAAAAATATTCTTTTGCCCTTCTAAACCGCGATAAATGTACGCTTCTTCCGGAACTTCTCGCCTCCGAAACTTGCTTAGTAATTCCGGCAGAGCTTTGTCTAATTCAGTTTTTTGCTCTGCAACCAACTCCGTAAGCTTATTAGGATCAACGGCATTATATCTATTTTCTTTTGAGGAAACAATTAAAAAACAAAGCCCTTTGTTTATTAATCGATTGATGGCGTCATAAGCATTTCGGCGATGAATTTTACCGGCGATGGCTATCTGGCTAATACTGGACTCGCCTTTTTCTACCAAAGCTTCATAAATCTTGGCTTCATTGGGGCTTAACCCTAAACTTTTATAGATTTTTATATCCATATTTGTGGTGATAATCGCTACCATATGGTGGTCTTGGCCACTCTTTATATATAATATATACTTCTTAGTTAATAGTCAAGTATGGCTATTAGCTCTTTAACAACCGAATAAACCATCAACCAAGATCCCACTACCGGAAAAATTATGAAAACCACCTTAACGGTAATCACGCTACTATCGCTCGCCTGCCTGGCTCAGTCCGCGCCAAATGACCCGGACTTCCAGTTGCGCGCGTTAGCGCACTTCCAATTGTCTATCACCAACGGGCAAGCCGTAGCTGGCTGGCTGGTTGCGCCGGATCTAACTAAGACCGAACCAGCCCGTTTTCTAGCCGTAGGCGGCTGGCTCTTCAAGGAGGAAGAAAACTGGAAAGAAATTATGGCCGGCGGGCTATTCGGAACTGATGGATCGGTTCAGCCGGTTCTAAATCTCCGCTCTTACTCAAAAACCAAGCAGTCGGATTTTTACGCCGACCTGCTATTAAAGCCCGACCGATGCGTAGCCAGCTCCTACGCCACTTTCCCGGTCAGTAAATTCCGCCTAGGACTTGAGACCGAGCTGACAGCCGGATTAAATTCCGGAGTTAAAGGCGACGCCAGGCTAGGCCCGCGGCTAAGTTTCAAGATTCCGGGAGCAGACCGGCTGACAATAACCACCAGCGCGACGTTTGGCATCAGAGGCGATACTACTATCCGCACCTACCTGCTCTACAATTTTTCAAAACGCTGAGTTTCGAACTCAAGACCTGAAGCAAGTCATTAAACTGCTTCTTTTTTATTCCTCTTGTATAATAATATTATAAATAGTATAATATTTTTATAATCTACTTCATAAACAAATAATTGATATGGTTAACATTTTTAAAAAATTAGCCGGTCTAAACGACAAAAAAAATCAGTTTGAAAATCAAAAAGAAGCTAGAGAGCCGGAAGAAGAAATAGAAATAATCGCCGCGGAAAAATCCAAACAAGCCGAATGGCTGGGCGATGATTATGACGAAGGTCAACTTTCGATTGATGTTTACCAAACACCGAACAAACTGGTAGTTAAATCAACTATCGCCGGAGTCAAGCCGGAAAATATTGATATTTCAATCAATAATGACATGCTAACGATTCGGGGCAAGCGCTTATGCCAAGAAGAAATTTCGGAAGAAAATTATTTAATAAAAGAATGTTATTGGGGCGGCTTTTCCCGCTCGGTTATTCTGCCGGTTGAAGTTGAAGCGGAAAAAGTTGAAGCCTCCATAGACAACGGAGTTTTAACCGTTATCCTGCCTAAAGCTAAGAGCGCCAAGCAAATTTTCATCAAAGTCAGTGAAAAATAATTTATTTTATTTATGATCATCAAGCTCACCGTAGATCGTTTTGAAGGCAATAAAGCTGTTTTAATAACTAGCGATGGCGAAACGATTAATTGGCCAAAAAATAAATTGCCGAAGAATCTTCACGAAGGTTCAGGCTTAAGTTTTGATGTGGTTGAAAAAACCGAGCGGGAAAAACGAGATAAACAAACCGCTAAAAATATCATAAACGAAATAATCAATAACTCTTAGTCTAAATTCCCCGCCAGGCTGACTGACGCAATAATTAATCACTCTAAAATGTTTCCGACCATAACCGATAAAATAAAAAACTTAGGACCGCGGTGGTTGCTGGCGATAGCAATCATTTTTTTTATTTTTTTTCTCTCGGCCGGCGCCGGACTAATCGTTTTCGACGGCATGTTCAAAAATAAAATTTATCCTAATATTTTTATTGGTAATTTAAATTTAGGCGGAAAATCCGGAGCCGAAGCTAAACGAATGATTGATCAAGCCGTAGATAAGATTAACCAACGCGGCGTAACTTTCTCATATAAAGATTATCAGACCGCGATAACTCCGGTTATCGCCTCGATCGACGGCGACCTGGCCTATCAAATTATTAATTTTAATATTGACGGAGCCGTTAACGCGGCTTTAAGCTACAGCCGTAGCGATAATTTTTTTATAAACTTAAAAAATAAATTGCTGACGCTCGTTGTAAAAAAACGCCTGGCTTTAACCCCTTCGGTCAACCGAGAAGAAATCACAAAAATCTTGGAAAATAATTTCATAAAAACCTATGAACCGGCCCAGGATGCAAAGCTGATAATAAAAAAGGTTGCATCAACCGGTGATTATGAATTTTCCATCACCAAAGAAAAATTCGGTAAAACCATAGACTACGAAGAAGCCGTCAATCTGCTGATCACCAATCTTTCAAATCTTGACTCAAGCGAAATTCAACTTTCTACTATAACCCAATACCCAAAGATTTTAGCTAAAACCGGACTAAACATTGAAAGCCAAGCCAAAAATATTCTAGATTTGGCTCCGCTAACCTTAAAATACGGCGAGGACAAATGGCTTATAGATAAAGACCTTTTAGCTCAATTTTTATCCATAAAGCCCGACGGTTCGACCGACACGCCAAATTTAGAAAATCAACCGGCCGATAAAGTAAAGGTCGGTTTAGACGATGATAAGTTCAAAGCTTATTTAACCGAGCAGGTTGCGTCTAAATTAGATAAAAAACCGGTTGAAGCTAAATTTGAAATTAATAACGGCAAAGTCACGGAATTTCAAAACAGTCAGGACGGCCTGGCTCTTAATCTTGAATCCAGTCTTATAAAAATCGAAGAAGCGATCGCCTCCGGTAACAACCAAATCGACTTGGTGGTTGAAGCGCAATTAGCTCTAACTAAAACCGGCAGTATAAATAGCTTTGGCATTAAAGAAGTAATCGGCATAGGCGCTTCGAATTTCGCCGGCTCTCCCGTTAACCGGCGCCACAATATAAGCGTGGGAGCCAATTCGGTTAACGGTACCATGATAAAGCCGGGCGAAGAATTTTCTTTATTAAAAGTCTTGGGTGAAATCGGCGGTTCCACCGGCTATCTGCCAGAGCTGGTAATTAAAGAAGGTAGGACTCTGCCCGAATTCGGCGGCGGCTTATGCCAGGTTGGCACAACCGTTTTCCGAGCGGTTATCGCTAGCGGCTTGCCTGTGACTATGCGCCAAAATCATTCTTACCGAGTTGTCTATTATGAACCGGCCGGAACCGACGCTACCATTTATAATCCTTGGCCGGATTTTCGCTTTATTAACGACACGCCGGCTTACATTTTAATCCAGGCGAAAATTTCCGGCGATACTTTATCTTTTGAATTTTGGGGTACTCGCGACGCCCGTCTTATAGAAACCACCCAGCCCACCATTTACAATATCGTTAAACCTGAATCGACAAAAATCGTTGAAACTCTGGCGCTTAAACCGGGCGAAAAAAAATGTACTGAACGAGCCCATAACGGCGCCGATGCTTTCTTTGATTACAAAGTTACTTACGGAAGCGGCGAAATTAAAGCCAAAAGATTCTCTTCCCACTACGTTCCCTGGCGAGAAGTCTGCCTCTTGGGCGTGGAAAAATTATCTCCGCCAGCTGGCGGACCGGAAACAGCTCCCTCGACTCCGCTCGGGATAGGTACTTCAACTCCACTCATAGCTAACTAAAAAACCGTCCCCCACCAAATTTTGGTGGGGGACGGTTTTTTTCTGAAGATCGATTTAAGCGGGCAGGCAAGAAAATTTCTGCAAGGCGTAGCACAGTTAAAAACCAGGTTATGCCTGACAAGAAAATCCCCATGCTTGTCGTGCCTGGCCCGCTTAAATCGGCCTTTATACCCATCTTTAAATAAAGAAAGGGGTATTACTTTCTATTTTTAAGTTAACTTAATAGCTTAGCACAACCTAATAAACTTGTCAAGGGGGGGTCATTCAAGTCATTCAAGTCGTTTTTTACTATGACGATACCACCGGTTTCCATGGCTACGTCCGTGCCTGATCCCATGGCGATGCCAAGGTCGGCTTGCACTAAGGCTGGCGCGCGCGGGTGCCAACTTTTTTATTGGTAAATTATCAGTTTTTTATGATATGATTAAAATATATTTAAAATTAACGCAAAAAATATGGAGCACGGTCATTATGGTTATGAGCCGATGGGCAAGCCTTCAGCTATGGCCGGAATGGAGTCTAGCCATGAGATGAAACATGACCATGATCATCAAGCCGGTTACAATAAGCACGCCGGGCATTCGGTGGAAATTTTTAAAAAGAAATTTTATATTTCCCTGGTTTTGACTCTGCCGGTTTTATTTCTTTCGCCCTTTATTCAGAATTTATTAAATGTCTCTTTTAAATTTGCCGGCGATCAATTAGTTTTATTTTTAATCTCGTCATTTTTATTTTTTTTCGGCGGCAGTCCATTTTTAAAAGGCGCTTTAGGTGAAATTAAGCATCACTCGCTCGGCATGATGACGCTTATTTCATTGGCTATCAGCGTCGCCTATTTTTACAGCTCGGCGGTTACCTTCGGGTTGAGAGGCGAAGTATTTTTTTGGGAGCTGGCCACGCTGATTGATATTATGCTCTTAGGACACTACTTGGAAATGAAATCGGTTATGGGAGCTTCCCGGGCGTTAGAAAAGCTTTCTCAGCTTATTCCGGACAAAGCGCATCTTAAAAAAGGTAATGGGGCAGTTGAAATAAACGTTAGTGATCTTAAAAAAGGCGACGTTATTTTAGTGAAACCGGGCGAAAAAATTCCTTCTGATGGCATAGTTATTAAGGGTGAAAGTTTTGTTAATGAATCCATGTTGACCGGCGAAGCTAAGCCGGTGGCTAAACAATCCGGCGATAAAGTTATCGGCGGTTCTATCACCGAAGAGGGGTCGCTGGAAATACGAGTAGCCGGAGTAGGCGAGGAAACCTATCTTTCTAAAGTGATAAAATTAGTCAAAGACGCGCAAAGCTCAAAGTCAAAAACGCAATTATTAGCCGACCGGGCGGCGTTCTGGCTGACTCTTTCGGCCATGGCCATCAGCGCCATAACTTTCATAACTTGGCTGGCGCTCGGTCGAGATTTAGCTTTTGCCATAGAACGGGCGGCCACGGTTTTAATTATCGCCTGCCCGCACGCTTTAGGCTTAGCCGTTCCCTTAGTCGTAGCCATTTCCACGGCTCTATCCGCCCAAAACGGGCTTTTAATCAGGAATCGGACGGCCTTTGAAAATTCCAGGCGGATCACTATCATTATTTTTGATAAAACCGGCACGCTGACTAAAGGAACCTTCAGCGTTAAAAAGATTTACGCTTTAGATAATAGTTATGATGAAAATAAAATCCTGGCCGTGGCCGAAGCTTTAGAGAAAAATTCCGAACATCCTATTGCCAGAGCGGTGATTAAAGAAGCCGAAAGCCGAGGAGTCAAAAACTTGGTTGCCGAAAAATTTCGAGCCATTAAAGGCAAAGGCGTAGAAGCAATTATAGAAAATAAAAAGTTTATTATTTCCAGTCCGGGTTATTTAAAAGAATTGGGTTTAGTCGTGCCTGATCATTTAAATCAAGCAGAAGGCACCATGATTTTCATCGTGGTTAACGATGAAAAATTAAGTTTAATCGGCGCTCTAAATCTTTCTGATACCATCCGCGACGAATCATTCGAGGCCATTAAATCGTTGAGGCGCGAAGGCATTAAGATGTGGATGCTGACCGGCGATAACGAAAGTTCGGCCAAGAGCGTGGCTGAAGAATTAAAGCTGGATGGCTATTTTGCCGGCGTTCTGCCTCATGAGAAGCAGGAAAAGGTCAAAGAGCTGCAAGCCAAGGGAGAATTCGTGGCTATGGTGGGCGACGGCATAAACGACGCGCCAGCCTTAGCTCAGGCTAACGTCGGGATCGCCATCGGCAGCGGCACGGATATTGCCGCCGAAACCGCGGATATAATTTTAGTGAATTCTAATCCTGAAGACATTGCTTCGCTTATTTTATTCGGTAAAGCCACCTACAAAAAGATGGTGCAAAATTTAGCCTGGGCCACCAGCTATAATGTTATTGCCATTCCCTTAGCCGCCGGAGTCTTGGCCGGTTACGGAATTTTACTTTCGCCGGCTTTAGGCGCGGTCTTTATGTCTTTAAGCACGGTGATGGTGGCGATAAATGCTAAATTTTTAAGGGTTAAAAAATAAAAATAATTAGAATATTTGGGAATTTATTATTTAAATAGTATTTTATTTTAACATAAAATATATGCAATACGCGTGGTTAATTTGGAGTTCGTTATTAATAATTATTTGGCTGGCAGTCTATTTTACGCTTGGCAGCAAAGAGAAGAAGCGTGAAATGCTGGCGGTTAGCTTGTGGACTTCTCTTTTGGGGTTGACGGAGCCGTTTTTTGTGCCAGAGTATTGGTCTCCGCCATCGTTATTTAATTTGGCGCTAAGAACCGGTTTTGACATTGAAAGTTTGATTTTTTCATTTGGCATCGGCGGTCTGGCGGCCGCGCTTTATGAAAAAATATTTTACGTAAAGCATCAGGTGATTTCTCAAATGGAGAGACCTGGCCGGCGCCATCGTCTGCATTTCTGGGCGATTGTTTCAGCGCCGATAATTTTTATTATTTTATTGGTAGCAACCAACTTAAGTCCGATCTATATCGCGGCGATTGCCATGACCGTTGGCGGTTTATTCGCCTGGTATTGCCGTCCCGATCTTAAAAGGAAAATGTTAGTCAGCGCTTTGATTTTTTTCGGGCTTTACTTCGTATATTTTTTGACTCTGATTGCCATGTTTCCAGGCTATGTGGAGCAGGTATGGAATTTAAAAGTTATTTCCGGGGTTTTGATTTTAGGCGTTCCCTTAGAAGAGCTTTTATTCGCGCTGAGCTTTGGTTTTTTGTGGTCGAGCATTTATGAGCATTTAAGTTGGCGCAAGGTACATGAAAAATTGTAATAGCAATAATATGGTTGAAAAACAGTTAATTGGAATTTAATTTACTTTTGTTTGAATGATTAAATCAATGGCGGTTTTTTAAACTCCGTCATTTTATTATAAAATTTATGAGTGAAAACAAGCGAATAAATAATTGGCCATGGCGTTCGGCCGTGATTGTTCTGGCAATTATTCCTCTTTGGTATGGCAAGGAATTTTATGATCATTTTTACGCCTATCTTACCGGCACCATTATTAATAATATTATTAAATCGCAATGGCAGGTAGTAGTCGCGTCCATTATTTTATTTATGTTGTTTTTAGTTCCCCTATCGTATCGCAAGCGGGCGAAGTGGCTTGACTATGGGCTGGTCGGCGCGTTTTTTGTTTCGTTGTTTATAGAAATGTACGGCCTGCCGCTGACCATATTCTTTACCGCCAAATATTTTTTTACCGCCGGAGCCAGGCTGCCGGAGAATGTGATTGGGTTTAATATTTTGGGGGTGGGTATGGGCATGGATCATGCCATGCTGTACGGCGCGGTTTTAATGATTTTAGGAATGATTATGATCATCTCGGGGTGGTATTCTCTTTATCGCCAATCCAAGCAGGGAGGGTTTGCCAGAAACGGCCTTTACGCTTATTCCAGAAATCCGCAGTACGTTGGCTTTATTTTTTTAATATTAGGCTGGTTTTTCGGCTGGCCGACCATTATAACGGTTATTTTTAGTCCAATTTTGATATATAAGTATATAAGGGCGGCCAGAGCGGAAGAGAAAGAAATGTTGGCGCTCTATAGCGATTACGCGGAATATAAGAAGCAAACGCCGTTTTTAATTTAAGGTAATCTACTCAAAATATAAGCCCGGCTTAAAGGCCGAGTTTTTTATTTTTAAATAATACGCTTATACAACAATATCTAAATTTTAGATATTGATTTTATGGATATATTATGGTAGTATATGAGTAAAACAATTTGGACAAAAGAATACGCTAAATTTATTAAGAAATTAAAGCAGGCTCGGCTTAAAGCCGGCTTACGGCAGATTGAAGTGGCCAAGAAGCTAAAACGGCCGCAATCTTATATTTCCCGTGTAGAATCCGGCGGCTATCGTCTCGATATCGTTGAAGTTAAAAGGTTTGCCAAGCTTTACGGTAAGGATATGAATGAGTTAATTGATTAGTAATATATTCTAAAATTTATGAGAAAACAATTTACAATTTTTTTAATCTTAATTTTTGTTTTAGGATTAGCCCCAGTTAATTTTTCTAGCGCCGCAGATTTAGCATCTAGACTAAAAGGTAAAATTTTATTGCAAGTAGAATCAAAAGGCGAAGCCTGGTATGTAGATCCTAAAACCGGAGAAAAAAATTATATGGCCAACGGCGATGAGGCGTATAATATCATGCGAAATTTAGGAGTTGGCATAACTAACAAAGATTTAGAAAAAATACAAAATAATAAAAATTCAGCAGTCAAACATAGCGGTAAAATTTTTTTGCAGGTGGAATCTAAAGGTGAGGCCTACTATGTTGATTTTAGCGGTAATTTACACTATTTAAAAAATGGTTTGGAGGCTTATGGCGTAATGAGAAACTTAGGACTTGGAATTACTAATAAAGATTTAGATAAAATTATTGCTTTCGGTAAAAATAAAGTACAAGCCGAAATAAACATTAATGGTACTAACATAATAGGCCAGAAAAATGATAAAACAATAGATACAACATTAGTTAAACTTTCAAATTTAAATTCGTTTATTGACTCAGCTATACCTTTATATCAAGATAATCTCAATTATGCATATAAGGTAATAGGGGCGATAGACTATTACGACAACCGCTTACGTGATGGTAGAGTAATAGTGATAAATGGTGTAAACAACGATCAAGGTAATTTTCAAAAAGCTTGGCAACTTTTAGATAAAGAGTTCGACGCGCCTTTAAAATATTATAGCGATGTAAAAAATGGTTATCTTGGGGTTATTGACCAAATAAAACTTTCTATTACTACATTGAGGACGGAGAAAGAGAAAAATTTACTTGCTGAACCTGTTAGTGTAGAGAAGTATTGGGCATATTATGATAAACTAAAAAGTTATATTATTATTGAAGAAACGGCACAAAATTTAACAAGTGTTTACAACGAAGTTGAAACATATGCTAAAGACAAGCAAGCAGATATTGAAAGGTATATGCTGATGATATCTGATAGCTCGTTGGCCTACACAAAAAAACAACTTGATGAATTAAATAATTTAAAAGCGATCAACGAGCTTAATACTATTCAGCCAACTTATAATAATTATCAACCTATAATATATCCTTCAATACAAATGCCAAAAACTACACATTGCACAATAAGCGGTGACGGTGGTGTAGGGCTACAAGCTTATATTAGTTGTTCAATCTATTAATTCTAAAAATAAAATAGACAAGAATGAAAATAGAAAATAGCCTCTATACTTATCTATATAGGATTATATGAGTGATAAAAAAATGTCGCTAAGGGAAGCTTTTGATGAGGTTTTTGGAAAAGAAGATAAGTATTTCGGTGAATGGTTTATAAAAGCTGACGAATCTTTAACGGACTTTTTTAAAAATAATCCTAGCTCTAAAGAAATATTTTTTAGGCAATTGCGCTATTTATATTTATATTTAGAATCTCTTGAAATACTTAAAAAACAGGCGATCAACAAAGATGGGGCAATCGCGAATGTAGTTAGCAAAGAAACTTGGTATTGTTGTGTATTGCTTCTTTTGATTGGTCTAATTGATCAGCATACAAAAAATGAATTGCGCCCTAATGGTAAAATTAAGAGACAGAAAGATCGTTTCAAGGCTGTTATGGATAGTTTAACTGAAGAAAAAAAACGAGATATGCTTAATCACTATGGTGGAGATAAAAAATATAATAATTTTGATGATGTAATTTCACATATATATGCGACTAGAAATTTTTTTGCTCACGAAATAGTGTTGCCAGACGGGGCAATCCCGCAAGATGGTTTATTGGCTTTTAACGACAAGAAACTGAACACTATGTATCTAAATATGCCCCACGGAAGAATATTCCTTATAATAGTAATTGCCTTGATAAGATATTTTGGTTTTGTTGGAAAAATTGAAGTAGCATCAAATAAGAAATTTGTTAGTTGGTCTAATATGTTTAGGTATTCGTAAATTGAAAAAATAATTTGCCGCCAAGCTCGGCAGAGCCGGGCAATCCGCTTGAAGCGGATTAGAAAAACTTGAAATCACCTAAAGTCGGAGCAGCTAATTAATATTATTGAACAATGTTTTTTATTATGCCCCCAAAATTTGACTTCAATAAAATAAAATTCGCAACCGAACGCCCGACCTTTGAAAAGGCGGTGGATTTATATGAAAGCGGAAAGATAAAAAATTTTAAAGAAGGGATAAGCGCGTATTCGGCTATTGTTGAGGGCGGCAAAAATTATAATGTTTCAATCGAAGCGCGCCGTTTTGGCTTGGGGTATTGCGATTGCTATATGGGACAGAACGATTATCTCTGCAAGCATATCGTAGCATTATCAATTTATGCGGTGTTAGGCGGCAAGCCGATTATGCCGGAAGATAAAAAATTAAACAGCGAGCCGCAATGTTGCGGGAAATTGGGTGAATTATCAAAAATGGAGTTGGCTGAAGTGAAAAAATCAATTAGTAATGCCATAAAGTACATAAAATCATATAATGGCCCGTCGCGAACTTGGTTTACCTATCAGGCCTCTTTATCGGAAGGCTGTAATCGTTTGTCAGCGATAGTTTCCGGTTTGCCCGTAAGCGCGCAAATCACCGAGTTGATTATTAAAATGCTTTTGCGCCTCGACAAGAAACTTTGTAAGGGAGTGGATGATTCAGACGGCACAGTCGGCGGGTTTATGCAGGAATGCGTTGAAATTCTTAAAGAGTTTTCTCAACTGGATAAGAAATGCATTAATACTTTTGAGTTATTATGCAAACAGTCGACTTGCTTTGGCTGGGAAGATCCATTGGTGCGGATGTATGATGAAAATAAGGCAGAATAAATGATAAAAAGGCAAAAAATGTCTAATTTTATATTAAATTTTCTCTCAATGGAAAAACAATAATTATTTTGCTATAATAGAATTATAAGATTTAATTAAATGAATAAGCTAGAACAAACAATTTTATATTTATTGGCGAGAGCCAAAGAAAAGGGTAAAGATAATTTGTCTAAATTTGAGCTGTTTAAATTTTTATATCTCCTCGAGGCAGAATCATATAAATATACAGGCAAGAGCTTTTTTAACTCTTCTATTTCTTTTGTGCGCGATAAAAACGGCCCTATATCAATTGACATTTACCACGCCCTCAATTCATTAAAAGATAAGTATATAAATTTAACGGAAGTGAAAAAAGCGGATTATGAGTTTTCGAGGCATTGTATTTCGTTAAAAAATAAACCCAATAAAATAAATTTAGACGAGTCGGAAAAATTATTTATTAACAGCATTGTTGAATCATATATTCATCTGCCGATGAAAGAATTAAAAAAGATCGTTTACGCGACTGAACCTATGGAAAAAATGCTTGAAGCCGAAAAGAAGAAAAAAGTTAAAGTTTTAAAAGGGGAAAAATTAGATTTTAATTGCGTTACTTTGGATGAGGATGTGATAGATATGGTAGCGGCTTAATTTATGAATAATTTTAAAGCTTCGGATATATTACATTTTGAAAAATATTACTTCACGGATATAAATAAATACGCCAGGCATTTCGCCCTAGTTTTATTGCCCTCGGCAATAATGAACTATCAAAACAATCTTTTGTGTTCCGTTATAACTTCCAAGCCGGAAAATTATTTTGGCTTAAAATTAGAAAGAGAAAAATACCGTTGTTTTTCAGAAGATAGTTACGCTTGTTTTAAGCGGAGAGACATTGAAGACATAAATGATTTAAGCAATAAAAAACAACCGGTGGGAAAATTAGATAAAGTTGATATTAATAAAGCCTTTAAAATTATTAAAAAAATACTGTACGGAACAGGTGATTTATATATGATGGCTACAGTTATTAGGGAATGGAAGAAAATTAGATAAAAAAAATTTACTACCAATCGCGCGAATAAAAAACTCCCGAATTTAATCGGGAGTTTTTTATAATAGCACATTATTTCATGCCGGCCGAACTTAATTTAGCGAACTCAAAGAAAATAAAGCTGAAGAGGATAACCATAATGACCGGAGCCACTATAGATAAGTAATTCTTTTTGCCTGGACGGAAATATTTTAAGGACAAGGAATTAGTTACCACGGAAATTGAGCTTAAGGCCATGGCTAAGCCGGCCAATTCCGGTTTTAAGATTAGCCCGGCAAAAGCGAAGACTCTGGCCGCGATCGGAATACCGATGACGTTATAGAACAAAGCAAAAAACATATTCTGCTTGATTTTCGCCAAAGTCTCTTTAGAAAGCTGAATGGCGCTGACCACGTCGTTTAAATCGTTTTTTACGATAACTATCCCGCCGGTTTCCATAGCCACGTCAGTGCCCGAGCCCATGGCAATACCCAAGTCGGCCTGCGCTAAAGCCGGCGCGTCATTTATGCCGTCGCCGACCATGCCGACTTTTTTACCGCCAGCCTGTAATTTTTTAACTTCATTAGCTTTGTCTTCAGGCAGAACTTCGGCTAAAACGTTAGTAATGCCGATTTCTCGCGCGATGGCTTTCGCCGTGCGCGCGTTATCGCCGGTAATCATATAGACTTCAATGCCCATTTTCATGAGTTTAGCCACAGCTTCCTTAGAGGTTTCTTTAACCGTATCAGCCACAGCCACGGCGCCGATAATTTCTTTGTCGGTAGCCAGAGTCATGACGGTTTTACCTTGTTCTTCCAATTTATTTATTTTTCTTTTGATTTTTTCCATATCCAAACCGGCGATTTCAGTTATCATTTTGGCGTTGCCGAGAAAATATTTTTGACCGTTAACTTCACCGACTACGCCATGGCCGGGTATGGCCTGGAAGTTTTTTGCTTCGCTTAAATCGATATTTTCTTCTTGGCTGTAGTTGTAAATCGCTTCGGCTAGAGGGTGCTCGGATAATTTTTCCAAGCTGGCCGCGGTGGCGATAATCTCTTCTTCGTCATGACCGGAAAAAATTAAAACATCAGTAACTTCCGGCTTGCCTTTCGTTAACGTGCCGGTTTTATCGAAAATAATCGCTTTAATTTTGCAGGCCGCTTCCAGCGGTTCGCCGCCTTTAACCAGGATGCCGTACTCGGCGCCCTTGCCCGTACCGACCATAATCGCGGTTGGCGTGGCTAAGCCCAGAGCGCAGGGGCAGGCAATAACGATAACGGCTGTAAAAGCCATTAAAGCAAAAGCCAAGCTAGCGCCCAAGAGAAAGAACCAGACGGCGAAAGTCATAACCGCGATAGCAATGACAATCGGCACAAAGCGGGCGGAAATCGCGTCCGCGAATGCCTGGATCGGCGCTTTAGAGCCTTGCGCTTCTTCGACTACGCGGATAATCTGCGCCAGAGCGGTTTCCGCGCCAACGCGCGTGGCTTCAAATTCAAAACTGCCGTTTTTATTGATCGTGGCGCCGAAGACCATATCTCCGGGATGTTTTTCCGCCGGAATGCTTTCGCCGGTTAGCATGGATTCGTCCACGGCCGAATCGCCTTTAACGATTTTTCCATCAACCGGAATTTTTTCGCCCGGTCTGACGATTATAATATCGCCTTTAACTACTTCATCAATCGGAATATCTTTAATCGTACCGGCTCGGCTGACGCGCGCGGTTTTAGCTTGAAGGCCCATGAGTTTTTTTATGGAATCGGAAGTCTTGCCTTTAGCTCGGATTTCCAGCCATTTGCCAAGAGTGACGAAGGTAATTAAGAAGGCCGCGGTTTCAAAATACAGCTCCGGAATTTTTTCTCCAGCCAGACCGATTAGCGAGCCGGTTTTAGCCAAGTAGATGAGAAAATAGATTAAGCTGTAAAGGTAAGCCGTGGAAGTGCCGATGGCAATCAGACTGTCCATGTTGAAAGTTTTCATTTTTAAGGACGACCACATGCCTTTATAAAAACCCCAGCCGATAATGAATTGCACCGGCGTGGTTAAAATCAAGGAGACAATGCCGAAATAAGGCGGCAGGGCGTTTGCGCCCGGGAGCCATTTAAAGAAATCAAGCAACATGAAATAGAGCATGGGTAAACTTAAAATCGCGCTGATGGTAAATTTTTTGAAGTAATTTTGCGTTTCATGATGCCTTTTTTTGGCTTCAAATTCAGTATCTCTAGGATCGACCATTTGGGCCTTATAGCCGGCATTTTTCACGGCCGCGATTAAGTCGGCGATATTGGTTTTAGTTTCATCAAACAGGATGGAAGCTTTTTCCGCGGCGAAATTCACATTGCCTTCTTTAACGCCAGGAACTTTTTTAAGCGAGCGCTCAATAATATTGGCGCAGGAAGCGCAGTGCATGCCGGACAGCGATAAACTGATTCTTTTATTGGCGCTGGTATGCCCTCCTTGTGAAGAGCCTGTCCCGAGCTCACCGAGGGAAGGGGCGGGGGAGGTTTTAAAACCCCCTTCATCCCCCTTTTGAAGGGGGTTATTTTTAGTTTTCTCTGTGCCCATGATTTTGTCAAACAGATTGGACAGATTGGCCGATTTAACCAACTGATCAATATAGTTTCTGGAATTATTGTCATCTTCGGGCACATCAAATTCCGCTTTTTTATCATTTTTTATTTTGCCCTCAAAATAGGGTTGGCCGTCCGCGCCGGTTAAGACGCGGCCCTCGGCCAGTACGCTAGTTTCCAGCTTGATTTTTAAGGGTTTGCCGGCTGGCACTTGTTTTAACGTTAAGGAGCCGTTAGGGATGGTTTCAACTGTGTTCGGTAATTCAGTTTGGCTATTAGTAATTTGAGCCTCGTAGCCGGCTTTTTTTATGGCCTCTATGACCTTTTGGTCTTGGTTTTTTTCTAAATCCAAATCAAGTTCGCCCGCGCCGGTTGACCAGTTGATTTTTATGTTGCTTACTCCGGGCAAATCGCCGAGCTCCATGGCAATAATCTTTTCGCAGGAAGCGCAGTGCATGCCGGTTATGTTCAATTTTAGATGTTTTTTCATATATATTTAGTTTTTGCCGGACAAAGCTTTTGGTTTTTCACTTAGACGAAATTTGGGTATTTTTCTTTGAAAGAAAAATACAAACAATTTCGTATGCGCTCAAAACCAAAAGCTTTGTCCGGCGCCTTCATTATTATATTACGCCGTAGCCGTTTTTAGTTATTAGCTCCTTAATTTTTTGTTCGCCGATAGTTTTTTCGTCGTATTCCACTTCGGCCTGGCCGCTAGCGAAATCAACCTTGGCGCTCAATACGCCTTTGGCTTTCAGCAAATTTTTTTCATTGACTAAGGCGCAGGAAGCGCAAGTCATATTGGTTATTTTGAATTGTATTTTCATATGATTGTAATGTCATGCTGGAGCGTAACGAAGTGAAGCGATAGCATCTCGAGAGATTCTATCGGTCGCTGACGCTCCCTCCAGAATGACAAATAAGTTAATTATTCTACAATAATGGTACCAAAGGTTATCATTTGCATGCCACAGGTAATTTCGTAATCACCTCTAGCCGTGGGCGTAAATTCCATAGTGATCGGCTGGCCGGCTTTAAGCGGAACTGCGTTATTATATAACCCCGGGATCATGATGGCGTAACCGCAACCCCGACCGTCGTCTTTAACGTCAATATTAAATTTTACTTTGGTGCCAGCTTTAACTTTATAGGAATTTGGCTGCAAAAAATTGCTAGCTGTGTAAGTAGCGTTAATTATTTGCGTGTCGCCCTGAACTTCCGCGATAGTATCAGTCGCGTCTTTTTTAATTTGCGCTCCGCCTCCGCCGCAACCGCAACCCCCGCCGCCCGAACCGCCTCCGCAACCGCCGGCTGATGCACCGCTAGCCGCGCCGCCGCCTCCACAACCGCCTCCGCCACCCGCGCTGGCCGTTGCTGCTCCGCCTCCGCCGCAGCCACCAGCGCTGGCCTTGGCGGTTGGCGTTGAATTTAAATTGATGGTCGTTGGCGCTTGGCCATTTTTATCAACGACATTAAAAACGCCCGTGTACATGCCCATGGAGCAGGAGAAAGGAATACGGCCGATTTCTTTGGGAGTGAATTCAATAATATTTTCGCCTTTAACCAGAGTTTTGCGGATATTATACTTAGACATAACCAAGCTGGAAGCGCAGGAATATGGGGCTTGGGCGTCGATTATCCATCTAACCGGAATACCTTGCTTAATAGTAAAGTTATTAGGCGAGTAGCCGTTGGCTAGTTCTTTCATCCTGACAATCTGCACGCCGTTTTCCAGGGTTACATTCGGGTCGTTTAGATTTATATTTTCCGCTTGGCCGTAAGCCAAGTTCAGGCCGGTTAAACCCAGCCCATTGGAAATATTAAATAAGGCAAAAAGTAAGACTACCAGGCCGGCGAACTTAAAGAATTTTCGCGCGAAGGCGCCTTTAACCGCGGAGGTTAAGCCGCCTAAGCTTAAAAGCCCGGGGACAGTACCTAAGGCGAATAGACCCATGACGACTCCGCCGTAGAAAAAGCTGCCGGTGCTGATGGCTATGACTTGCATGGCCTGGGTAAAGCCGCATGGCAAAAAGAAAGTTGAGGCGCCTAAGATGGCTGAACTTTTATGGCTGTATTCTTTCTGATGGCCGCCGATGCCCAAAACGCGGCTCAGGCCTTTAGGCAGGGTAAGCTTCAGTTTATTGGCCCAGGGGAAAATTTCTACGAGCTGGAGTCCCATAATAAGCATAACCAGGCCGACAAAAATAGTTAGAATGCCTAAAGAAAAAGTGGATAGTTGGATGGCGGAACCTAGGAGGCCTAAGAGCGTGCCGAGCAAAGTATAACCTAGAACCCGGCCTAAATTAAAGAATAAATGCGGTCGGAATTTTTCCATAGCCGTGGCTTCGGGATGCAGTTCATTGTGTCTTGAAGACAGACCCAAAACCAAGCCGCCGACCAAGGCCATGCAAGTGGAAAAACCAGCGGTTAAACCGATAAGTAAAATTAACGAGACGGTGATGCCGCCGTCGCTACCCGATGGCAGAATGTTTAAACTGGTTAGGCCCAGACCTTTAAGTATATAGTAGAGACCGACTAAAAAGAGCGCGGCTACGCCCAGTTCCCGATAATCATCTTTGTTTTTACTAAACCAGCCCTTTTTTTCTTCTTTACCTAAACTATAGCCGGCTTTTTCTATGGCCGCCTTTATAGCCTCTAGGTCTGGGCTTTTTTTATGGTAATAAATTTCCGCCGTGTCCTTTAGGTGATTGACCACGACCTTTTCTACATTTTTTACTTCTTTTAGCTCCTCTTCAACCAGAATTTCGCAGGATTTGCAATGCATGCCCTTAATCGGCACAGTAAGTTTTTGAACATTAGTCATATTGAAAGAATTAAAATTAATTAAAAAGCCACCGGCGAAATTAGCATTTTCCCAATGCTAAAAATCTTTTGTCCGGAGGCGGATTGATTAAGTTTATTCTCTAATGACGATTGAAGCCAGCGCTAAGCCCGCTGGCGGAGGATAGGCTAATCGTGAAGTATAATTAGTAGAGTAATTTTCAAAATATGTGTTGTCTGCCGGTAACATTACCAGATCGGTGAAAGCCGGAGTTGATTTGTCGTTGGCCGTATTTACCACGGCATTATAATTACGGTTTTGCGCCAGGCAACATGCCGGCATGGGCGCGGCTGCTCGATTGATGGTTTCCCTGGGTTCGGGCAGGGGTTTGGCGATACAATCGCCTTCGTTATCATAAGCAAAATTTAATTTAGGTGTCGGCATAGGGGCAGTCGAGGCCTTGGCCTGGAAAGTAAACAAGCAAATATTAAGCAGGCCAGAAATAATAATGGCCAATATTATAAAGGCGGTTCGCTGATAAATTTTAGTGATGTTTTTTGGCATATCGTGGAAACAATTACATTATATACGTCTTTATAATTTTCGTAAAGACATTAAGTTTTAGCTTAATTTTTTTTTCTTAGCCTCAAATTCTCTTTGATCAATTTCACCTTTGGCATACCGTTCTCTTAAAATATCCAGAGCCGATTTCTCGTTGATTTTACCCGGCTGATTTTGTTTAATCGACCAGTTTATTAGAAGCGCGATGCCACCGATAATGATAATCCAAACGATAATCATATATAGAGGCATGAAAAAGCCAAAAAGAGGAAAGTTATAATACATCATATAATTATTTATTAAATAGTTTAGTGACTTTTAATATTTCGTTAGTCATCTGCTTTTGCTTAAGGGAGTTTTTAGTTTCAAAAGCCATTTTAAAGCAGCTGTTTAGATGCCCTTCCATCAGCATTTCGTGAGCCGAGCGCAATAAGCCGATAGCCGCCAGGTTTTGCTGCATGACATTTACGCAATATTCATCGGTCTCCACCATTTGGATAATCTTTTCCATCAGGCTCTTGGTTTTTTTAAAATTGATTAAGGCTTTGGTTTTTTGCGGGGTCATAAAATTGAATTATGAATTAAGAAAAATCTTGCCATATCAATACCTGGGGTGGGGGTATATAGTTCAGTATAGAGCATATAATTATTTTGTCAAATAGGCTTGTTTTTTCAGGAGTTTTGGGTTAAGATAGTATTAATTTTCAATTTTTAATTTAAAATTTTCAATGAAAAAACAACTTATTATACTTGGTATAGAAACATCTTGCGATGAAACCGCGGCTTCGGTAGTGCGCGGTGTTGGCGATAAGGTGGAGGTTTTATCAAACGTGGTGTCATCGCAAATTGAGATTCATAAAAAATACGGCGGCGTGGTGCCGGAAGTGGCGGCGCGCGAGCATGTTTTAAATATTTTGCCGGTGGTTAATGAGGCGCTGGCAAAGGCTGGAATTAAATCCCCCTTACCCTCCCTCGGTGAGCTCGGGACAGGCTCTTTATTAAAGGGGGCTAAAAAAATCGATGCGATCGCGGTGACGGTTGGACCGGGTTTGGTGACTTCGTTATTGGTGGGGGTGGAAACGGCTAAGACCTTGGCCTATGCTTGGGGCTCGCCGGTCGTAGCAGTTAATCATATTGAAGGGCATATCTACGCGAATTGGCTAAGGCCAATTAGCGAAATTTTCAATTTTCAATTTTCAATTTCCAAACGAATACAAAATACAAAATACAAAATACAAGATAAAATTAAATTTCCAGCGATTATTTTGACGGTGTCCGGCGGGCATACGATGTTAGTTTTAATGAGCGGACATGGAAAATATCGAGTGCTGGGCGAGACGCGTGACGACGCGGCCGGCGAGGCTTTTGATAAAGCCGCGCAACTTCTCGGCTTAGGTTATCCGGGCGGGCCGGCGGTCGCGGCCGAAGCGGTAAAAGCTAGAGGCAAGAAGTTGAAAGATATAAGCTTGCCCAGGCCGATGATTAATTCCGGCGATTATGATTTTTCATTTTCCGGGTTAAAGACGGCGCTTTGGTACGCCATACAAAGAGATAAGATCTGGAAAAAGAGAATTTCCGGTTATGCGTATGAATTTGAGCAAGCCGCGGTTGAGGTTTTAGTTTCTAAAATCGTAAAAGCCGCCAGAGATTTTAACTGCCAAACTATTATGTTGTCCGGAGGCGTAGCCGCGAATCTTGAATTGAGAAATCAGTTAGCGCAAGCCGTAAAAAATAGATTGGATGGCGCTAAATTAATAATTCCCGAGTTTAAATATTGCACGGATAACGCGGCCATGATCGCCGCGGCCGGCTATTTTCGCGCCAAGAGAAAAGACTTTACGCCTTGGCAAAAATTAAAGACCGAACCGAATAAAGAGTTTATATAAAAAAGACCCTTCAAGCGATTGGTTGCTTGAAGGGTTTGAGTTAGGCCAGTCTTTTGAGGACTGGCGTTTTTAAATTTTCCTTGGTTAGTCCGCTTGGCTAGTTTGTTATGGTTCCGAATTCGGCTTCCCCAGGTTCATCCACTCACCGTTTCTTTTACTGCTTTCCACGCAGGCCTGGATGAAGTCGAGCCCCATCCAGCCGTCTTCGATGTTGGCGTAGTTCGAGCCGTCGCGAGCGAACGGTTGGCCGACTTGCCATTTGCGCACGTCGGCTTCAAAGAAGCGATGCAGGCGGGCGAAGGCGTCATGGAAGGCTTCACCGTGCCCGGCCGGAATAGTCGGTTCCTTGAGCAAGGTATCGAGCCAGTTGTCGTTCTCGGGCAGGAAGCCGTCCCCCGCCTTAACCGCGCCGCGGTAATAGACGCGGTCGGGTTGGTCGGCCAGATGAATGGTAACCGCCTCGGGATTCTCCTGTTTCCAGACGAGCGTACCCTTGGTACAGGCGATGGTGATGCCGAGGTCATTCTTAGAGCCGATGCAGATCTGCGAGGCGCGGACCAGGGCTTTGCCGCCGTTCGAGAGCTGGCAATAGGCCGTGAAGTGGTCGTCCAGCGCGCGTCCTTCCACGAAGGTTTCGAGGTGCGCCGAGACTTTGGTGACATCCAGGCCAGTGATGTAGCGGAGATGCATCAAGGCATGAGTGCCGATGTCGCCGCCGCAACCGGAGCCGCCGGCGCGCTTGGGATCAACGCGCCAATCAGCCTGCTGGCAGCCGGTGCCTTCCAGCTTGGTGGCGAGCCAGCCCTGGATGTAGGAGCTGTCCACCCAGCGGATTCTGCCGAGCAAACCCTGACTCACGATGTAGCGTGAGAAGCGGGTGGTCCAGTGGCCAAGGTAGGTGTGGGCCACGCCGAAGGGAATATTGGCTTCGCGCACGGCATTCACGAGCCGATTGGCCTCTTTGAGATTCAGGCAGAGCGGTTTCTCGCAGAAGACCGGGATGCAGGCTTCGATGGCCTTCATGGCCGGGTCGAAGTGAACGTGATTGGGTGTGACAATCAAGATGTAGTCGAGTTTCTCATCCGCGGGCAGAGTCGCGTTGGCCGCGATCATCTCGTCGTAGGAGCCATAGCCCCTGATCGGGTATGGCCAGTTGGCGGCCTCTTCGAGCGCGATCTTTGGATCGGGGAAGAGCGCGCCGGCGACGACGCGGCGGGTGCCGTCCATATGGATGGCTTTCTGGTGAGGTTGAACGATGAAGGCGCCTTTGCCGCCGCCGATTAGTCCGACGTTTAATGGTCTCATGATGTTCTGTCTTTTGTTTTGGTTTTGGTTTTTCCGCTTTTTGGCGGGTTTTTTGTTATTGCGGTATTTTACCGCAATGTTTTATATTAGCCCAATTTGTAATTTTATGTCAAGGCTTGCCAGGTTTTGATTTTTATGCTACTATTTATAATCTGCTCTTTCAAAATTTCGTTCAGAACTATCCAGTCCTTGGTGGTTTTGAAAATGAAACAAGACGACAGAAAACAACAAACAAAAACCCGAAAATAAACAAAAAAATGACCACAAATGTAATCTTGGTAATCGATGATGATAAAGTCGTTCGGAATACTCTGATTCTGGTCTTGGCGCGGATGGGATTTATGAAGATCCTGCCGGCCGGTGACGGCAAGGAAGGCATAGGCCTGATTGAGGCATATAATCCCAACTTGGTCTTTGCTGACTACGAAATGCCCAGGATGGGAGGCAAAGAAGTCATCGACTGGATTCGTCTAAACGATCGACCGGCCTTTCCAAAGATCAAGATTATCGCCATGAGCGGTAGCGACCACCGTGAGGAGGTGGAATCGATCGTTATGGCCGCCGGGGCTGACGATTTTCTACCCAAGCCATTTGATCTCGCCAAGCTGCGAGACATGGTTCAAACCCTTTTGACCGAAGCGTAAATCGCTTCCTCGGGCGCCCTATTGATTTAGCGGCGCCCCTTTTTATGCCGATTAAGTATTCTCTAATTCTAAAATGATACCCAAATTGGAAAGTGGTTTTTAATGAATTTGCGCGTTAATTTGTAAAGGTTGCTTCTATTTTATCTCTTGCCGCCGCAGGCGGCAAGGGCTGTTTTTATTTTGTTTTTACGGC
>JAUSEG010000039.1 GCA_030650415.1 bacterium | reverse complement strand
GCCGTAAAAACAAAATAAAAACAGCCCTTGCCGCCTGCGGCGGCAAGAGATAAAATAGAAGCAACCTTTACAAATTAACGCGCAAATTCATTAAAAACCACTTTCCAATTTGGGTATCATTTTAGAATTAGAGAATACTTAGTTAAAAAAATTCCTAAAATTAAAGAATAATTATGAAAAAGAACAAAAAGGCGGCCGGCAAACGATGGCAAAAAATTATCGACTTTACCAAAATAAAAAAAGGCGGAGTTGGTATTAAAGAAATACTGGCAAAATTATAAAAATTCTTTCTGGGTTCCTGTTTCCCCAGTGAAATATGCAAAGCATTTCACGGGGCAAGTCGCAGGAATGACGAAAAAGCGAAGATGACGAAAAAACAGGAGCAAACTACTATTGACAACCTATTTTTTCTGTTTTATTATGTATATATAATGTATATACAAATAATTTTATGCAAACTCAATTAACCATCCGTATTGAAAACAATTTAAAAAAAGAGGCTCAAGCGGTAGCGGAAAATTTCGGCTTGCCCCTATCGGCGCTGATTAAGGCTTTTTTAGCCAATGTTGTACAGACTAAAAAAATAACCCTGCAAGAGCATAACGACGATTATCTTGATGTTATTATCATGTCCGCTTGCCGCGACAAAAAAATAGCTTCTCGCTTGGAAAAACTAGCTAGCCTAGCTATAAAAAAATACGCTAACGCGCTATGATAATCATAACCAAATCATTCGGCAAACAATTAAAAAATATTAAAATAAGCCTGGATGAAATTAAAAGGGATCTAAAAAGGACTTTTAACAAAAATATTTTTCGGCGCGGCGACGCTCTTATTTCCAATTCCTTTATTCCCCTAAAAAACTGCTTAGTCGCTAAAATTAGAGTCGGCTATAAAAACCAAGCGCGGATGCTGGCGCTTTTTCTTATTGTTAACAACATAAAAATTCCTTTTTTTATAGCCAGAAAAAACGATAAAAAATCAGGCGCAAACGTTTCCTTAAAAAATGAAATGAAAAAAACGATAAAAAATCAGATTGAAATAAGTCTAAAAGATTTTAATAATGGCGACTACGAAGAAATAAAAAAATAATTTTATGTTTTATTTCACAAAATACGCCGAAAATAAATTTGAGATTCTGAATAAGCATAAGGTCTTTTTTACGCGCCAACGGGCTTGCTAATTATATTGTAATAATATACAATGATTATTGTAAATATTTACAATAAAAAATATGTTGGATTTTAAATCTAAAATCACCGAAAAATTGCTTAGCTATTATTTCGTTAACACCGGCGCCGAGCATTATATTAACGAACTGGCCAGAGAACTTTCCCTCGACCCGGGAAACTTAGACAGAAAATTAAAGGAACTGGAAAAAGAAGGCATCTTAATTTCCAGGCTAATTGGCAACCAAAGGCATTATTCTCTAAACCGAGGCTATCCCCTGTTAAATGAATTAAAAAAACTCTATAATTTAAAATATGGCCTGGAAAACCGAATAACGGCTTTACTTAAAAACTTGGCTGGACTTAAAGACGCCTACATTTTCGGTTCCTACGCCAATAATAAATTCGGATCCGGAAGCGATATTGACATTTTTCTCATCGGCAGCCACTCTTCAATAGAAGCTAAAAGGTTGCTGGTTAAAACGGCCAAAGAATTTAAGAGAGAGTTTAATATTATAGATTTAACTGAAGAGGAATTTAAAAAAAGAAAAAAGGCGAAGAATGAACTCATAGCCAATATCTTTAGCCATAAAATCATAAAATTAATCTAATGTTTGAAAAATTCGCTTTTACCCCGAAACAAATTGAGCAATACTTTAGGTCGGCTTCGCGTGATTTAAAAATCGCCAGAACTTCGGATGTTCCGGAGGTTACATTTAAATTTTCTTACGATGCTTTATTAAAGTTGGCTATCGCCGTCTGCGCCAAAAATAATTTACGGGTAAGGTCGCGCCAAGGACACCATATTGAGCTAATTAACAAATTATCAGAAATAATTAAAGACGAAGACATAATAATTATCGGCCAAGAAATGCGTTCTAAGCGTAACTGGGATCTTTATGGCGGCGGGACGCTAATTTCAAAAAAAGAAGCGAACGAATTTTTAAATTGGACGGAAAAAATATTCAAAAATGCTGAGGTGCACTTATACAAAAGAGTTAAATTAATTTGAAATCTATGCTTTACTTTACAAAATACGCTGAAAATAAATTTGAGATTTTAAATAAGCATAAGGTTTTTTTTACTCGTGAACAAGTTGAAGACGCGGTCGCAGCGCCGGAAAAGCAAAGTAAAAAAGGCAAACTTCTGACCGCGCAAAAAGAAGGCATGAAAGTAATCTATAAAAAAGACGGGGATATTTTAAAAATTATTACCTTTTTCCCGGTGAAATAATTTAAATCTGTCATTGCGAGGAGCGTTTAAACTTGTCATGCTGGAGGGAGAGAGGAACGAGCGACCGATAGCATCTCATAAAAAGGGGGATTCTATCGCTCCGCTCCAGAATGACAAATCAAAACATATGCAATACGATATAGAAGCCAATATAATAAGCTGGGAAATAACCAAGGATCCGATTGATCACGCTCTGGAGCTTGGTAATTTTATAATTCACTTATCAAAAGGGAAAAAACCGGTTTTAATTGAAATTCTAAACGCCTCTAAATTCGTTGGACAGAAAGACAAAATGAAACTCGAGATTATAAAAAAACAAATAATGGAAACAAACTGAAATGAATAATGAATCATGAATTATGAATAATGGAAAAACACTATTTTGAAGCCCATAAATTCATAATTCATTATTCATAATTCAAATTTATTATTTATGCCAATAACTATAAACAAAACTGCTAAAATACCGCCCGGAACCTTGCTTTCGCCAGGGCATAGAGGCTGCGCCGGCTGCGGCCAGATGATCGCGGCCCGCTTAGTCGCGGATACGCTCGGACCGAAAACCATTATCGCTAACGCCACCGGCTGCCTGGAAGTCGTTACTACGCCTTACCCGGAAAGCGCCTGGGGCATGCCCTGGATTCATTCGCTTTTCGAAAACGCTTCGGCCGTGGCTTCCGGTATTAGAGCGGCTTTGGATTATAAAGAAAAAATAGGCTCCTTTAATAAAGGAGCTACCCGCAGGGCTGAGGATTTAAATCCCCCTTCATCCCCCAATGTTCTCGGGGGCATTAATGTCGTCGCTCAAGGCGGCGATGGCGGCACCTTTGATATCGGCTTGGGCTTAATCAGCGGCATGTGGGGGCGGGGCGAAAATATTTTATACGTTTGCTACGATAACGAGGGCTATATGAATACCGGCGCCCAAGCCAGCGCCTCCACTCCCTGGGCGGCTAATACCACAACCACTCCGGCCGGACTCTCTTGCGATATCTCCGGAGTTGGTTCTCATTTCACGAAAAAAGATATGCTGGCTATCGCCTTGGCGCATGGCTTAAAATATGTAGCGCAAACTACCGTCGCCTACCCGCTGGACATCATAAAAAAAGTTAAAAAAGCCATAGCCGCTCCCGGACCGTCGTACTTGCAAATTTTAGTGCCTTGCATTCCGGGCTGGAAAACCGAACCCAAGGATACGATCAAACTGGCTAAATTGGCCGCTCTTACCGGCATTTATCCGGTGGTGGAGTATGTTAACGGCCAACTCACCGAGGTAATGAAGCGGCCGGCCGATTATCCAAAAGTCGAAGAATATTTAAAACCGCAAGGCAGATTTAAACATTTATTTAAAAGCCCGCGCGGCCAAGAGCAAATCGCTTATATCCAATGGCTGGCCGATGAGAATGCGAAGAAATACGGACTATAAAATGTCATTGCGAGGAGCCCGTACCCGGGCGACGCGGTCATCGCTATGCGAGATCTGGCGTAGCCATGACAATCTCTGGTCGAAAACTCTAAACAACTTTATTACTGCTCAATTCTTTAGCACTTTCTAACCAGAGATTGCTTCGTCATTACGCTTCGCTTCATTCCTCGCAATGACAATACAATTATTTTTCCCAAACAAAAAAGGCATTATGGTTTTCACCGCAATGCCTTTTTTGTTTTGATATCTAAAAGAACAAATAAATTAATATATTGTCATTCCCGAAGCCGAAAGCTGTCGCCCCGCATTTGCGGGGAGGAGGGAAAAGTAGGAATGTCTTTACTGCTCGCCCGCTTATTTAAAGCTTTTATACTACACAAAGCTTAGATGGAAAATTACATTTTTACTGCTCACCCCTGGATCCCCGCCTGCTCGGGGATGACAGAAGAGGAGATTCCCCTGGTCTAGCCCGGGGCTAAAGGCTCGCAATGACAAAACAAATAAACTAAACAAATTAAATCAGATTGACCGATTCCTATTATTCATGATTCATAATTCATTATTCATTCTTTGCCCGATACCCGGTACCGGCCGGAATCGGCCGGCCAATTATAACATTTTCTTTTAAACCTTCAAGGTGATCAATCTTCCCGGTAACGGCCGCGTCAATCAAAACTCTGGCTGTTTCCTGAAACGAAGCGGCTGATAAAAAACTATTGGTGGTTAATGACGACTTAGTAATGCCTAATAATAGTTCTTCGCCTTTCGCTTCTTTCTTTCCGGCGGCTCTGGCATCATCGTTAGTCTGATCAAAGATCGCTTTTTCCACGATTTCTCCAGGCAATAATTCGGTGGTGCCGGCATCGTTAACATAAACTCTGGCGAACATCTGTCTGGCGATTATTTCTATATGCTTATCGTTTAAAGGCTGGCCCTGGGAAGAATAAACATACTGAATTTCTCTTATAATATACTTCTGCGCTTCCAGCTTGTCGCGCAAATTATATAATTGGTGCAAATCCAGCGAGCCGTCGGTTAACTGATCGCCGATTTTTACCTCTTCGCCGTCTTTAACCCAGATGCCGAAACCTTTCGGCACAATATATTCTTTAACTTTTTCCGCTTCGCTCGTTACTTTAATGAATTTATCGCCTATTTCCACCACGCCCGATTTATTAGACTTGAAGACTTTTTTGCCGATTGAGAACAGTTCGCTATTTTTATTAACGAAAACGCCGTCTTTAACCAAGATCTCCACTTCCTGCTTTTTATTGCCTTTATTTTCCAGCACTGCTTCGCGAGCCGCTTCGACAAAATAATATTTTTCGCTTTCCGCTCCCTGATAATAGACTTTTAAAATCTTTGATTGCGGATTGGAAATAATCACTTCTCCGGTTTCATTGGCAATCGTTCTCTGGCCGGTTTCAATCTTAACTTTACCGGCAATATCGGCGATAAAGGCCTTCTTCTTCGGCGGCCTGGCTTCAAAAATTTCTTCTACCCGAGGCAAACCCTGGGTAATATCTTCCTGCCCGGCCACGCCACCGGTATGAAAGGTTCTCATGGTTAACTGCGTTCCCGGCTCGCCAATCGATTGAGCGGCGATAATCCCGACAGCCGTGCCGATCTTCACCGGCTTATTATAAGCCAAATCATAGCCATAGCATTTTGAGCAGATGCCGCGATGGATTTTACAGGTAAGAACCGATCTGACTTTAACTTCTTGGATGTCTTCCTTAACAATTTTATCAGCGATGTCCTCGGTTACGAGTTCGCCGGTTTCAAGCAAAACCTTGCCGGCCTTATTCTTTAAGTCAGCCGCCAAGTATCTGCCGGTCATGCGCTTAACCAGATTCTCGCCCATTTCTTCGCTTTCTTTCTTAACAATCAATAAGCCTTCTTTATCGCCGCAATCGTCTTTAACTATAATAATATCTTGAGAAACATCAACCAAGCGCCTGGTTAAGTAACCGGCGTTGGAAGTTCGGAGAGCCGTGTCGGATAAACCTTTTCTAACGCCGTGCGTGGAGATAAAATATTCCAAAACGCTGAAACCTTGCTTAAAGTTACCCTTAACCGGCAATTCTATAATATCGCCGGAAGGAGAAGTTACTAAGCCCTTCATGCCTAAAATCTGCGTTAACTGCGCCCAAGAACCGCGAGCGCCTGATTCAATCATGGAATAAACCGGACCGTCCTTAGGCAAGTGGTTGCGGCAAATTTCCGTAACTTTTTCTTTAACCGTAGTCCAAAGCTCAATAATTTTACTATAGCGTTCGCTATCGGTTAAAAGTCCATCGCGATACTGCTCGCTGATTTCTTCAGCCTGGCCGGTAGCGTCAACGATCATTTGATCTTTTTCATAAAGATGCGGTATATCATCCATGCCCCAAGACAATCCGCTCTTGGTGATATATTTAAAACTGGTGTTCTTTATTTTATCAAGCAGATCAATCGTCGCCTGCTCGCCGAAATGCCTTAAGCATTCTTTAATTAAATTTTTAAGCCGGCTCTTGCCCACAACCTCGTTAACAAAACGCAATTTAACCGGCAGAGCCTCGTTAAAAATAACTCTGCCGACCGAGGTGATTACCGGCTTGCCATCGATCATAACTCTGATTTTTTGCTGCAATTTTATATTTTTTAAATTATAAGACAGCATCGCGTCTTCAGGCGAATAAAAATTCTTTAATTTTTTCTCGTCAGCCAGCGCGTAATCCGGGCCAATATTCGTGATATAGAAAGCTCCCCAGACGATATCCTGGTTCGGAGTTACTACCGGGTCGCCGGTCGCCGGCTTTAAAAGATTATGGCTACTAAGCATAATATCCCGAGCCTCGGCAATTGCCTCTTCGGTCAAAGGCACATGAACGGCCATTTGGTCGCCGTCAAAATCGGCGTTAAAAGCCGTGCAAACGAGCGGATGAATCTGCAGAGCCAAACCCTCGATTAAAATCGGCCTGAATGCCTGGATGCCTAAACGATGGAGAGTCGGCGCGCGATTTAACAAAACGTAAGCTTTTTTAACAATCTCTTCTAAGATATCCCAAACTTCCTCTTTACCTGATTCAATAAAGCGCGAAGCGCTCCTAACATTATGAACAATTTCTTTATCTATAAGCTTCGAGATAATAAATGGCTTAAATAACTCTAAAGCCATGCGCTTAGGCAAACCGCATTGATCCAATCTTAAACTCGGATTAACTACGATAACGCTGCGGCCGGAATAGTCAACGCGCTTGCCCAATAAATTTTGCCTGAATCTACCCTGTTTGCCTTTAAGCGAATCAGCCAAGGACTTAAGCATTCTTTTTTGCCCGGTTGAAGCCACGACGGTTTTACCATGCCTGATAGAGTTATCAATCAGCGCGTCAACCGCCTCCTGCAACATTCTTTTTTCGTTGCGGCAGATAACCTCGGGCGCGTTAAGATCAATCAACTGCCTTAGGCGGTTATTGCGGTTGATGATGCGGCGATATAAATCATTTAAATCCGAGGTGGCAAATCGTCCGCCATCGAGCGGTACCATCGGGCGAAGATCGGGCGGTATGACCGGTACAATATTTAAAATCATCCATTCCGGCCTTAAGCCGTTGGTCTTTAAGCTTTTTAAGAGCTTTAAGCGCCTGATTAATTTATCTTTTTTAGAATCAATCGCTACGACCAATTCTTTTTCCAAAACCGGAATTAACTTATCATAGTCAATTTTTTCCAGTAATTTTCTAACCGCGTCAGCGCCAATATCGGCCGTAAAAATATGGCCGTATTTTAAACTTAAGTTTTGATATAGGCTTTCGGAGATTATAGTCAAAGGCTTTAAATCTTTTAGCTCTTTTTGCGCCTGATCAAAAGCTTGCTCTAAATCATTAAATTTATCATTTTTTAATTTTTCTAAAACTTCAATTTCCGTATTTAAAAGACCCTCGATCTCAAACTCGCTCTTACCTTGATTCAACAACTTGCCTTTTTTATTTCTAATTTCATTAACCTGTCTCTGCCAATCGGCTTCTATAGATTTTCTTTTATTCTTATATTCTTGCTTAATTTGCTCAATCGTCGCCAGGCGCAATTCTTCATTAACCTCAGAAATTATGAAACTGGCAAAATAAACGACCTTCTCTAAAGCCTGCATAGATAAATCCATTATCAAACCGATCTTTGAAGAGGTGCCTCTTAAAAACCAAATATGAGTTACCGGCGCTTCGAGCTTAATATGGCCCATGCGTTCGCGCCTGACTAAGCTTCTGGTTACTTCCACTCCGCATTTATCGCAAATTATACCTTTATAGCGGATTTTTTTATACTTTCCGCAATAACACTCCCAATCTTTTGTCGGACCGAAAATGCGTTCCGAAAAGAGACCGTCTTTCTCCGGACGCTGTGTGCGATAATTAATCGTTTCAGGTCGCGTTACTTCGCCATACGACCAGCGATGAATGTCGTCAGGAGACGCGAGCTTCAACTTGATCGCATTGAAATCGAATGCGGAGATGGAATCTTTTTTGTCGTCGTACGGCATAAGATTGTATGAAACGTGGTGAGTAAAAAAGACAGGCTATTCTTCTTCCGGCTTGGGCGGCTCTTTTCCTGGAACGACAGTTGGTGGCGCCTCTTTCATAAGTTCGACATCAAGACACAGGCCCTTCAGTTCGCGTACCAAGACATTGAATGCTTCCGGCACATTCACTTTTTGAATCGGCTCTCCCTTAATGATCGCTTCATA
>JAUSEG010000038.1 GCA_030650415.1 bacterium | reverse complement strand
GGTATGTGAATGGTAAGAGACTTTATACAAGAATACTTATAAGACATAAGAAAAAATAATATGAAAACAACACTCAAAACTAGCATCACTGTCAAAGATATTTGCGAAGGGTTCGTTTATAACGAACTGGAGGGCAAAGGGCTGTTCGGTTTGTCTGGAAAGCTCACTATTCAGCCGGAGTATCAGCGTAACTATATCTATGCTTCAGACGGAGGAAAAAGAGAAGTTGCTGTTATTGAATCATTGCTTAAGGGTTATCCAATAGGCCTGATTTATTTTAATAAGATTTCTGAAAGCAGTCTGGAAGTTTTGGACGGACAACAGCGCATCACTAGTGTTGGACGTTTTGTGACTGATAAATTTGCCATCAAAGACGAAAATGGTATGGAACAATATTTTGGCGGTATAGCAAAAGACAAGAAAGCCATGATTTTGGAAACAAAACTGCTCATTTATGAATGTGAAGGTACAGAAAGTCAGATAAAAGAGTGGTTTAAGACGATTAACATCGCCGGCGTTCCGCTCGTCCCCCAGGAGTTGTTAAATGCAATTTATTCCGGACCTTTCGTTACGCTAGGTAAAGAGGAGTTCAGCAACACCCAAAATGCCAATATTCAAAAATGGGGCGCGTACATAAAGGGTAGTGCAGACCGACAGGCTATTTTTGAGAGGGCTCTAGACTGGGCGAGTAAAGGGAATATTGATGATTACATGAGCCTTCATCGCAACGACAAAACTATCAATGAATTAAAAAAATATTTCAACAGCGTGATCGATTGGATCTCCGGTGTATTTACCGATGTAGAAAGCGAGATGTGCGGACTTGAGTGGGGACGGTTGTATGAGACATACCATAAAAAATCTTACAATCCAAAAAAGGTTTCGGAAGAAGTGCAAAAACTGTATGGAGATCCGTATGTTAATAATCGCAAAGGTATTTTTGAATTTATCTTAGGAGGTTCTGCTGATACGAAATTGCTTGAGGTTAGAGTTTTTGATGACGCAACCAAGAAAGCAGTTTATGCAACACAAACTGCTAAGGCTAAAACAAAAGAGAAATCAAACTGTTCGCACTGCGCCATTGGGCATGATGCCAACAAGAGCAAGGTTTGGAAATTTGACGAAATGGATGCCGACCATGTAGCGGCATGGAGCAAGGGTGGTAAAACGGCGGCCAAAAATTGTGAGATGTTGTGTAAAACACATAACCGAGCAAAAGGAAATCGGTAAGGAAAAGTTTAGACGGCGCGCCAACGAAGTTGGAGCGAAATTCGGCGGCGGCGGAAAAGCGAGGTCGAGGCGGCGGGGTAATACTCGGATTTGTTGCCGGAAAGCAACGTAAAGAATCAAATAAATGGGATAATTATTTAATAGATAAAAGATATTTGGCGAATCAAATAATTGCACAAATGGAAAGGATTTGATCAGCAATTAAATTCTATTGGACAAAAAAGTATTAATATTTAAATGATAATTTTTATGAGAAAAAAATATTACAAAGACGATTATGAAGATGACCCGTTACGCGGGATTATTACCTTAATAGTTGTTACTTATTTTATTTATTTACTTATCCAATTTAATATCGATCGGGCTAATTTCTGGAGATGGTCTATTTATGGCTTTTTATTTTTAGTCGGGTTGTTAATTTTAATTAGGGGATTTTATAGATTTAAAGATAATTTAAGAGAGAAGCACATTAATCGGTTACTGCAACAAGTTCGGGAAAAAGGCCAGGAGGAATATATTAAAAATTTTATTAATCGCTTTGGCTTTGAAGGAAAAAAGGGCAAAAGCTGGCCCTTCAGAAATCATTTTATTGAGTGGGATAGAATTAATGATTTAGAGGGCATTTTAATAGAAAAGGGCATTAAGCTTAAGAGAGACGAAGGAAAGAGAGATGTGTTTATTCTTTTAAAACATTATATACAAGAGAAAGAAGTTAATTTAACTCGCGAAAGTATAAAACAAGAGCCACGGAAATTTATCAGATTGAGCGGCTCTGATTTTGAAAAATTAATTAATCGATTATATACCGCCAAAGGTTACACTGTAGAGCTAATCGGTAGATCTGGAGATCAGGGTGGAGACTTAATTGCTAATAAAGACGGGGAAAGAATATTAATCCAAACCAAATGTTATAGAGATTGGTCAACCGGCAATGCCGCCGTCCAGCAAGTTGTCGGCGCAATGAAATTATATGATTGCCAGAAAACAATCGTGATAACTACTAGTTACTTCACTCCGGAAGCTATAAGTTTAGCGCGAGCTAATAATACTTTATTAATATCAAAAGAAAATTTACAAAAAATGTTAATTGATTCTCTCGGCGAAAGCTGGAGATGAGGTTAATAAATTAAATTAATAATAGTTAGATTCTGAGATCAAACTTGTATGGTCAAAAATTTATCAAAAAATAAGATTTATAATTTATCCCCTAAAGATTTGGCCGCTATGCAAGATGCCGCCGGTCGCGACATACTTAAAGAGATAGGTCCGATATCGAAAGAAGAATATGATTATTATAAGAATTTAAAGTAAGCAGAAATTAAGAATTAAATAAGAAACATTTCAGAATGTAAAAAATTAACTTTTTATGCCCAAACAAACCAAAGCCTTTACTTTAATCGAACTTTTAGTAGTGATAGCTATAATCGGCGTCTTAGCCACTTTGGCTTTCGTTTATTTTGGCGGCGCGACCGGAAAAGCGCGGGATGCTAAGCGGATGAATGACCTTAGCCAGATCGGCAATTTTCTAAGCTTTGGTTGCTTGACGCCCGAGGCCGGAGCCGGAGAATATGATTTGAATCAGCTGATCGCGGAATACGCGGTTAAATATCCGCAGTCTGCCAATAATCTTCCAAAAAATATTCGCGACCCTAAAACCGGCACTGACGCGGCGTCTAATTATAAATATCTGGTGACGGCTGATAATAAGTGCGCCTTGTACGCCAATTTAGAAAATAGCCAAGCAGTAGTCAGTCTGCCTAGCCTATCCGCTCCTACGCCTGGCGGAGGCAAGGGAATATTCCAGGGCGGCCTAGGCTCTAACGGCAGTAATAAATATTTTCAGGTGAGCAATTAATTTTTGAAATATAACTTTTATGTTTTTTAACACACCAGGAAAACCTACAAAATTTAAAAAGGCAGTTTATTTGATGGCCAGCATAATCTTAGGTCTTATGCTAAGCCTGATTGCTCATGCCATAATTGAAATTAAATATTTGATTTTAGCCGACAAGCTGGGTCTGGCGGTCAATTTTTATTATGGTTGCGTCCTGCCGATCTGGCTGCAGATCTCTCTTTGGCTGGTTGGCGTTGTCGGCGGCTACTTCCTTGGTAGCTGGTGGTGGCGCAAGCTCTATGTCGAGAGGGTTTGGGAGAAAAAATAAAATAAGGAAATGGATTCCCGCCTTGGTTCGGCTAAGCTCACTACAAGTCGCGGGAATGACAAGAAGAGCAGACCCTTTGTTAAAGGGGGTAAAAATGTTAAAATAAAGGTATGACAGACCTTAAAGAAAGTCCAATCGCGCCGGAGGAAGCGGCCGACGATAAAACCCTGGATGTTACCCTTAGACCGAAAAATATTTCGGAATTTATTGGCCAGGAAAATATTAAGAATAACTTAAGAATTTTTATTTCGGCCGCGCAAAAACGCAATGAGCCGGTGGAGCATGTTTTATTATATGGCCCGCCCGGGCTCGGGAAAACCACCCTGGCGCACGTTATCGGCAACGAACTGGGCGCGAACGTCAGGGTTACTTCCGGTCCGGCCATTGAAAAATCCGGCGACCTGGCCGCGATTCTTACTAATTTGGGTAAGGGCGACATTTTATTTATTGATGAAATCCACCGTTTAAATAAAACCATCGAAGAAATCCTCTATCCGGCTATGGAAGATTACGCTTTAGATATTATTATCGGCAAAGGTCCGTCGGCCAGAACTCTGCGCTTGGATCTTCCGCACTTTACGATTATTGGCGCGACCACGAAAATCAGTTTGCTATCCGCGCCCTTGCGCGACCGTTTTGGCATGACCTATCACTTGGATTTTTATAATAATAGCGACATAAAAAAAATTATTGAGCGGAGCGCCAAAATTTTAAATATCAAGCTGCCGAGCGAACCGGCCGACGAAATCGCCAAACGTTCCCGCCGCACGCCCCGCGTGGCCAATCGATTATTAAAGAGAGTGCGTGATTATTGCCAGGTGGAAGGGGACGGCGACATAAATATAGGTTATTGCCAGCAGGCTTTTAAACTACTTGAAGTGGATGAACTCGGTTTAGACTGGGTGGATCGGAAAATTCTGGAAGTGATTATTGATAAGTTCGGCGGCGGTCCGGTTGGACTTAGCGCTATCGCCGCCTCCACGGCCGAAGATATCGCAACCGTCGAAGAAGTTTATGAACCATATTTAATGCAACTCGGCTTTTTAGACCGCACGCCCCGCGGCCGCGTAGCGACCGATACGGCCTATAAGCACTTGGGCAAGAAGCGGAGCGGACAAGCGAAAATAGTGTAATATGTCATTGCGGGCTCTGACCCGCAATCTATCATAAGTTATGAGATCCCGGGTCAAGCCCGGGATGACGAGATGAAATTTATGACCATCCCCTTAGTGGCTTTTCTCTATTTATATTTATTGTTTGTTTTTGCTTGGCTGATTTTTAGTTTGATCGCTTTTTATCATATTATGAAATACGGTCAGATTTGCTTTGCGAGTTTTATAGCCGTTTCCGCCTATTTTGTGGTTTCAGTAATTATTTTAACCTTTTCTTACGAATATTTAAGCCAGATTGATTGGAGCATCGGCCTAACGGTTTTTCAGGGCGGCTCGCAATTTTTCGGCGCTAATAATTTATAGTTATGCTTAAATATAGTTTACCCGGCAAATTGCCGAATGAAAAAATCATTAAAATTATCAGGCGAGATGGTTTTATTTTATTTAAAAAAATGATCTTTATCGCCGGGCTGGTAATTCTGCCGGCCGCCGCCGTTTTTTTATTTTTAAATTTTAATCAGAATCTTCTCTATGGCCCGTTTTCCTACCCCTTAATTATCCTGAGCGTTAGCGGCTATGGCCTGTTTATTTGCTTGTTTTCCTTTTTTTCTTTCATTGATTATCATTTGGACATCTGGATTATCACGAGCGAAAGAATAATTGACGTTCGGCAGGAAGGCTTTTTTTCGCGCGTGGTTTCCGAGTTAAAATTATTTCAGATTCAGGACGTAACCAGCGAACAGCACGGCTTCTTTAAGTTTATTTTTAAATATGGCGATGTGCATGTGCAGACCGCCGGCGAAACGCAGAGGTTTATTTTTAAAGAAATTCCCCATCCGGAGATAGTCAGAGACACGATTATTAAATTAGCTGAGCAAAAGCGACATGAAAAAAAACCGGCTTAAAGATTTTGATTATGACCTGCCAAAAAATTTAATCGCGCAAGCGCCTATAAAACCGCGAGATCATTCGCGGCTTTTAGTATTAGACAAAGAAACGGGTAAAATTGAGCACAAGCATTTTTTTGATTTGGTTGATTATTTAAAAACCGGCGACGTCTTAGTTTTAAATAATACTAAAGTTATGCCGGCCAGATTAATCGGTAATAAGGCTGAAACCGGCGGGAAAATAGAAGTGTTTTTATTAAAAAAAAATCCCCCTAACCCCCTTTATCAAGGGGGTATAATTAAATCCCCCCTACCCCCCTTTGTTAAAGGGGGCAGGACGGAAGCTTGGCAATGCTTAATCGGCGGTAAAAAGAAGCGGGAAGGTTTGCGTATTGAATTCGCGGGCGGTCTTAAGGCGGAACTTTTGAAAAACAATCAAGACTCTACCTGGCAAGTTAAATTTAATAAGAGCGGAGCGGGCTTCATGAAGCTGATAAGTAAAATCGGCCGGGCGCCCTTGCCGCCGTATATTAATTCGACCAGCTCGGAGCAGGCTAGAAAAAAGCAATATCAGACCGTCTATGCGGACGAGAAAAAACTCGGTTCAGTGGCCGCGCCCACGGCCGGTTTTCATTTTACGGAAAAATTGATTAAAGAGCTTAAGAAAAAAGGCGTGGAGTTTCAATATGTAACTTTGCAGGTTGGGCTGGGAACATTCGCGCCGGTTAAGGTTCTAGATATTACTAAACATAAGATGCACACCGAATGGATTGAAGTTAGCAAAAAAACTTTGGAAAATATAATAAAGGCTAAGCTGGAAGGCAGAAGAATTATCGCCGTGGGTACGACTTCGGCCAGAACGCTGGAGAGCGTGTTCAGCAAGGTCATGCTGGAGGGAGCGAGGAACGGACGACCGATAGCATCTCATGGCAAAAGAGATTCTATCGCTTCGCTAACGCTACGCTCCAGAATGACTAATTACAATTTTTGGACAAACATTTTTATTTACCCGGGTTATAAATTTAAAGCGGTTGACGCCATGATAACAAATTTTCATTTGCCAAAATCAACGCTGCTGATGCTCATTTCCGCTTTTGCCGGCCGAAAGAATATCTTAAACACTTATCAAGAGGCGATAAAGAAGAAATATCGGTTTTACAGCTATGGCGATGCCATGATAATTATTTAGCCTTGACTTTCGCCGGGTTTTTAAGTTATAATAGTATTAAATTATTAATTAATAGAATAATGAATCATGGATTATGAATCATGCTCGCCAATCGGCGAATGGATATTCTTAATTCATAATTCTTAATTCATAATTCCCTTTATGTCCGTACCAGCTAAACGACGATCAAGAAGCGAGGTCCGCCGCGGCCGATCTCATCAAGCTTTAAAGAAAGTAGTCTTAAACAAATGTCCGAAGTGCAGCAAGGCGATATTGCCTCATCATGCCTGCCAGTTTTGCGGTTTTTACAATGGCCGCGAAGTTATCAAAGTAAAGAGCAAAGTTAAGAAGAATAAAGAATAATAAAATCAATGTCATTCTGGATCCGAAGGCGATAGAATCTTATGGTTAATGAGATGCTATCGCTCCTCCGCCAGCTGGCGGATTCGCTCCAGCATGACAATCATGATATGTCTAACCGACACCTGGCCAGAACTATCGCCATGCAGACTCTGTTCTCTTGGGATTTTAATGGTAAGCGGGAAAAAGATTTGGGCGATTTAATTAAGCAGAATTTTAAGCAATTCGCTCCTAAGTTTAATGATCATGGGTTCGTTAAGTCTATAATTAACGGGGTAATAGCCAACGAAACGGAAATTGATAACTACATTATTAAATACGCTACCGAATGGCCGCTTGATCAAATCACCATCGTCGATCGCAATATTTTGCGCATTGGCGTTTATGAGTTGGTTTTTGATAAAGATATTCCGGCCAAGGTGGCGATTAACGAAGCGATTGAAATTGCCAAAACTTTTGGCGGCGAGTCTTCGGGAAAATTCGTTAATGGCGTTTTAGGCGCGATTTATAAGGACGCGGCGCCGGCTTTTAAAAAAACCGAAAAACCGGTTAAAGAGAAAGCAGAAGAAATTATTAACAATTAAATAATTTAAGAAGTGAAAAAATTTTTTATGTCATTGCGGATGGCGCCTCCCCCTTGTCATTCCCGCGCAGGCGCCCCGCATTTGCGGGGAGGAGTGAACAGTAAAAATATTCATTCTGGTAACTCCTGGATCCCCGGGTCTCTCCGCCTGCTGGCGGCTTGCCCGAGGATGACAAAAGAATAATGCTTCTCGCAATGACAATTTCGAAAATTTTTTCAGTTCCCACAACAAGTCCATGAAAGATTTTTCTCAACTGGAGGAAATAATCGGCATCAAGTTTAAGGACATTAACTTTTTAAAGCAAGCGGTCGTGCATCGGTCATATATTAATGAGCATCCGGATTTTGAGTTAAAGCATAATGAGCGCTTGGAATTCTTGGGTGACGCGGTTTTAGAAATCATCGTCACCGAAACCCTCTACCATGACTTCTCGGATACGCCCGAAGGCGATTTAACCAACTGGCGAGCCAGTCTGGTTAATTATAAGATGCTCGCGACGGTCGCGAACGAATTGGCTATAGAAAAATATTTGTATTTATCGAAAGGCGAGGCTAAGGATAAAAATTCCAAAGCCAGACAATATATTTTAGCCAACGCCATGGAAGCCATAATTGGCGCGATCTACCTTGACCAGGGCGTAAAGCCGGCCAAGAAATTTATTAAGCAATTTATTCTTTCCAAACTGGATAATATTTTAACCAATAAGCTTTATTTAGATCCGAAATCAAAATTTCAGGAGCGTGCCCAGGAAATTTACGGCACCACTCCCCATTACCGAGTTTTAAGCGAGTCCGGACCGGATCATGCTAAGAATTTTGTGGTTGGGCTTTATTTGAATGAAGAGCAGATTTCTCAAGGCGAGGGAACATCCAAGCAGGAAGCGCAAGTCGCGGCCGCGGCCGAAGGATTAATAAATAAAAATTGGTAAATAAAAAAGCCCGATCGGGCTTAATTATTTTTTATAAGTTTAGGAAATTTATTTTTTTATTGTTATTGCGAGAGGCATAAATTTCGCTTGTCATTCCCGCGCAGGCGGGAATCCAGAAGCGGGGTTTTACTACTTAATTCTGGATTCCCGCCTGCGCGGGAATGACAGAAGAATAATTTTATAACCCCCAGGCGACTTGCGGCGATTCGTCCAGCGGATTTTCGGTCTCGTAAGCAATTTTAAATTCTTGCCCGTCGCTCCAGTATTTAAAAACCTGTTGATTGTTGTTTAACGGATCGTTAGGCACTTCCGGCATATAAATTTTTTCGGCTGATTCTAAAGTATCTTTAATTAACTGCCAGCCTTCAGCAGTCGGTTGGTCGCCGGAAGTAGCCGGATATTGTTCATGATCATTATAGTAGAGATTAAGCGCGGTTTGCACTTGATGAACATTAGCTTTACGCTGGGCATCGCGCGCCATCGGTAAAATATCATCCATATTAGCTCCGGCCAGAGTGGCTGCAGAACCGATGATACTGACCGCAATCATTATTTCGGTTAAACTGAAGCCTCGATTATTTTTCATAATTTTAGCCATAAATATAAGATTATTAAGTTAATAGAGTATTCTAACATATTTAATAATTTTTGTCAATAATATTATGACCATGCAAGAAATCCTTCAATTAGCCGCCAAGCGAAACGCTTCAGACGTTCACTTAGTGGCTAACGCCGCGATTATTTTAAGAATCGATGGTGATCTGGTTGAAGTGGAGCCAAAGAAAATTTTATCCAGAAAAGATATTGAGCAAATGGTTTTTTCAATTTTAACCGAGGAGCAAAAGAAAAGATTCTCAAGCCACAAAGAATTGGATTTTGGTTTTCAGAACGGAGATAAAACCAGGTTTAGAGTAAATCTGCTTTATGAGAGAGGCAACATCGGCTTGGTGGCCAGAGTAATCACCGAGGAGGTTCCGACCCTGGAAGCTTTGGGTATGCCCAAAGTAGTTTATGATTTAGTGAATCTTCAACAAGGTTTAATTTTAGTCACCGGTCCGACCGGCTGCGGCAAATCAACCACCTTGGCAGCCATGATTAATTATATAAACCAAAACAGAAAGTGCAGCATAGTTACGCTCGAAGATCCGATTGAATTTATGTTCAAGCATAGTAAAGGAATCATTATGCAAAGGCAATTGGGTAATGATATGGTGGCTTTTGACCGCGCTTTAAAGCATGTCTTAAGGCAAGACCCGAACGTTATCATGGTCGGCGAAATGCGCGATTTGGAAACTATCAGCACGACCATCACTTTGGCCGAAACCGGCCACTTGGTTTTAGCCACTCTGCATACTTACAGCGCGGCGCAAACTATTGATCGCATCATTGATATTTTTCCGCCCTATCAGCAGACCCAAGTCAGAATGCAATTATCCATGACCTTAGCCGCGGTAATTTCCCAGAGGCTGGTTAATAAAATCGGGGGCGGCAGAATGGCCGCCAGAGAAATTTTAGTTAACACGCCGGCCGTCTCAAATTTAATCAGAGAAAATAAAATCGCTCAAATTAAAACCGTCATTGAAACCAGTTCCAAGGACGGCATGATTAGTTTGGACCGCGACTTAAAGGGCCTTTACGACGCGAAAGTTATCACTAAGGAAACCGCTCAAGCCCACATGAACAGTCCGGAGCTCTTGGACAGGTTTAAGCTCATATAAAGTATTGATATGAAAATAGTAGAGAAAAATATAGCTCTAGGCGAACTCGGGGAAATGACTAAGAAGATGTTTGGCAACTTGGTCAAGGCCGTGATTGATACTGAAAAAGGCATAATGGCGGTTGACGCCGAACTTCATGCCGACGAAGAAGCCTTGCTTTTGGAAAATGGCTCCAAACAGGAAAATCTCTGGGGCATAAATATTTATCCTGAATTTTTCGGGCAGGCCGATTTTATTGAATTTGATTCAATGATTAATCTACGCCCCTCGCAAAATAACCGCAGCCGGGGAGTGGACGATTTAGAAATCAGAAAAAAAATTTTAGCGATAACAAATAAATTAATTTTAAAATGATTTACCAGCATCGACAATTAGCCTCCGGACGCTGGAGAGAGATGCCCTTTTTTGAGCAGATGGCTAATATCGGCAGCGAGGTGGAGCGAGCCATAAACTGGAAAAAGAAAGATAACAGATCTTATAGCCAGCAAGCCTTTGAACGCGGACTTGAGCTTTTAGACCTGACTATTTCCGATAGTAAAAATTTAAAGCGGCTTAAAGAGCTCGTTAGAGCCAGGGAAACTCTCGCCGATTATTTCGCGTTTAATAATGATTATCATTCAACCGATAAAAGCTGGAGTAATTATTTTTATGCATTTAATTACGCCAGCCGGTTAGGGCGGTAGAGAATTTTACAGAATAATTCGGAGGTATAGGAAAAAATTTAGGATAACTTAAAGCATAAAACGAAAAATAAATGTAAAAAATATGGTTGAATTTTCTTTTAAAATAAGGTATAATTAAGACATGCGTAACTGGTCGATCGATACAACTGAATTAAAAAAGGATAAAAAACAATATGCCATTTGGCGCTTGGAGCAGATGGTTAATTTTGGCTTGGCCGGAGAAAAAATAAACGGTCAAGAGATAAAAAAATATTGGGATATTCTTGATTTGGATCGCGCTAAAAAGAGCTATCTAAAGATGATTTTATGGCCGAAATAATCTTAAGCATTAATCAGATTAAGATTTTGGAGGCGATCAGCCAGGATAGCGCGATTTGCCAAATTTTTTATTTGACCGGCGGGACGGCTTTAGCGGAATACTATCTGCGGCATCGTTTATCGGAAGATTTAGATTTTTTTTCAGAAGAAGAATTTGATATCCAGGCCATAAACATATTTTTTGCGAAGAATAAGAAATTATTGGGAATAAAAAAAGTTGATATCCAGCAAAGTTTTAATCGTAATTTAATTTTTTTGTATTTAAAGAATGATGTTATAAAAACCGAGTTCACTTATTTCCCTTTTGCCAGAATTGAGAAGAAAATTAAGAAAAATAAATTATTTGTGGATAGCCTGGAGGATATCGCCGTTAATAAATTATTTACCATTTATCAAAAACCGCGCTCAAGGGATTTTATTGATTTATATTTGATTATAAAAAAAACCGGCTGGGAAATTGATGATTTAATTAAAAAAGCTAAAATAAAATTTGATTGGCATATTGATTATTTGCAATTGGGCAGCCAATTTACGCTGGTCGAGACGGTTAAAGATTATCCGCGGATGATTTTGAAATTAAAAAACGAAGAGTGGAAAAAATTTTTTATTGAACAAGCAAAAAGTTTTAGCGGGAAAATTATTAATTAACGGCTTCATCTAGAAGTTGGAGCAATTATTTCTATTCGTATAATTACGCCAGCCGGTTGGGGGGGGGTAGAAAATTTTAAGAATAATTTGAGTTGCTGGAGAAGTTTATAATTATTTTAAAAAATTATTAGACGTCATAGAATAAAGTTTATGGAAAACCCTAATTTTTTAAAGCAAAAATACGACCTGCATAAAGCTCCGGAAGTTGAAGTGGCGGCCAGGCGCGCCGGTAAAGAACTTCCGCTAAAATCAGCCGAGGACGCGAACGCTCGCATACAGAATTATCTTGACCGTTTTAAGGAAATCACCGACCGTAAAGACCCTAACAAGCGAAAGCGAGGCATAGATGCTCTGAAAACAGTCCTTTACGATAAATTCGTCATTAAGCCCGAAGAAATCCCAGAATCGTATTTTGATTCCATCAAGCGCAAACATCGAGCAGAAGGCCACGGCGACATTGAGATTCCAGACGACTATCGGCAAGACCTGGCGCAAACTCTGATTGCCGACCAACAGAAGTCTTTGGCTAACTGGATTGATTATTTGGCTTCCGATGAAGCTAAATATCCCGACTGGCTCAAATACTACGCTATGCGCAGTATTTTAAAGATGGGCAGATATGATAAAACCAAAAAAGCTTTTACTGAAAGGCGCAGTATAACCGTAAGCCCTTTTCCCGATTTAAACCGCGAAGCTTTGGTTATTGTATTGGAGTCGCTGGAAAGGCAGTCCCAAGGCCAGCCGCCCCAATTCGGCTATGATATTGAAGCCGAAACGAAAAAAGAATTTACCCAATCTCTGGAAAAAAAGAATTTTCCAAGGCTCTACGCTTTGGCCGTGGAAGAATTCAAACCTATACCGGAAGAATTGTTAAAAATCACCGAGGGGAAGTGGGTGAAATATGAAAAAGGATCTGACCATCGGCCGCTGGTGGAGTCAATATCCAGTTATGGCACGGGCTGGTGCCTGCGCGGAGAAGCCATGGCCGAGCGTTATCTTTCTCGCGATAAAAATGACCTTCATGTCTACTATTCTCTTGATGAGAAAGGACAGCCCGTGGTTCCTCGCGTTGTCATGGTTATTAACGGGAATAATAAAATTACCGAAGTCAGGGGAGTGGCCGAGCAGGAAAATCTTGATCAATATATCGGCGGTGTTGTTCAGGAAAAATTAGGCGAGCATCCTGACGGCAAGGCGTATGAGAAGAAATCGGCGGATATGAAATTGCTAACCGAAATTGAACGGAAAAGCCAGACAGGTGAACCTCTCGCTAAATCCGACCTCGTTTTCCTCTATGAAATTAACTCCAATATTGAGGGCTTCGGCTATCAAAAAGACCCGCGCATCGAGGAAATTAGGAAAGAGAGAAACCCCAAAGCAGACGCGCCAATTGTATTCGATTGCGAACCGAGCCAGATTGCGCGCAGCGTAAAAGAAATTAATGAAAACACTAAAGCCTATGTAGGCAAATTGGAACCGGGTATATTCCAAAAATTGCCGGACACCCTTGAACACATTTATACCTCTTTCCCCGAAAGCAAAATCCAAAAATATCAGGTTAAAATCGGCGGAAAAACAAAAGACCAATTGAAAGCGGAATTGACCGAGAAGAAAATATACGTTCCTGATTGGATCAACCAGCTTATAGACAGTCCTGACTTCACTATTGTTGAGCGGACCGAAACCGCCGACCTTGTTCTACTCGCCGTTGACGCTCTCGGTTTTTCGAGCGAGGCGACAACGGATGAGATATATAAGCGAGCCGAAGAACTTGGCTTAGAACTTTGCTCCCCGGAAGTCGGTCCGCATTTTAGGTTGCAATATTCAGGAAAAGAAGGGATGTTAATCGCTATGAAGCAAATTTCCGATCGCAGTGGCAATCCGAGTATTTTCCTCCTGTATACGGATCGCGGTCAGCTCGGACTCGGTGGCCGCGATGCCGAGCCAGGGTATGGGTGGTATTCGGACTACAAGTTCGTGTTCCGTTCCCGCAAGTCAGAAACTTAGATTTTTAGAATTATTTAGGGATATCATAATTTTATGAAGGAGGAAACTAATAATAATTATGTTTTTGTTGATAGCCAGAATCTTAATTTAAGTATTCGGAAACTTGGCTGGCGGTTGGATTTTCGCCGTTTCCGGGTTTATCTTAAAGAAAAATATAGTGTTGCGAAGGCATTTCTTTTTATCGGTTATGTTGAAGGCAATAATGAACTTTATAAATTTCTCCAAGAAGCCGGTTTTATTTGTATTTTCAAACCAACTTTAAAATATAAAGACGGGACAACCAAAGGTAATTGTGACGCAGAGTTAGTACTTCAGGCGATGATTGAATACGAGAATTATGATAAAGCCATGGTTGTTACCGGCGATGGCGATTTTTATTGTCTGATAAAATACTTAGCGGAAAAAGATAAATTAAAGGCCGTAATTGTGCCAAACAGATTCAAATTTTCGGCTTTGCTTAAATTCAGAATTTGCCGGCCGTATTTAAGATTTATGAATGATCTTAAAGGAAAATTGGCCTATAAAAAAGAAAAGACCCTGTAAGGACGAAACCTTATAGGGTTGACTTTCCCGTTGGTGATTATTTTCATTATAACAGATAAAAATTTACTGTCAAATTTTTGCGCAAATTGAAGAGCTTGCTAGGACGAGAGAAATTTTTAACGACCATTTTAAATTTAATAATGATTATCATTCAACCGCTAAAAGCTGGAGTGATTATTTTTATGCATTTAATTATGCCAGCCACTGGGATGGTGAAGAATTTTAAATTTATAGTTGTGCGTTTATGAAATTAATAAAACAAGAAAAATTAAATAAAGAAGTTGTTGATAAATTTTCGTACGATTTTGTTTTAGCGGATGACGGTATTTATTTGATAGAAATAATTGCCAGCGCTAAAAGCTGGTGGCAGAATTTTAGAAGTTTAAGGTCTTTTTTTAAAGACGGCGACTTAGCTTTAATTTTGGATAAAATAGAAATTTCTACTTCAAAAAGCGAGCAGTTTGATGTTAGATCAATCTGGAACGGCAACGAATTAAAGGGGTTTTTAAAAACAGTTGTAATTGCCGTTAAATTAAAAAAGGGCAAACACATTTTATCTTTTGCGCCTGACCAAAAGCCTTATTTGAGAAGCATCATGATTTCCCAGCCGGAAGAAATAGATAAAATAATTTATATTCCGGTAGATAATAACCCGGCGCAAAAAGGAGACGGCCGGCCATGGTTAAGTTTTATTTTAATCAATTTATTAGTCAAAAACATAACCGTTTTGGCCAAAGTTGATAAGCCAGGCAGAGATGACGATGATATAAAATTAATTATTGACGGCGAAACGCAAAAAAATGATTCGTCGACTGGCGGAAAAAAATCCCATCAAGGCTGGTATTGGTGCGGTAAAATTTTAAAAGGTAAGGAAAAAGAATTTAAAAAAACCGTGAATTTTAATCATGGCTTTCACTGCATTGATCTCTGGGCGGACGAAACGCCTTTTTTAAAGAAAATTGAGATAGCTATAGATGGGGAAAGCGCAAAAGCGCCTACGGTTGACGATCCAGAATGGACTGGGGATTTTTATGATGATCCCGAACAAATGATTTTAGCCAGAGCAATTTTCGGCGAAGCCAGAAGTTTGCCGGAAAAAGGAAAAATCGCGGTGGGCTGGAGCATAAAAAATAGAGTGACAGATAAAAGGTGGGGTGATAATTTTCATGATGTAATTTTGGAACCAAAACAATATAGCGCTTTTAATTTGGACGATAAAAATTTGTTTTATGCGCAGAATCCATTTTTTAAGAAAACGCAGATTGCGGCTTGGTATGAATGCTATAAAATTGCCGGTCAGGTTATAGCTGGTGAAGTCTTAGACCCAACTGGCGGCGCCAACCACTATTACAGCGAATTTATAAAACCGCCTTATTGGACTAAAGATAAAAATGCTCATTTTAAGATAAAAATCGGCAATACTTTATTTTATGATATTATAAAAAATAACCCAGGCGGATTCATTAAATTATTCTCGCTTATATTGTTAATTGTGATAATGGCGGCCGGCCTGTTGACATTTCAACAGTTAAAAGCGGAAGTAAAAGCGCAGGATGCGGCGCAAAATATTCAATACCGTGAATATTTTATCAACCCCAAAACTGAAGAAATAAATGTATTATATCTGAATGAGCTGGGCGGTATTATAGGATCGAAACAATTAACCTCTGATCAATACGGGAAAAGTCATTTAGAGATTTTTTATGACAATAAAATGTTTGGCTATTTTCAGGATATTAATAAAGACGACGAAACAAACCCCGCGGACAAGGAAGAATATTATAAAAATTACGTAAAATTGATGATTAAGCAAGGAGAAAATGAAACGGCTTATGAAGTTTATCGCGGCGATGTGCATACTTCTTCTTGGGAATGGCGAGATAATAAACAGGTAATTGTTTATTATGGCTGTGGCACCCATTGTCTATATTATTATGTGATTAATATCAACACCAAGCGAATAGAAGACGAAGGGCATGTTTATGAATAAGAGTATTTTGCTCTCTTTGCAAGGGGAATAAAAACTGGGCAAAAATACAGTAAAATTAGGTCATTTATATCCACTTGACACAATTAATACATCCTGTATAATACCAGTTAGTTAACCCTGTGAAATCCGCCTTAAGGCGGTGCGAAGCAATTTCACAGGGTAAATCAATCTTCCATACCATATGACAAACCAACTGTTAACTACTAAACTGACAAGCGGTTAAGCACGGCCGATTTTAGGCCACTTTTTAAACCGCTGAAGGGCGGTTTTTTGTTTACCCCGTTAAATAAAATTGTTAACTAAATCGGTGGTAAAAAACAATCGTAGCTTGTAGTTTATGGTAGCTGATAGCGATATAGATTTAACGGGGTAAACATTAAAATCTCTTAGCTTGTAACTTGTCGCTCACCCTTTAGTGGGACACAAATTATAAGTTATGAAAATAACGCGGACTTTAACAATCAGTCAAATAAAAATAAAGTAAAAATTAGTTTAGAGAACTGAGCATCTTAATATAAGTAAATCCCCAACACCTAACCATAGGTGTGGGGATAAACAAAAATATCCCTAATTAATTAAGATTAGTTAGGGGAAGTCTCGCTTGAATATAAATATTCAAGGGGATAAACACTTTTTTAAAACAAAAGTGTGGGAAAATCACGTTAAGGGTATATGGTGAATGCCTTGACTCAAGAAGACGATGAAGGACGTAGCAGCCTGCGATAAGCCTCGGTTAGGTGGCAAGCAACCTTTGATCCGAGGATTTCCGAATGGGGAAACCTATTCCGATTCATATCGGAATGTCCGCCAGCTGAATACATAGGTTGGTGAGACGACTACCCGGTGAACTGAAACATCTTAGTAGCCGGAGGAAAAGAAAATAATAAAAAAACACTTTTTATAGAAGCACGGATTTTCGAATCCGTGGTTTCTATAAAAAGTGTGCATTCCCCGAGTAGTGGCGAGCGAAAGGGGATCAGTCTAAACCTTTTAAACCGCGTTTTCTGCCAATTTATTGGCGGGAGGCTGAAGGATCTGGGTCCAGATGTTTAAGAGGTGTTGCAAGATAGTTGTTATTACTTCCCGGAAAAGTGAGGCAGAGACGAAAAACGATAATTTTTAGTTGAAGCGAGCTGGAAAGCTCCGCCAGAGCGGGTGATAGCCCCGTAAGCGAAAGGAATTATTACTCTGCTACGACATATCTTAAGTACCGCGGGACTCGTGAAATCCCGCGCGAAGCCAGGTCGACTATGACCTAAGACTAAATACTTCTTGAGATCGATAGTGAACAAGTACCGTGAGGGAAAGGTGAAAAGCATCCCGGTAAGGGAGATGAAATAGTATCTGAAACCATATACTTACAAAGAGTCGGAGCGGATGCATCACATTGCATGTGATGCTGAATTATGAATAATGAATCATGAATTATGGTCGGAAAATTTTAAAGAGATTTTTCATAAAACCATGCTTCATAATTCTTAATTCATTATTCTGCATCGCGCGTAGCGCGATGCATCTGTGACGGCGTGCCTATTGAGGAATGAGTCAACGAGTTTGCTGTATGTGGCTCACATAATCTCGTTAAACGAGAGCATGTAAAGTGAAAGCGAGGGTTAATCGCCCGTCTCTTACTTTTTAGAAAGCAGGCCTTAAAAACCTTCTTTCTAAATTTTAAGAAAGTCGCATATACAAGACCCGAAGCCGGGTGATCTAGCCATGACCAGGTTGAACCCTCGAGAAATCGAGGGGGAGGACCGAACCCACGAGCCGTGCAAAACTCGGGGAGGAGTTGTGGTTAGCGGTGAAATTCCAATCGAACTCGGCAATAGCTGGTTCTCCTCGAAATAGCTTTTGGGCTAGCCTCGAGCGTTTCTTTCTGGGGGTAGAGCACTGAATGAGGATAGGTCGCAAGATACTGTCCTTAACCAAACTCCGAATACCAGAAAATTAAGCTCGGGAGTCAGACTATGGGCGCTAAGGTTCATTAGTCTAAAGGGAAACAGCCCTAATCACAATCTAAGGTCCCTAAATATATGCTAAGTGTAAAAGGCGGTGTTGCGACTGCGACAACTAGGAGGTTGGCTTAGAAGCAGCCATCCTTTAAAGAAAGCGTAACAGCTCACTAGTCAAGTTGCCGCGCGCCGAAAATTTATCGGGGCTAAGCATATTACCGAAGATGTGGGTTTTCTGCCTTCGGGCAGAGAGCGGTAGAGGAGCGTTCTAAATTCGCAGAAGCTCACGTTGTGAAGCGGAGTGGAGGATTTAGAAGAGAGAATGTTGACATGAGTAGCATAAAGGCAGGCGAAAACCCTGCCCACCAAAAATTCAAGGTTTCCTGGGCAACGCAAATCGACCCAGGGTTAGTCGGTCCTAAGACGAGGCCGGTGTAATGCCGGCGTAGCCGATGGATGAGCTGGTTAATATTCCAGCACTGCCGTAATCTTCCGATGGGGGGACGCGGTTTGGAAATTTGAACGTTTCTATGGTATGAGCGTTAATGGCACTGGAAATAGGTCTAGGCAAATCCGTACCGACATTTTCCGGTGTTGTTAAAAGACGAAGCCTCTGGTGGAGTCAATTCAAATGGAAAAACCGCCCAGAAAAACCTCTAGGGTCGCCGCAAGGCGAGTCGGATTATGGCAACCGTACCGCAAACCGACACAGGTGAATAAGTCGAGTAGACTAAGGTGTACGAGAGAACTTTCGTTAAGGAACTCGGCAAAATAGCGGTCGTAAGTTCGCAATAAGACTTGCCTGCGATTGTCAAAAATAGTGTTTTAGTCATCGAGAAAGGAGGTGAGAAAAAATGACACAAAAGAAAAGAAATTTTTCCATTGAGTTAATCGGCGGAGATGTCCGAAACCAAATCATTACGGTGGAGGCGAAAGCGCCGAAAGGAGTCTTTATCTCCATCCAGATGTTGAAAGGCCGAGGAGATAGGACTTCGTCTATTGACCTCTTTGGAAAGCCCCTTGGTAGGGCGCCATTGATTCTGGTGAAGGTGACGAAGAAGTCGCCAGAACAGCCAGGACAGTGAGACTCCCAAGTTTCATTCGGCGATTTATGTTCAGAATGTAAATCGCCACTATTTTTGGCAATCGCAGGCCGCAGCTAAAGAATTCAAGTGACTGTTTAACAAAAACACAGCTCCCTGCTAACTCGAAAGAGGATGTATAGGGGGTGATGCCTGGCCAGTGTCCGAACGTTAAGGGGAGAAGTCATTCCGCCGCAAGGCGGAGGCAGCTTTGATCCGAAGCGCGGATGAACGCCGGCGATAACTATAAGTTAACGATTGTAGTTATAAAATTTGGCCAAATGCTGGAAACTCCGGAGTAAAAAATGTACTCGCCTGAAAAATGGCAGTGAAAATCATTTTTTGTATCCCGCCATTCGGGATGCCGGACAATCAGCAGGAAAGACTCTTAAGAAAAATACTATGAGTAATCAAGATTGGTTAAATAAGATTCCATTAGATTGGGGACATTATTTAGCAGGATTTACTGACGGAGAAGGAAGTTTCAATGTTTCTCTCCGCAAAAGAGAAGATCATTTAATGAAATGGCAAGTTGTCTTGACATTTAATGTATCCCAAAAAGAATCTTACATACTTTCGCAATTAAAAAAATATTTAGGTTGCGGAAGAATCCAGCAAAGGATGGACGGACTGCACATGTATGTCTGCTCAAATCCGTTATCAATTCAAGAACGAGTTATTCCGTTTTTTCGGAAGTTTAATCTTCGTTCTCAGCAAAAAAAGAATAATTTTTCTATTTTTTGCCAGATTGCCAATAAGGTATTTAATAAAGAACATTTAACTCATCAAGGTTTAGAAGAGATTATTAGAATAAGAGAGCGATTAAATGAAGGCAGAGGAAGAAAAAGAAAATATGAGTTAGGTGATTTTCAGCAATCGCAAAAAGAGTATCCTCAGAGACTATACGCCAAACCGCGGAAGTTCAGAAAAGAATTTTCAGCGGATGATATAGTCCGATCTCATGGGCAACCATGAGCTTCAGAAATAACTTATCTGAAGATTTCAATAACAGTAATTATTGGAATTAACAAGAATAAATCGTCCTAAGGTAGCGAAATCCCTTGTCGGGTAAAATATGTCGGACTCCGATTTATCGGAGAAACACTTGCCCGAATTTGCCGTAAGGCAATGCGCTAAGGGATAAAAATAATTAGCGTAAAATTTGGCTATATGCTGGAAACTCCGGAGTAAAAATGTACTCGCCCTAAAAAGGCAGTGAAAATCATTTTTTGTATCCCGCCATTCAGGGATGCCGGACAATCAGCAGGAAACCGACTTGCATTTTGAAATATGGGAGAAGGCGAGGAAATGTTTTGGCGTCACTGGCCTATCGCCCGAAAGGGAAAAGTTTCTCGATCGCGTGCGATTGAGAAATAAGTTAGTGCGTCTTCACCCAGAAACGGGTGACAGCAGCTGTTTACAGTTTGCTGTCACCCCCATATTTCAAAATGTAAGCGGGATCCTCAGAGACTATACGCCAAACATCCATAACTGGATGATGATATAGTCCGATCTCCATAGCGATATGGAGTCCTGTAAAAATGTTCAGGAATAAAAACAAGCATCATGATGAAAAAATCATTAAATGAAGTTCCGACCTGCACGAATGGCATAACAACTTGAATACTGTCTCAACGAAGGACTCGGTGAAATTGCAAGATGAGTAAAGATGCTCATTAACCATAGTTGGACGAAAAGACCCCGTGAAGCTTTACTATAGCTTGATATTGAGTTAGGGGCGCGCATGTTCAGAATAGGTGGGAGTTCGCCGCAAGGCGGACGCCAGTGAGATACCACCCTTGTGTGCTTTTAATTCTAACCCTTGTCCGTGAATCCGGACTGGGAACAGTATCTGGTGGGTAGTTTGTCTGGGGCGGATGCCTCCCAAAAGGTAACGGAGGCGTTTACAAAGGTTGGCTATCCCGGAATGGAAACCCGGGAGATAGCGTAAAGGCACAAGCCAGCTTTACTGCGAGACCTACAAGTCAAGCAGTCGCGAAAGCGGAACTTAGTGATCCGACCGTACGATATAGGACGGCGGAAGCTCAACGGATAAAAGTTACTCTGGGGATAACAGGCTGATCTCCTCCAAGAGTCCACATCGACG
>JAUSEG010000034.1 GCA_030650415.1 bacterium | reverse complement strand
AGTTTTTAGGAAATTTTTGTTTAACATTAGCAACTGAAATTCTAAATCTCAATTGAAATCGTAAACAAATTATTTTTCATAAAAGTGCTAATTTTATTGGTTAAAATTAATGTCAAATTAATTCTAACGCAACACTAGTGGCTCGGAGGCCGGAATGACAATGCCAGAGATTGCCGCGCTCCCTTCGGTCGCTCGCAATGACAGATTAAACTTTACAGCAAAGGATTAAATTTTACATGATAATAAATTGAATCGAGCCTTTTTCCAACCCTTACCCAAGTATATTTTTTTTCTACTAATTCCCTGCCGGCCAAACCCATTTCCTTGGCCTTTTTTTTGTCCCCCAAAACTATTTGTATTTTTTTAATTAAATCTTTAATATTATCAGGCTCTACAAGCAGGCCCTGCTTCCTATTTTTAAAAACCCCTCTGACACCGGGCAAATTTGAAGTAATCACCGGCCTGGAACAAGCCATAGCTTCCAGTAAAACCAAGCCAAAGGCCTCTGATTGATTTATGGATGGCAGAACTAAGCAATCGCAATAATTATAAAAATCAACCAATTTGCTGTTATCAACCATTTCATGGAAAAAAACCAATTTTTCTACGCCCAAATCTAAAGCGATCTTTTTATAATATTCAAGCAAATTTCCGCTGCCGACGACGTTTAAAATCGTCGAACTGAATTTCGGATTTTTAATAATTTCGGCTAAAGCCCTAATTAAATTTTCCAAGCCTTTAAAATAATGAGCCTGATCAAGCCCGCCGACAAACAACAAGACTTTATGCCGGCGATCATCGTTCAAATTATCATGATAAGTAACGAATTGATCAAGGTTAACACCGAAAGAAATTTGCCTGAATTTATCAGGCTTAAGGCGATAATATTTTTCCAAATTTGAGTGCTTTATATAATCAAGCGAAGCGCAGGTTATTATATTAGCGGCTCGAACAAGAATCGGCAAAAGTAAAGCCTTATACAAACAAAAAATAAAACCCTTAAACCCTTCCGCCTTATTATCCATATGATAATGAAGCATCAACTTCATTTTTTTACCAGACAACAACTTTCTGAATAATACCGCTTTAAGCGCTCCATAAAACGGATAGTGCAAATGCACAATGTCAAAATCATTCAATTTAAAAAAGAGTTGCGGTATGAAAGCGCCGTTGCCAAATTTAAATATCGGCTTTAAGCGCCGAATAGTAAACTTACCTTCAGCTTCAGTCAGTTGATCGGCAAATTTATTTTCCTCATCAGCATAAGCATATTCCGGCGTAAAAACCGTAACTTCATGGCCTAAATCGGAAAGTACATCGGAAATATTATAAACGCTGTTGCCAATCCCGCCTCGATAAGGCGGAAAAGTGCAAACGATTTGCGCGATTTTCATTATATTAATTTTAACTTGATACCTTTTCTAAAAAAGTTTTTAAAGTATTATTTATCTTTTAAAGCGATGTTTTTAACGATTTTTGTCAGATCTTTTTCAATTTTTTCAAATCTCAGCCTTAAACGGAAAATAAAATAAAATAATATGGCCACGCTTAAATAAAGTAAAACTTCAATACCGGAACCGGAAAAACCCAAACCGGAGACTATTCTATCAATCGATTTCAAAAAAATAATTAAACAAACGGCAATCAGCCAGAATATCAACCAAAATATAAATTCATTGGCGCCAATATGATTTTTTTTCTTTTGCCAAACCAGGCGGGAAATAAACCAAGCGATAATTATTAAAGCAATAAGTTGTTGTGTCATATGTTAAATTATTAATTAACCAGCCTGGCGATAAATGAATCTTTTAATATTTTAAAACCGCCGAAAAAACTTTGGCCAAAATTATGATAAATTACTCTAATCGAAACTTCTGTAACTCGCAAGTTATTTTTTTTAACTTCGAGCATTATCTCCGAGCAATGCGCCATTCTATCCTGTTGCCAAACTACCTGGCGCGCGGCTCTGGCCGACATGGCTCTAAAACCGCTCTGCGGATCAGTTAAATTAATTTTAAAAAATATTTTATTAACGGCCCTGGCTAAAGGCATAATAAAATACCTTTTTATAAGAGGCATGGCTGTTTTACCTTTAGCCTTCCCTTCGGCCTCGCTAAAAACCGGTAAAAAACGCGAGCCGTAGACTACGTCGGCCGCGCCAATTTTTATCGGCTTGATAACCTTAGATATATCTTGGCTTAAAAATTGACCGTCAGCGTCAAAGTGGACGATAATATCGGCGCCGTTCATCAAGCTATACTCCACGCCGGTTCGCAGAGCCGCGCCTTGTCCGCGGTTAATTATATGCTTTAAAACGGTCGCGCCGCCGGCTCTGGATAAATTATAAGTTTCATCCGTTGATCCGTCATCAACCACCACTACCCTATCCACCATCAGTTTAACTTCATCAATCACCTTCTTTATATTTTTAGCCTCATTAAAAGCCGGAATAACACAAAAAACTTTCATAGTATAACTCATATTAATATTTCTGAACTACGGTTTTTAAGCCCTTTGAAGCTCTAAGATCGTTAATAGTTTTTTCCAAGCCGTTTTCCATGGTAACGATCGGCATCCAGCCCAATTCTTCGCGGGCTTTAGTTATGTAGGGCAAGCATAACTCCGTAATAAAGAAATGCCTGTCTGAATATTTTATTTTAGACTTTGATTTAAGAATCTTTATTATAATTTCACAAATTTTAGTTAAGTTTATATCAATATCGGAACCGATATTAACCGGCCCGTTTAAATCGCTAGCCATTAATTTTAGAGCGGCATCTAGGCAATCATCAACATAGCAGAGTGAAGTAGAAAAATTCTTATCGCCCGGAATGACCAAGTCGGAATTATCCAAACCGCTATTTATAAAATCCGGAATTAAATTGCCTTCATTTAATTTCATGCGCGGGCCATAGACCCGGAACAAGCGGATTATTTTGGAATCTATGCCATAAACTTGGCGGTAATTTTCTACCATAGTTTCGGAAAATCTCTTGCCTTCGTCGTAACAGCCTCTCTCCGACAGAAAATCAACCTTGCCGGTTTCGCTTTCTCTTACTCTGGCCGGATTATTTTTTCTTGGTCCGTAAACTACGGATGAAGAAAAATGCATAAACTTAGCTTTAAACCGCACTGCCAAATCAAGCGTATTTTTTAAGCCATATGACGAAGCTAAAATCGTGGGAATTCTGTTTTTATTAAAGTTCTTGGGCGATGTCGGGCAGGCTAAATTATAAATCTCTTGGATACCTTGAAATTGGACCTTAAATTTTTGCAGTTCCGGCATGGCTTCTAAATCAAAGGGCTCGGTTATATCATGTTTTATAAATTCAAAATTAGGATCGGCCAGCAGATGATCGATATTCATCTCGTCTCCGGTTGAAAAGTTATCCAAACAGATAACTTTATTGGTGGTAATCAGCCGATCGCACAAATGCGAACCAATAAAGCCGGCTCCGCCGGTTACTAAAACGTTCGGTTTGTCAAAAATAGCTCGTTTAAACATATAATTTAAGTTATTATTAAAAATCTTAAAGTTTATTTTTTCATTTTAATATTTTTATGCTGCTCGAATTAACTCCGCCGCTCATATTTTCTTCATAAGCGTAAAACGATCCGATGATTTTGCCATTAGCTTCAAAAACTCTGACATGGGGCGCGCCGCCCGGACCGGCCGATGCGATTATTTCATCCAGCCCATCGTTATTTATATCAGCCTCAGCCAGATTGACGCCGCCGCGAAAATTGCTGTTAAAAGCAAAAAAATGCGATAATAGGCTGCCTTTTTTATCAAAAAATTTAACATGCGGACCGCCGCCGCTTTCCGGAGCGGTTACGATTTGCGCTCGATTTTTCTGCAGACCGCCTCCTACCTTAACTATCGCCACTCTGACCCCGCCGCGAAAAGTTTTCGGATAAGCCAAAAATTGGCTTTGCATAACGCCGATGGCCTTAAAAACTCTGACTTCGGGAATTTTTCCTATGCCCAAACCGATGGCAATCTCCTCTTCTCCGTCGCCGTCGATATCGCCGGTAGCGAGATTAAGTTCACCATTAAATTTATTGTCATAAGCATAAAACGAGCCTAAGAGTTGGCCGCGTTCGTTAAATATTTTTACTTCCGAGTCGCCGCCAGGCCCTTGAACCGCGATTATTTCGTCTTTTCCGTCATGATTAACATCGGTTGAAGCTACCCTAACTCCGCCGCGAAAATTATTTTTAAAAGCAAACCATTGATTTTTCAAGTCGCCATTTAAATTAAAAATTTTTATGTGCGGGCCGCCGCCCGGGCCGGCCGCGGCAATGATTTCTTCTAAACCGTCGCCATTTATATCACCGGAAGCCAAACTCACTCCGCCTTTAAATTTTTTGTCAAAAGCTAAAAATTCTTTTAGAACCAAGCCGTCTTGATCGGTTATTTTTATTAAACTCTCTAAACCTTTTTGAGGAGCAATTAAAAGTTTTTCCGATTTATTTTTTAAAACATTTCTCGCTTCCGCGACTGCGCTTAAAAGATTAATCCGTCCGCTACCCAGCTTATTTAAATAATTGGGGTTTAATCGATTTATATCATCAGCGGTTCTAAACAATATTTTTAATATTTCATCTCGGTTTAATCCGGGATTGGCGGTTTCAATTAACGCCAAGCCGGCGCTTACCATAGGTACGGCCACCGAAGTACCCGACCAATAGCCATCATAATATTTATTAAAGGGCTGATCGTTAATATAGTTTGTCGGCGAATATACGACGGTGCTAAAAATACTGATACCGGGCGCCGAAATATCAATGCATTTATTGCCAAAACTTGAAAATGGCGCTTTTTGATCAATCGTGTCGGTGGCGGCCACCCCGACTACTCGATTTTCACCATTAACTCCGTCTAAGCAGGCCGGATATATGGGAACTTGATCTAAATTATAGCCGTCGCCCTGATTAACCTCGTTGCCGCCGGCCGCTACTACAATCAAACCGGCGTCATAAGCGCGTTTAATCGCCTCGTCCAAGCTCTTGCTATAGCCAGAGCCGACAAAACTCAAATTAATTATATTGGCGCCGTTGGCTATGGCGTAATCAATAGCTTTTATAACTTTTGATGAACTGCCTTCGCCTTTATCATCCAAAACTTTAAGCGGCATTAATCGCGCCGACCAAGTTACTCCGGCCACGCCGGCGGCATTATTTCCCGAAGCGGCAGCAATGCCGGCAATAATTGTACCATGTAAAATCCCATCTTCAGTAAAGCCTTCTTTAAATTTAGGCGCCGGATCAGGCAAATTATTAACAAAATCCCAGCCGTTTACATCATCTATAAAGCCGTTTTTATCATCATCAATGCCGTTGCCGGAAATTTCTTTTCTGTTTACCCAGATATTGCTCGCTAAATCCGGATGATCTATTTGCACGCCGGAATCAATAATGGCAATAACAGTGTCCGGACTTTCGCGAACGATGTCCCAGGCCGAGATGGCTTTAATTTTTTGCAAATGCCACTGATTGCTGAAATAGGTGTCGGACGGCATTATGGACGCCCAATAAAGATAATCCGGCTCGGCGTATTCAACCTCGGATAAATTCTTATAATAATTTAATTTTTTATAAAAATCAGCCGTGTTTACCTTAATAATTTTCGGCTGTTCAACCGACTTGAATTTCACTAATATTTCATCGGCCGTATAATTGTTTTCATTATCGCTAAAGGCGTTTTGTCCGATGAAAAACAATGAACCAAGAGATATAATCATCCCAATTAAAAAAATATTAAAAAAAGATGTCGATTTTTTTCTCACCCCATTAGATATTACCGATAACTTCCGCATAAAAATTTTATAGCTAGAAATATTAATACAAAATTTACCCAATTAAATAAAGATGCTATCTAACGGGGTAAATAACATCTTTATTATAACACAAAACCTCTGTCATTGCGAGCGACCGCCGGGGAGCGAAGCAATCTCACGAACGGTATAGAATAATCATAATTACATTATGGCAAGTTTAATAAAATATAGACATACGTGAGATTGCCGCGTCGCCTGATTACAGGCTCCTCGCAATGACAATAAAAATTTATATTTTTTCTATAACCGCCAAAGTTTCTCTGGCGCACTTATTTAAACTGAAGTTTTCCACTCTGATTTTGCCTTTGCCGGCTAAATCCTCGGCCAACTTATTATCCAATAAAACCTCGGCGATTTTTTCAGCCATATCGCGCCTGTCTCTAGGATTAAAAAGCCAGGCCGAACCGGCGGTTATTTCCGAGACTGCGGGTATATCAGAAGCAACGATAGGCACGCCCGAAGCCATGGCTTGCAGTAAAGGGATGCCAAAACCTTCATAGAGAGAAGGAAAAACAAAGAGCGAGGCTCCTCTATAGATATAAGGCAAATCTTCCTCCGGCGCCCAGCCGGTAATAATTACTTCGCTGTTAAAATCAAATTCTTCTATTATATATTTAACTTCCTCGAAACCTAAGCCGGCGTTCCCCACTAAGACCAATTTATGATTAAGCTCTTTATATTTCTCCCTCAGATTAACAAAAGCATTAACCAATCTGGCGATATTTTTTTTCTTTTCCAGCCGTCCGACATAAAAAATGTAAGGAGCTTTAATGCCATATTTATCTAAAACCCGATTGATTTTTTGTTTATCATTAACCGGCTTATATAAATCGGCGTTAAAACCGTTATAGATTACTTCGATTTTAGAACTCGGCGCGCCACCTGCCTGCCGGTAGGCAGGGTAAACATCAATTAGCTCTTGCTTGGTAAACTTAGAAACCGCGATAATTTTTTTCGCGTGTTTTAACGAAAATTTAGTCGACCAGCTATGGTAATCCAGTATGTTGGAACGAAATTCTCCTACAGTAAACAGCTTAGCCAAAAAATCAAAAAAAATGCTGGCTGAACCGCGGCCGGATCCGATTTTATCTGAACTATATACTTCTCGCAAACGTTCAAAACCGATGTCATGGATTGTGACCACGGACTTTTTAGGATGAACGACCGGCAAAGTATGAGACGGAATAAAGAGCGCTTCGGGCGGGTAAAAAAGCATTTCCAGAGACAAGCGAATCTGCGTCCAAAGAAAAGCCGGAGGCCAATTTAAAATTTTGGCCTTGAAATTATTATGCGGACTCATAATTTTCTGGTAGCCGTTTTCCATTTTAATCTCGCCGCCAGCTTCGCCGCCTTCATCCATCAAATCAGCCAGTCCGCCCGTTAGCGGCTGATCGCTATATAAAACATATTGATTGGTTGAATCAATTTTAGCCAGTTCTCTAATTAAATAATATGAATACCATTCGGTGCCGCTCTTAAACTCTCGGTTAGCCCGGCTGGCGTCAATGCCTATCACCATAATTTTAAATTTCTAATTTTCAATTTCTAAACAATGATTTAATGCCTTAATTTCCAATTATTTCTAAAAAGTTTTACTAAATTGAAAATTAATTCATTGAAAATTGTTTGAAAATTGAAAATTGAAAATTTTTTGATATTCTATTTCGTCGCAAAAATTGATCTCTTATATGATTCCAAATTTTCTAAAGCGATGCCGGTGCCTTTTACCACGCAGAGCGCGGCTTCATCGGCAACATAGGCCGGAACATCGGTGGTGCGTGAAAGCAATTGATCAATATTTCTTAAAAGCGAACTGCCGCCGGATAGAACCATGCCCTTATCCATAATATCAGCGGCTAATTCCGGCGGCGTCTCCTGCAAAACTCTTTTTACCGAATTGATTATAGCTTCCAACTCATTTTGAATCGCTTCGGTTACATCATCGGAATTTACGGTTATGCTTCTCGGCAAGCCGGTTATCATATCGCGGCCGCGTATTTCCATGGTTAATTTATCTTCTAAATATAAAGCGCTGCCGATTTTAATTTTGACTTCCTCGGCCGTTCTCTCGCCAATCGCTAGATTATATTTGCGCCTGATAAATTCCTGAATCGCGTCATCAAATTTATTGCCGCCGATCCTAACCGAAGTCGCGGTCACTATTCCGCCCAAGGAAATAACCGCCATTTCGGCCGTACCGCCGCCGATATCAACGATCATATGCCCGGAGGCCGAGCCGATGGGAATATCCGCGCCGATGGCCGCGGCGATCGGCTCTTTAATAATATAAGCAGCCCTGGCTCCGGCGGCGATAGTAGCGTCTACTACAGCCCGCCGTTCGGTTGAGCTTATGCCGGCCGGTACAGCCACCATAACCTCAGGCCTGAATAACCTTATACCGCCCAAAGCTTTATTAATAAAATATCGAAGCATGGCTTCGGTTGTGCGATAATCAGCGATCACGCCGTCTTTCAACGGTTTTATGGCGACAATCGTATCAGGGGTTCGGCCCAGCATATCCTTGGCTTCGTTGCCGACGGCTAAAATTTTTCTGTCAATTAAAGAAATCGCCACCACGCTTGGCTCATTAATAACGATACCGCGTTTTGGAACATGGACTAGAGTATAGGTTGTGCCTAAATCAATGCCGATGCGTTTGATGAACATATCATTTGTCATTCCGGCCTACGAGCCGGAATCCAGAATTTAATAGTAAAAATGTCAATTATTAGTATTCTTATGTTTTACTCCTGGATTGCGGGTCAAGCTCGCAATGACAGGTAAAAATATCAAAACCTTACCTCAAAGCTTCTATCTATGCTTAAATCCCCTGCCCACTTAAGCCTGCCCGAACTTATTTTCTGCGTAGACAAGCTGGCCGGACTATATGATTTTATATCATTTAGAAAGCTTAAGTCAACTATAGTCTCATTAATTTCTTTACCTGGCTGCTTTTGCAGGTAAAGCTCATAATTTTTGGATGCGGCAACCAGCGCCGGTAATTTATATTCAACCGTCAAATTTTTTATTTTACCCGGCTGAATCTCAAGATAAAAACCAAACCAAGTTTTACCTGCTTCACTGCCAATATCAATTTGCTTCAACTCGTAGCCGCTAATTTTAATCAACTGGCTGCCTAGAGGCGCGTAAATTCTGGTATAACTTTTATAGGCGCTGGTTTTCCAGTCGGGCTGGCCGTGATGGGCGTAGCCAATGGTTAATTTGGAAAATAAGCCGTTAACACCTTGGCTAACTTCATATTTCAAACTGCGGTTTAAACTAGCGTCGGTTTTTAGGGCGCCTAAATTAGCGTCTACCACCATTAAATAGTCGCCGGCTACGTCTTTTATCTCCCCGCCCCAGCCATTGGCTACCGTAATATCTTCTAATTGGCTATCCGCTAAATAAAGCAGCAAATTTTTTGTAGTCAAATTATCCAATACGACATTAATGGCTTTAAACCAGCCGGCCGGCGGTAAATCAAAAATTCTGTTTTTTAATTCTTTAGCTATTTCGCTAATAACTTCTTTTCGCTGCCAGGACGAAACACCTAAATCCAGATACCCTTTTTCCACCCGGTATTGCAGCAAGTCTTGAAAATTGGCTTGGTTATAACTTTGTCCTTCAATCGTTACCGGCCCGATTATTTCTAAAAAATCAGTAATTAATTTCGGAGTTAAGGCTAACACACCGTTAAATTCGGAAACTTTTTCCGCCGCCGGGTTTAAACGGCTTTCCGTTTGATAAAACCAATCGATCTGCCGCGCCGACGTCGGCCAATCCGGCGACCAATTAGCGTCGCGCAAATACCATTTTGGCACTAAATATTTTTTAATCGGTTCGGGCGGAACAACATTGACTTTATCTTTAACCGGCATGTCAAGATGGTAGATATCATGAGTATCAAAATTAACTATCTCGCCATCCTGAATCTCTAGAATTCCATAGGTTCCCAAAAATCCTCCGGTTGGCCTTAATTCGTCATTATTTTGCAACATCACCAGATACTTGGCCTTCTCCGGATAACCGGCCAGCGCGGGTAAGAGTTGCGATATCGGTACGGCTTTGGCCAAAATTAATCTGACATCATAAATTTGATTTTTTATTTGTTCAGCTTTTTCCTTTAAAGGAAAAAGCGCTCCGGTCAGATTAACCTGTTCTAAATTTAAATAAGCTAAATCCAGATCGGCTTTAATGCCGTTTAATTCCGGAGCCGATTCAAATATTTTGCCTAAAAGCTTATGTCTTTCTTCCGGGCTGAATTTTGAAAAGTTTAATTTCTTATCGCCTTGAAGCATCTTTTCGAGGCTCAAGCCGAAATTCGCGCCGCTATAAACCGCTTTGCTTAAAAATTGGGCGGTAATTAATAGGCTCTCAATATCATTAAGCTGACTTAAAATAAAATCAATTTTATTTACAAAATGATTATCTTTGATTTCGCCAAGCTGGCTGATAGAAAAATCAAAATTATTCTGAGCGGCCGCGGCCAGGGACATGGCTGCGCTTAATTTATCAGCTTGGCTTAAAATAACGGCTTGCTCTAAATTGGCCTGACCTTTAGCAGCTTGGCTGATAAGCTCTCTTAAGCTTAAAATCTCAGCTGAAAATAAAATTAACGCGGTTAAACCCAGAGCGATTATGGCCAGCCAAAAATATTTTAAAATTTTATAAATTTTGCTTAAGCGCCGGCGCTGGCTGACCAAGGGAAAACCATTGGCCAGCTTATCGGCCATTTGCTGCAAGGCGACAAAATTTATGTGTTTTGATTTTGACAAGTGGAACATAAATAAAAAATTTTGTCATTCCCGCGCAGGCGGGAATCCAGATTTTCTTTTTTTATTAAACCCGGCTCGGTGATACCTCATATACTCTATACACCGCGTCATCACCATCACCATAATAATCAGGAACCAGAACATCTTCTATTTGCGTAATGCCCATTTCCACGAATTCCTCTCGGTGCGCGTCAAACATAGAAAGAGAATTTGGTCGAAGATGCATGTCAAAAAGCACCGGCTTGCTTTCACTGCTGGCTTTTTCTTGCAACCTGCCAATCATCGCTTGAATCAGTTTCCAGCCAATACCTTGCCGTTGGGCTTCTGGCACGACAGCAATGTCCTCAAGATAGACTGATTTATCTCCTTCATCTGTCTCATCTTCTACGGCGACAGCGTAAGCAATCATTTCTTTTTTTGTGCTACCGGGAGCCACACCCCAAATTGCCACCGAGTATTCTAAACCATTGCCGTCTTTAATGTCTTGAACAAGCTCTTGGCCTTGTATAAGTTCAACATCATTCGCATAGATTCTGCGTTCAAGATCGCGCATTGAACTAAAATCATCTTCAAGCAGAGCTTGCGTATTTACTTCATTAAAGACAATTCTCTCGGCATTTAATTTTTCCTTAATTTCTTTTTTCACTTTCGCCTTCCTACCTTTCTCCCAAACTATTTTGACATTTACATCTTCTGCTTCTAAGAAGTAGCCGTCCGATCTATTCGCTCCGCCTATTTTGCTATATTTTCCATCATTATCAGCCATTTTAGAAAGTTCTCCGGCCGTAGGCATATCATTATTCGCCTTGCCAAGAACGATTTTTTTAACACCAATGGCCTTAGCATAACCCTCAAGATATTTAAAAAGCTCTTTTGTCAGCTGTTCGGAAAAATTGGCGCTAAAAAGCGTATTGCATTCTATATTATCAACAATTAAGGCCGGCTTGCCGTCTTCGTCCTCGCCGAGCCAGCACCAAGCCGCGGTTATCGGTTCATTCTTTGTTTCATCCCAAATATTTACAATTTGAATGCCAAGATCGGTATTATAATCTGCTATCGGAGATTCTGCTCCGTGATATTCACTATCTATCCGAACACAACAAAGTGAGTAATTCCCTTGATATAAGTCAATATCTGGATTTCTGGTCCAAACAAAAATACTCATCGGCCGACTCTCCATTTCTTCTTTCGTTTTATTAGATTGCGGAGAGAAAAGATTTTTAAGCATACTTCGGTCGGCATCAAAGTGGTTGAATTGTTCAGCGAGTTTCGTATTTATCTCTTGTATAAGAGCAACAGCGCGAATAGTACCCAAAGCTGGAGCAATCATATATTCAAGATTTTTTCTAAAATCCTCAATACGGCGTTCCATTACCATAAACTTACTGCGTAAGTCTTCCTTCGCGGTAGCTATTTTTCGCTTAATATCCTGTATCTTTTTTCCCGATGGAATTTTTTCCGAGAGAGCATCCCCAAGTTCTTTTTCTGTGGCAACAAAAATTTCTTGGGATTTGAATACATCGTCCTTAAGACGCTGGAATGAGGCCACGTCAGCCAAGAGTTTTTCCCAAAGCACGCCTTTCCGCTCCTGCGATGACTTTGATTTCAAATTTTCAATTCCTTTTTCTATGCCAAAAATTACTTTATCTCTAGTCTTGCCGTTTTTATCTTTCCAATTTGCTGGCAAAAGACGCGCTTTTTCCAGAGCCGTCATCATCTTTTGCAATTCTTCCGTCGGCGCTTCGCTTGCTCCCAGTTTAATTTCAAATTTAAGTAATTCCTCGCGGTATTCCTTAAGCACATCTTTTATAGTGTAGGCATAGGTATCAATTGTTTCCTTAATTCTTGCGATTGGCGTTGTTATTACTTCGGAAAAAGCCAAAGTATTTTCATTAGAGCCAAGATTAAAATAAGCGGTCTCATCATAATTAAGCCAACGATCTGAATTTATTCCCCTTTCATCAATTTCCTCAACAACTTCTTTGTTTTTTCCATACTCCTTAAGCGCATCTTGCATCAACATGCGGAATTCAACCGATTGCGGATCAATCTCCGGATGTTCAGCCATAATCTTTTTTTTGAAAGCAAATTGAGTTTTTATGTTCTCTTTTGCAGCAACATCAAACTGCCGATACTTAACGAGAAGTCGGGAACCGAATCGTGGATTGTTGGCAATCGCATCCAAAAGGAAAGGATTTTCTTTTGCAACATTGAGGATACTGTCTGGGTTATTTCTAAATTCTAAAAGACTTAACAACAGATCCGGCGTCTTTTCTGCTTGTGTAGCAAATTCAGGAGAAATATCTCTCAGAGAAGCTAGTAGTGTTCGTATCTCAGGAATAACCTCGAATATATCTTCACTATTAACGCTTACTTTGAATTTTTCTCTGATTTTCTCTGCCGTTTCCGTTTTATTTTCAGCTAAACATTTCAAAAAAGCTTTTTTTGAAGCTTCCGATATATCTCCAGCAGAAAGAGCGAATTGCTCTTGTATTTTTATTGCGTATTCAATACCACCACTCTCCAACTTCTGTGACATAGCTTCTTTAGCAACTTTTCGGCAGGCTTCAGCCGAAAGAGAAAAACTGTCCTTAATTTTTATTGCGTCGTCAATCAATTTATCACCGCGCTTAGAACTCGTAAGTCGAGCGAGCATTCCTTCCGTAGCGGCTTTTTCAGTATCATCATTTGAAAGAGAAAATACATCTCTGATTTTTAAAGCATAATCTATATTTTCAATTGATAAACATTTAACTATTCCGGCTTTTGCGGCGCTTTGAACCTCTGGGGAAGAGATAAAATCGGTGGGAAGAGAAAATTCCTCTCTGATTGCAGCGATACGACTAAAATATTCCCTATCAACATATCCGTTCAATACCCAAGCCAGCATTCCTTTTTTAGCCGCTTCCTGGACTTCAACAGAAGAAATAATTTCAGCAGAAAAATGGAATCCATTTTTTATTTTGACTGCAATATCAATTTTATTAGTTCCAAACAATAAATCTTTTATCATTTCTTCCTTAGCAGTTTGCATCATCACCTCAATAGGAAGCAAGAATTTTTCTTGCATTTCCAGAGCGCGCTCAACCTCTCCATCCGCTAGACACTTCGCTACTCCTTTTTTTGTTGCCTCTTGAACATCGGGAGAAGAAATTGATTCCGTCGTAATAGAAAATTCACCTTTTACATTACTGGCTTCATAAATATTTCCGTTACGTAGTAAAGCCATCATCCCCTCCTTGGCGGCTTGTAGCATGAGTTCGGGAAGCACGGCAAATCGGCCTTGGGTTTTTCGAGATTCATTGATATTCCCCTTTGACAGTTCATTCACTATGAATATTTTGGCGGCATTTTGAATCTCCGGGGAAGATACAACTTCCGCCGAAAGTGGAATTTCATCCTTAATTCGAATGGCATCATGAAGACGTCTAGTAAATCTATCGCCCTCTCCCTGCAAACATTTAATTACTCTATCTTTAGCCGCCTGTTGAGTTTCGGGAGACGAAATAAACTCAGTGGAAACTGAAAACTTATCTCTAATCTCTTCGATCCGCTTAAAATAATTATCATCAATGTATGCACTTGAAACTTGATTTACAATTGCTCCTTTTGCAGCTTTTTGGATTTCCGGTGACAGAAAGAATTCAGAAGGAATTGAAAACTGGTCTTTTATTTTGACGGCTTTATCAGCTTCTCCTTTTGATAAACATTTAATCATACCAACCTTTGCCGCATTTTGAATCTCTGGGGTTGAAACAAAATCAACCGGAACCGCAAACTTATCTCTGATTTCAACAGCTCTCCTTACATCCCCGTCAGACAAGCGATACCTCACTCCTTCTTTAGCCGCATTCTGCACTTCTTCTGCTGATAGCAAAAACTTTTTCTTAATTTCTAGCACAGCTTCAACCGCAGACTCAATATAGCTATAGTTTCCTTTGGACAATATAGTGACCACTATCTTTTTAGCCGCGCCTTGAATCTCTGGAGAGGTAAAAGTCTCATCAGAAACTGCGAATGTGCTTTTTATATTCAGGGCGTCCTTAACAACATCATAAGCATCGCTATTCAAACACCTGATTATTGAAATTTTTGCTGCTTGCTGAATTTCTGGAGATGCAAGGGCACTCGCGGAAAGAGAAAATTTGTCTAGGACATTCTTCGCATCTTCTGCTGACCCATCTGACAGCAGTCTCGCAACCGTATCTCTTGCCGCATCTTGCACCTCTGGAGAGAGAAGAACTTCGTCCGGAAGTTTAAGTTCTTCCTTAATTCTCAGGGCGTTTCGATAATCATTACGGTAAGATGTGCGACGATTTCTTGATGATATTCCTGATAACTGAGACACCATTCCCTCCTTACCAACCTTTACAAGGTCTTCAAAAGGAAAAGAAAAAGCATCTGAAAGCTTTATAACCCTCACTAACTCAATATAGTCCTCAGAAAGAATGTCGAGCATCTTCTCCCTAACCGCCCTTTGAACTTCCGGCGAGGAAACAATTTGAGCGGAAAGACAGAGCTTTTCTTTTACCTCGATAGCACTATCAACATACCCATTAGATAGGAGAGTGGTCACTACGTTCCTGCCTAAAGCCTCTTGGGTATCTTTTAAAATAGGAATTTTAATATTATTCGGAACAAGAAATGCAGTTACAATTTTGAGTACATCGTCAGTATTGTCATGTGACAAAGAATATTCCAATGCCTTTTTAATACTGCTGATTCCTTCTGGAGACAGAATAGCTACATATGGCATTGTGAAAACATTTTTAATCTTGAGGCCACGATCAACGTCTCCATTAGAGAAGCACATAAACATTCCCTGTGTAGCAGCTTCATAGACTTCTGGTGAAAATTTAACGCTAGCGGGTATATCAGTCCACGGATCCTGTGAATCATCGTCTGAATAATTATCGTTATACCTACCGTCTTCATCTTCATCAGATCGAATATGGTCCACGCCTTCAAGATTCTCTTCTCTATAATTAATATATCCCCTAGACAAACTTTCAATTAACGTTATTTTTGCTCTTTCCTGAATTGCTTCTTTTTTCTTTATTTCATCAACATCAAATTTCCCGGTCATATCTTCGGGCTTCAAAGAAATCTCCGGCTTTTTCGGCTCCGAATTAGTCTTTATTTGTTCAATTTTTTCCGGCATAATTTTCAGCAAACAATTATTGTGTATTTCATTTTATTATACAAACATCTAAGAAACTAAAATAAATACAACAAATTTTTTGTCTATATTCATGTCAATCCAGGGACAATGAACTTATATATTCTCTAAACAGTTTCACCTTTTTACTATCCTGGCCCTTCACAAGAAAAGATTCAATGTCCTTGGCCAAATCGTCAAAATTCAGATCCGCCGTCTTCGCGAGCAGGGCTTCTTTTAATTCCCGGCCATTTTTTATGCCAAGTTTCTTGTCCAAATACTCATAGTTTGGCTTGGTCAGGGGAAATAGAAAAACCATGTCAAAAAAATCTCTGCCCTTAGCCCGAGAACGATTAAGCGCGGCGTAAATTTTCTGGGATAAAAGAATGTCTATCGGCGTCGTAAAAATTTGGGTGAAAACATCAAATTTATTGAGAATCTTCGTGTCCTTCTTATAATTAAAAGCGTGCGGGGCAGTATCAATTTGAATCATAATTTTTTCTTCTTTCAGGCTTGACATATCATTATCAAATAAGACATTCGGCATCTTTATATATGAACGGTACGCGCCCTTAAATACATTTTTGATTTCAACTTCATAGCCCTGAAGCTCAAGTCCTTTCTTCACCTCGTTCGCGAGGTCGGCAAATTGTTCTTCGGTCAGAGTAAAATTATCAAAATCAAGATCTTCGGAAAATCGATTGTTGTTATAGATAATTCTTAAAGCCGTGCCGCCGAGAAATATTACCTCCCGCGCGTACTTTGAATTAAAAATTATTTCCAAAATTTTGTATTGCAAATATTCTCTTAAAATATTTTTCTTAAAAGACCTTTCATTATCAGGATAATATTGTTCTATATTTTTGAGGCTAAGCATGGTTAATATATGTTAAAAATTTCTTCGCCCGCTTCATTAGCGCCTGGCTGTTGAAGGCCGCGAGATACTTATTAAACTTTTCCAGGTTTGCTCTTGCCTTAAACTCGGCGGCATTAAAACGGATGCCCTTAAAAGATTCTTCATCCTCAATCTTTGAATTGAAGTAAAGGTAATCAAGGACTGCCTTTTCTATTTCCGCTAGCCGATAATGATGCCCGCCGTGTTCCCGAAGCTCATAGCCGAATAAAAGTTCCGGCCTGGCGTGCCGATAGATAAAGTCGCCGATAGGAGTCTTTAATGCCTTAGTCTTCTGCGACGTGACAGAGGTAATGCCATAGACGGCTTCCGGAATAAGTCCGTAAAGAGATAAGGCCATCTCGAGCGAGATGTATGATGGTTCATGAAGACGATTGGCAATTATAAAAAGTGTCTGCTCATTTATTTCCAGATCGGAAAAAATATAAAAACCTTGTCGAATTTTCTTTATGTAATTCTTCTTCTGCCATTCATTTAATCGACGCAAATCAAAATCTCCCTCAATCTTTCTAAGATCATTAAGGTTAAATATCTCAAAATTCTTTAATTGTTCTTTTAGCTCAATATACTGCATATTGCTTGTTTGTTGCCAAAATATGTGTTTTTTAACATATCTTGGGATTATTATATCACAACTTACACGATACAACAAATTCTACTCCCGGCTTAAAGCTTCAATCGGATCTAAACGCGCGGCCCGGCGGGCCGGGTAAACGCCAAAACCCAGGCCGGAAACAACCGCAAAGCCAAAAGCGACATAATAGGCCTTGGCCGGGATGGAAAATTTCCAATCAAGCCCATAATAATTTGCCGAGAGCGAAATTAAATACGATGCGCCGGCGCCGATTAAAATGCCGACCAGAGCGCCAATCAAGGTAATAATCAGAGCCTCGATTAAAAATTGCGACATAATATCTTTATATTTCGCCCCTACCGCTTTTCTCAAACCGATTTCCGCCGTTCTTTCGGTTATAATAACGTACATAATATTCATCACGCCCACGCCGCCGACTACCAAGGAGATGGCCACGATAGCCAGAAGCATTAAAGTAATCGCTCCGGTCACGGTGTCTAAAACCCCAAGAGACTCTTTCATAGTTACCACTCTAAAATCGTCCTTGCTCGTATCAGTCATGCCTTCGCCTAAAGTTCTAACTAGCGGCTCGCCCGACTTAAATTCCAACGGCTGGGAAGCAATATTGTGGTTGGCTCTGATAATCAGCCGGGCTTCTTCGGCGGTTTCATCGGCCAAATCGGCGTCTTTAAGCTGGTGCATCATGAAGACAATATTATTAATTCCTAAAATTCTTTTTTGCAAAGTTCTAATCGGCACGTAAACAAAGTTGTCATAATCAAGCGTCATAACCGCTCCTCGCTCTTTAGCCACGCCAATTACTAAAAATTTAACTTTTCTGATTTTAATATATTTGCCCAGCGGATCGCTATCTCCGAATAGCTTTTCTTTTATTTTATAGCCGAGCACGGCCACAGGAATCTGCGACTTATCTTCCAGATCGGTAAAGTATCTGCCATAATCAATTTCGGTTTTATCTATTTCTATGGAACTGGCAGTCGTACCGAAAATTAAAGATTTTTTTGACTGTTCATTATAATTTACTTGCTCTTGTCCGATCACCACCGCATAAGCGTTTTTAATATTCGGCAATTTTTTAACATCTTCCATGTCCTTTAAAGTCAGGGTGGTAATCTGCGCTCCTTGAGCAATAGCCATAGCGCTTTGCTGTTCCGCTGCCAGGCCCTTTTTGCCCGTTGGCGCTTTAACTTCGGTTTCTATTAAATCGGTACCGCCGAAAGATTCAACCTGAGCATAAACCAAGCCGTTAATCCCCTCGCCGGCCGAATAGACGATAATCACGCTGGCGATGCCAATGACTATTCCTAAAACGGTTAGACTGGTTCTAAGCTTATTGGCTCTAATCGCGCGCAAAGAAATTTTTATAATGGTTATAAAACTCATATATTTAAAATTGTCATTCCGGCCTTAAAGCCGAAGGCGAGCCGGAATCCAGACTTTAGCGCTATAAATAAATCTCTGGATTGCGGGTCAAGCCCGCAATGACAGAGAGACCTTATCATTCATGCCTAAGCGCCTCTATCGGTTGCAGTCTGCTGGCTTTACGAGCCGGATATAAACCAAAAATTAAGCCGACGGCGACCGAAACTGTTAAAGCCAAAAAGATTGAAAAAGGTGAAACCACTAAATCCCAATTATAGCCTAATAAGCGAGCGCCGATGGAAATCAGAACAGAAATTATACTGCCGATAATAATCCCGATTATTCCGCCGGTTAATGTAATACTGATAGCTTCCATTAAAAATTGCGACATAATATTTCTATTACTCGCGCCCACGGCTTTGCGCAAGCCGATTTCGCGCGTCCTCTCGGTAACGCTCATGAGCATAATATTCATAATGCCAATACCGCCGACCAATAACGACAAAGCCGCCATGGCGGCTAAAAAGAATTTTAAAGCATTAGTAATAACTGTTATCATCTCGAGCGCCTGCGCCGAACTTCGAACGGTAAAATCGTCATTGGCTCCGCTCTGGTCATTAATTTCATGGCGCTCGCGCAAAACAATCTTTATGTCTTCCATCGCCCTAATCGTGTTGGCTTGATTATCAATTTTAAGCCGCATCATACTGACGTGGCTGACTCCGGCTACGAGCTTTTGCATGGTTCTTAACGGTATGAAAACCTGATCGTCATTATTCTGAAAAGCCACCGTACCCCGTTCTTTCATGACGCCGATGACTTCAAAATTTTGTTTCTTAATTTTTACTTTTTGTCCGATTGGATCGGATTCGCCAAATAACTCTTTTCTAACCGTACTGCCTAAAACCACGACTTTGGCCAAATTTACTTCTTCCTCTTTAGTAAAGAATCTACCCTGATTGACTTCGCCGTTCTCGACGGTTAAATAGCCAACCGTTGAACCGCTTAAATTTGTGTCGTATGAATTTGACCCCCAACTGACCGTACCCAGGCCCTTATAATAAGCCACGGCATCGACGACGTTCGGCACGTTTTTTTTATCATTAAGCGCCAGCGCGTCTTCATAAGTTAGGGTGGTAATAACGATCCCCATAACGGTGGCCGGCGGACCCTCTGCTTCTGAGGCTCCGGGTAAAATTCCGATTATATCGGTTCCTAAAGATTTAACTTGATTTATAATCAGACTCTGCGCTCCAGCCCCGACGGCCATAATAATAATCACCGCCGCCACGCCGATAATTATGCCGAGCATTGTTAAAAAGCTTCTGCCTTTATTGGCCAGAAGCGCTTTGGTCGAAACCTTTATGCATTGTCTGCAAAACTCCAACATATTATTTTAACCTCACGCCGTCTCGAGCGATTCTCCTCTGCGTGACTTCATAGTCATCCACTATTAAACCGTCTTTTATTTTAATAATTCTCTTGGCATGTTCCGAAGTATAAGTTTCATGAGTGACTAAAATTATGGTGCGTCCCTGGTTATTAAGCTCCTGCAAAATTTCCATTATTTGCACTCCCGACTTTGAATCAAGATTGCCGGTCGGCTCATCGGCGAAAATCACGGCCGGATCATTAACTAAAGCCCGGGCGATCGCCACCCTTTGCTTCTCGCCGCCGGAAATTTGGTTGGTATAATAATTTAAACGATGCCCCAGCCCCACGCTTTCTAAAACTTCTTTAGCTCTAGCCATCGGCTCCACCTTGCGCTTGGCGTAAGTTAAAGGCAGTATAACATTTTCTAAAACCGTGGTGCGCGGCAAAAGATTAAAAGACTGAAAAACAAAACCGATTTTTTGATTTCTTAAATCGGCCAATTCATCATCGTTTAATTTAGTTACATCCTTACCTAAGAGATAATACTTACCGATGGTGGCGCGATCCAGAAGCCCGAGGATATGCATCAGGGTTGATTTTCCCGAACCGGACGGACCCATAATCGCCACGAATTCTCCGCTGCCAATATTGAAAGTCAAACCGTTTAAAACTTTAGTTACAATTTCATCATTAACAAAATTTTTTACCAAGTTATGAACTTGAATCAGCATATTAATAAAATAAATTCTAAATTCAAAACTATTTAGAATTTTGGATTTTGGCCATTTGGATTTGTTTAGAATTTAGGATTTAGAATTTAGAATTTTAAAAATTAATTGCTCTGCTTAATATATGTCACCACCTCATCACCGATATTCACACCGGACAAAACTTCCACTAAACCATTATCGCCGCGCAAACCGATAATAACCGGAACTTCTTTTATTTCTTTATCGACTAAGAGCCGAACTATTTTACCGCTGCCGTTTCTTTCTATAACCGCCCTTGAAGGCATGATTAATATTGCGTCTCGCCGAGCCGTGGTTATATTAGCGTTGGCCGTCATGCCGGATTTAACATTTTTTCCTTGACCATCAAAATTTATTTTTACTTTATAATAAATTACCTCTTGAATAATCGTTTCCGCCGGTTCAATAAAAATTACTTTACCGTATAGTTTTACGTCTTCACCGAAAGCGTCAAGCGTAATTTCTGCCGTATTATTAACCGCGACTTTATTTATATCGGCCTCGGAAACGTCAACTTCTATTTCAAAATTATTTATGCCTAAGAGGGAAAAAACCGGTTTGGCGCTTGACGCTTGCTCGCCGGCTTCATAATTTTTTTTCGTGACTGTCCCGTCCGTCGGAGCTTTGATGACATTATTATTAATTTGATTATTGATTAAACCCAAGGCGGCTTGCGCTTGGCTCACTTGCGCCCGGGCTAAACTTATATCTTGATCGCGCGTACCGGCCTTAAGCTGGTTTAGTTGCGCCAAAGCAACCTGCCAAGCCATATAAGAGGTATCAATCTTGGCTTGAGCCGTGGTTAGGCTCTGCTCTCCGGCCACCTGAGCGGTGGCTAAATCATTTTTTGCTTTTAAAATCGCGTTATTTAAATCATTAATTGAATCATTATAATTATGCTGGGCCGTTTGCACCGAAGTTATACCGGTACTCACGGCGGTCTGCTGGGCGCTAATATTAGTTTTATAAGTATCAAGCTCGGTCTGAGTAAAACCTGAGCCGACTAGACTGGCCTCTAACATGGAATAACAATCTTTCAAGGCGCTGAAAGTTTTATTCAAGGCGCTTAAAGTTTCGGCCAGGGCCTTAGTTATATTTTCATTAATTTGGACTGACTCGGCCGCGGTCAAACTAGTTTGCGCCAAAGCCAAACTGGGCAGGGCTTGATTATAATCATTTTTAGTTATGCCAATTAAAGAAATGTCGCCCACGCTTAAATAATTTTCAGCGTCATTATCAGTTAAAATGGTATTAATATTGTCCAGGCCGTTTAGGGCGACTGAAATTTTAGCCACCATGGTCGTTAAAGCCACGGCTTTATAATTTTCCAATGTCCGCTCCTCGCTAGTGATAGTATCGCCGGAAGTTAAATAAAGATCATTCAAATTCTTTTCCGCCTGCTTAATATTTTCTTTAACCGTGTTTTGAACTTTTTCCAATTCTTTTAAAGACGAGGCGTGCGCCATCCTTGCTTGATCAACGCCGGCTTGACTGACGGCTAATTCAGCGCCGGTAGCTCCGGCTAAAAATTTGGCTAAATTAGCTTCAGTAACCCTTAAATTAGCCTCGGCCTCTTTGGCTTTTAAAAATAAATCACTGTTATCAAGCTCGGCCATAATTTGATCCTTTTTTACTTGATCGCCGATCTTGACTAAAATATTGGCAATTTTACCGCTAGTGGAAAAATTTAAATCAATTTCATTGTTTGATTTAACGGTGCCGGTTTCACTCACCGTTTGAGTTAAACTGCCCTGGTAAACTTTAGTCGTGGTGTATTCTATAGCCGGTTTTTTGCTAAAAATAAAATATAAGACTGTGGCCGCGATTAACAAAATAAAACCCAAAATAAAAAATTTATTTTTTAAAATTTTCATACGCATTAAGTACCGGCCATTTTTTCCAAATTGGCAATTATTTTATTAAACTTAGCTACCAGTTCATCGAGATTAAAATCGATTTTTAAAAGATAAAAATCAGCGCCTAATTTTTCGGCCTGCCGGCGGCTATCGTCATCGCTTAAGTTGGTAAAAATAAAAACCGGTATTCTGGAAATTTCCGGCTTAGCCTTTATGTCCTTTAATAAATCAAGGCCGTTTATTTTAGGCAGTATAATATCCAGTATGATATAATCGGGCTTTAAGCCGATAATTTTTTCCAAAACCTCTTTTTTATCCAAACCTTCATCAGTTATGGTTTTAAAGCCTTCAATTCTAAATTTAGATTGCAGACCGTAAAGTAAATTCACGTCATCTTCAACTAATAATATTGTTTTAGCTTGGCTCATAAACAATCATTTATTTTGTTATATTCTGACTTTATTATACTAATTTTCTAATATTTATACAAATATAGGAAAAAACATCTCCCGAAAGAAATGTTTTTTCTTTAAATACGCTCCAACACGGCTATGATTGAGAGCCGCAAGGTGCTTTTACTGGACCTTGCCCAAAATCCTGAACATTGAAGTACCGCAAGTTGGGCACTTGCCCTTCATGGCTTTTCTCTTTACTCCGCCCTTGCCGTTCATTTCCACTTCGGCCGCCTCGTTCATTTCTTTTTTGGCCTTGCATTTGACGCAATAAGCTTCCATAGAATTTTATTGTTAAGAATTAATCAATTTATTATGTCTTAACTATTTCTAAAGTAATTTTAGCATATTTAAGCTAAAAAGCAAATTTACCATCTATCTACCGGCTTTTCTCGCGCCTTTTTCGTCTGAACCAAAATGATGGGCGATTTCGTGCTTTACCGTGGAAACTATCCTATCTTTTAACTCGTCAGAAGTCGAAACCTGGCTTAAAATCGCCAATCTAAAAATAGTTATGCGATCCGGCAAGACCGGCCCGAAATTTAATTTCCTGGCTTGGGCATAGCCCTCAAATAAACCGAATAGTAAATCGCCGCGCCTTAAATGAACCTTTTCCAGCTGCTCATTAGTCGGCTCGTCTTCCACAAAAATAGCCACATTATTTAATTTACTCCTAAATTTTTCCGGCAAGCCGGCTAAGGCCAGATTAACTATTTTTTCAAATTCTTGTTTGGTTATACTCAACATATAATTTTTTAACTAAGTGAAAAACCAAAACCTTTATTCGGCGTCTTTTTTAAAATCAAGCGAATTTTCTAATCACCCCTCTGACCACGCCTTGAATCAGCGGATCAGCCGCGTAGATCGGCTTCATCTTTGAATTAGCCGGCTGAAGCCTGATTCTCTTTTGTTCGCGGTAAAATTTCTTTAACGTGGCGTAAGCATTATTTAAAAGCGCCACTACAATATCACCGTCTCGAGGCGAAGGATTCCTTTCGACGATAACATAATCGCCGTCCAAGATTCCGTCATCAATCATGGATTCGCCCTTAACTCGCAAAACATAGCTGTTGGCGCTGTCGGTCACGAAATCAGACGGTACGGCGATAACTTCTTTTTCTTCAATCGCTTCAATCGGCTCGCCGGCTGTAATTAACCCGACTAAGGGCAGTTCCAAACTGGCCGTCCAATTTACCGCGGCCGGAATAATTTCAATTGACCGCGCCTCGTTAAATGAAGTTTTGAGCATGCCCTTTTGCTTAAGCGACTGGATATGCGCGTGAATTGTGGCCGGACTGGATAAGTTAAAATGTTCACCGATTTCCCTGAAACTCGGCGCGTAGCCTTTATCACCGGTAAATTCGGTTATAAAATCTAAAATCTGCCTTTGTCTCTTGGTTAAATTATCTCCCATATATTTATTGTTGTCATTGCGAGGAGCTTCGGCGACGAAGCAATCTCACGTATAACTTAATTCATTAAATTTTGCCACTATCACATTACGTCTATTTTTTGCCTTTCGTGAGATTGCCGCGCTCCCTTCGGTCGCTCGCAATGACAATGACGCTACTTAGTTATCCACAATGAATATTTATCTTAATTTCATTATACACGAACAAAATACGAAAGTCAAGTTTAAATAAAAACCGCCTCAACCCTGGCTGGTATTTCGGCCGCTTTTAAAATATCAAACTGATGAATTTTCTGGCTCGCGCGACTAAGGCATTATTCACCGGCCGGACAAGGCTGGCATTTTCGTAAATCTCAATTATTTTTTCCGTGATATTATTCCAATCATAATACTTTTTAACTCTGGCTTTACCTAACTCACCCTGGGCCGAAACCAAAGCCGGTTGATCCAATAAATAGCTTAACTTTTTTTTCAAACTAGCGGTATTTTTATTAATGAATGAGAAACCAACGCCTTTGGCGACTTCCAGGTTTTCCGGGATATCGCTAAATAATACGCCTTTGCCGTATGACATAGCTTCAAGAAGCGCGATCGATAGGCCTTCGGATTCCGAAGGCTGGACAAAAAGATAGGCGTTAGAAAATAGTTCAGCCAATTCGCGGCCGGTTTGATTGCCGGTAAAAATAATGTTTTTATTACCCCGAGCCAAGGTTTTTAATTTTTTGACATAGCGATCGGTAAAAGCCCCGGCGCCGACGATAACTAATTTTTTATCAGTTTTTAAACTATTATAAGCTTCAATTAAATAATGGACGCCTTTATGGCCGACCAATCTGGATACCAATAAAATATAATTATCTTTTTTTAAACCCCACTTTTTAATTTCTTCGGCTTTAACGGTTTTAACCAAACTAACGCCGTTGGGAATATAAGTGGCGTCGATTTTGTATTTCTTCTCCGTATATTGGTTTAATTGGCGGGAAATGACAATCGTCTTGTCCGCTAACAGGCAACCGACCAATTCACCAAATTTTAAATAGGCTTTAGCGATTAGGCCCCATTTTTTATGCTCATAGCACTTGGTATGAAAAGTAAAAATTATCGGCACGCCGGGTTTTAATAATTTCACCAGCCAGATTAAAGAGGCCGGACCGATGGAATGAAAATGAATAATCTCGGCATCTCGCTTGGTTAAATCCAAACAAGCGCGGAAAGTATGGCTAATCGCGTCCAAATGCTTAGTAGCTAAATTGAGTAAATTAATTAAATTTACTCCCTGATATTTTTTTAAGCTCTTCCCGGTATAATTGGCGCGGGTATAGACGAAAATCTCGTGCCCGGCCCTAACCAGGCGCGTGGCTAATTCTTCCACATGTCTTTCTACTCCCCCGGATTTAGCCGGTATGCCTTTTTGTCCGATAAAATATATCTTCATAGAGTGACTGAAATATGACTAATTATTTTTAGATTCTGGTCAAGCACTAAAATCGCGCTGTTATTAAAAATTACTATTTTTTCGCCGACGCTATCCCTTAAAACCTCTAACCCCATGGCCCAACCGTTCTTTCCACCCAAGTCGGTAGTATAAGCCCAGCTAATCGGCTTTAAATCCGACTTATTAAATTTCACTATGCCCAGACCGTCGGTAAAATACAAATGATTCTGATCGGTAAAACCAGCCACATCATAGCCCCGGTTAGAAATATGTTTAAAACTATTTTTCAAATTGCCTTGATAGTCAAACTTCTTTAAAAATCCATCATCAACTAAATAAATCGCTTGGTTGGCCTGATCGGCAAAAATTTTTCTATTATGAATCTCGCTCAAAACGAAAGGAACTTCTTTGATAAATTGCCTGGTCTTTTTGTCAAAAATTTTTAAACGGTCGGTGGCGGCGTCAAAAATAAAATCTTCAGACTGGCAGTTTATATTATAAGTAAATTTATTGGTAACATTATATGAATCGATAATCTGCCCGATTGAATTCCAAACCTTTGTCCCCTTAAGGCCAAAGGTTAAAATTTTATCGGCCTGTTTATCTACTCCCATAAAATAATCCCAGGAGTTATCCTTGATTTGAAAAGTCAGAGCCGGCGAAGACAAATCTGAAATATCATATTTATATAAATATCGGCCGTCAACCAGATAGACGTATAATTTTTTTTGTTCCTCGCTAAAAGCCAAATCATAAAAATTATCGGCTGGAGGATAAAGCGTTTTGGATAATTTAATATTAGCCGCTCGGACTAACTTATTATTCTCCAGCTTGAATAATTCCAAGCCGCCGCCCAAATTGGTTGAGCCGATAATGACTTGGCCGTTGTAAATAATCGCGTCGCCCAGGTAATAGGTTCCGGTTTCGGCTTTACCGTCCGGTATAAATACCAGCGACATAATTATTAACAGCCAGGCGGAAATAAGTGATTTTATTTTCATAATTTATTGTCGATATTAAGGCTTGAGATTAATTGATTATACTATCACAATTAATTAAAAACGTCAAGGGAAAAGGGCTTATTCTCGTTATTTTTATTTGATTATAGACATAATTTGGCTAATATTAAAATAAATATAGCAATACCCCTTTCACAGGCATAATAATTAAGATAAAAAAGACCGCCCCGACCGAGTCAAATTAATGACTAAGTCAAGAGCGGTTGTGAGTTTGCCGGAAACGGTTAGTTCGTTTCAAAAGCAAACGTGTAGAATTCATGGGGCACAGTGGCGTCGACCTTCAACAGCCTGGTCAGACCGTCTTGGCCTGGCTCAAGGTCAACCAGGGTAGTGGCAGCCGTAGTCCAGACTTTAAGGTCTGTGCTTCTCTTCAGCTTCCAATTGCCGTCCCAGAAGTGGGGCGGAGACTGGACCGTTAAGGTGGACACATTCCCATTGCGGGAGACGCTCTTTAAGATTGGGCGTTTCCACCACGTCATTTCCCACGGACCAGTGTAGGTGATGACGTCAACCTCCGGGGTATGCCCCAGCGTTTTGCCTATAAGGCCGGAGATTGTTTGAGTATTCAACCTCTCAATGTTGATCTGGGTACCGTCCGGCACCCAGTCTTCAATCTTCACCCGAATGACGAAGCTAATTGCCCCTCCTTGCGGCACATTCAGGCGAGGACACCTGACTACCTGCTGGCTGTTGGACGACACCGTGGTTTCGCCCACCGCCCAATCTGCGTCAGTCACCTGGTAATGCACCTGCAACTCGACACCGGGTGCCTGGGCCGGAAGCCTGAACTCCACGTTTGTTCCCGAGTACGAATCGCTGAACGGGCCGCCCGGCGAGGAGAGGATGTAATTTACGATCGGGTAGGTCCCGAGATTCCTCGGGTCACTCATGATGCCGGGATCATAGATCAGGCAGGTGGTCCCATTTATCTGGGCCACATGATTTTCCGAGGCGTACCAGTTTGCCCCGGTGCCGTTCACCACTCTCTCCACGCAGGTTATTGTCTGCCCGAGCGCGCTGTAAGTCGCGAGGCCTAAGGCGGCCAACGCAACGACTACCGTAGTTAACTTTTTCATTGTTTTTGTTTTGTTGTTTGTTGACTGTGACTGTCCAATCCGCCGAAGCTTTCGCTTCCTAAACTTATTAACCCACCATATCTGCAGGAATGATGGAAGTCTCGGAAGAAACGTAGGCGGAAAGTAACCGCAGCAGGTCGTTTCTTCGATTACCGCGGTTATCAAGTAATTCGAGCAATCGGCTCCAAATTACCTGAAAACCGTGGTAATTCACCAATATTTTAAAGTACAGGATTAATTCATATGTTTATCACATAATTAAATTAATGTCAAACAGCTTTAAAATTTCAATATTTTTCCATATAATAACCTGATTTTCTCATAATGGTCTTGAATATTGAATTCGCGCAAACTATTTTTGGCTGTTTTTTCCATGGTCTTAATGAACTCATTCCTGACCGTAGCCAAGTTAATTTTTAAAACCAACTCATGGCTATCCCCGCTCTTAAACAACCAACCATTATCTCCGTCTTTAATAATTTCGCTCATACCGCCGATCCGGCTGGCGATCACTATTTTACCCATGGCTAATGATTCTAACATGCTATAGGGCATATTCTCCGGCCAGACCGACGGCACCACGACGGCTAAAGCATGCTTTATCAAGACGGATAATTCATCGCCGTATTTCTCGCCTAAGAGCTCTACCCTTTGAGACAAGCCCAATTTCTTAATTTGATTTTCTATACTTTGATAATCTGGTCCACCGCCAGCTATCTTCAAACTGATTTTGCCGTTAACTTTGACCATGGCCTCTAAAAGAAGATCGACCCCCTTTTCCGGCGCTAACCGGCCAAAATAAAGTATATAATTTGACGCGTCTATATTTTCTAAATTATTATCATTCAAATTAATCGGATAGCATAAATTTATAATTTTATTTCTCGCTAGACCAAATTTTACGCAAGCTTCTTTCATGGCTTGGCTCGGGGCGATAAATAAATCCACCTGATCATAAACTTTAAGTAAGCGTTGATTAAAATAAGCTTCGAGCATGGCTAAAAAACTTTGGCCATAAGAACCATGAGAACATTTATTTAAAAAACAATGATAATATCGGCCGCCCCGGCAACGCTGGCATGGACTGCCCCTGGTAAAAAGCTTGGCATTGGGGCAGATTATATTATAATCATGAAGCGTCATAATTACGGGGATATTATGCCGTTTTAAAACTCGAATAACCGCCGGGCTAAGCTGGTAAGTAATATTATGCAAATGAGCTAAGTCCGGTTTGGTTTTCTCGATTAACTCCTCTAAGCGGCGCGCCGCCTGCCAATTATAGAAAATCTTTAAAATATTTTTTAAATTAAAACTATGCAGGTCAATAAATTGGCTGAAATATTCTTGATAAGGCGACGGCCGATTTCTTTTATCCTGCATAGAAAAATTAATCACCTGCTGGCCGGCCGCTTCTAAAATTTTTGACAAATCAAATAAATAGCGCTCCGAACCGCCTTTAAGATAATAGAATTTATTAATTTGTAAGATTTTTAATCTGGCTATCATTTGATCAATTTTAAGAATTGCTTTGGTCCGCTCTTAATTAAATCCACTAGTCCGGTCTTATACATGCAACCGAGCAAGCAGCCCTGTTGGCATTTTAACGCGGTCTGGACAATGGCCTTTCTTTTATCACTATAAATATAATCTTTTAAACTAGAATCTCTTAGGCTGGTGATCTGGCCGAATTTACATAAAATAACCTGGCCGAAAGGATCTATGGTAATCTGGTCTAAGGGCGCGGAGCAAACGGTTTTAAAACCATCTTTAGTGAAATAATCATAAAAACTCTGCAAATGCCGCTGACTATTTAACAATACGGCCGGATAATTATTTTTAAAATTAACCAACTCTTCTATCAAGTTTTTTAATTTGCCGTAATTGGCCGGCTTCAGCCAGAGCGGACTTTTGGCTACCCAATCATTTATATTACGGCAGCGGTAATCATAAACATCAAGCGGCTGAACAAAAGCCATAGCGCCGGCTTCTTTGGCTAAGGATAATATTCTCATCACCTCGTCTAAATTGGCATTAGTCAAAGTAACATTAATTTTTAAAATCAGATTGGTAAAATTATTGGTCTTAAAAATATTTATAACCTGATTGACTCCCGCGGAGGCGCCATAATAACCGCGCAATTCGTCATGCTTTCCGCCGATCGCGTCCAGCGATAAAGAAACATGGCCGCCGCCAAAATCATTATATTCTTTTAAAAATTCTTCGGTTAATAAGCTGCCGTTAGTCGCGAAATGAGAATGCAGGCCATGATCGTTGGCATATTTTAACAATCTTAACACTTTATCTTTATAGATCATAGGTTCACCGCCGGAAATGCCAAATTCAAAAATTCTTAATTTTGCCATTTCTTTAATGATGGACATAATCCTATCTTCACTGACATAATCAGCTGAATTTTCACGCCCGCCCTTCTCCCATTGCGGACACATCTGGCAGCGAAAATTGCATTTATTAGTGACTAAATAATATAACTTCGTCGGCCGGGGCATAAAGAAGCCGGTCTTAAAATAAATACTGCCCGCTAAATTACCGGTTAATTTTCCTAAAGCGATTTTACCGTATTTTATTATTTTTACTTTATTGAACATATTAAAAAAATTTATTTCTCATAATCCACCAAACAATTTTTAGCCAATGTCTTTTCATTTCTCCTCTGACAGTGCAAATAATCCAGCTTTCGGTAATATTTTTTTCTACTATCTCCTGTCTCATCTGTTTAGCCTCGCGCGAATGCCAAATTTTATGAAGCGGCGCTTCTCGGAGATTACCGAAAGGCAATTTTATTAAATTGCTCGGATAAATATCGCCTAACGGATCAATAAACAAAGAGTCGAGTCCGGCGCCGCTTTTTAAGAGGCGTTTTTTAAATTTTAAATAATACCATAAACCATAATCATAATAAGCCCTAAACCACCTTTTAACCTTAAAACTTTTTAATTCTTGAGTGATGACATAATTTAAACCATCAGCCGCTAAATCGATTTTGGCTATGGCATTATCATTTTTCTTGAAATAAACTTCTGAATTCTGCACTAAGGCCAAAGCCAATTCCAGGTTCAGCTTTTTAGATAAATCGTAAACGGCTGGTATCTGATCGGCATTAAAATCCATGATCGTAAAGCTAAATCCTAAATTCTTTACTCCTAAATTCTTAAGAGCCGAAACTGTCGCGAGCACTTGGCTATAAAAACCATTTAAGCCGCGAACCTGATCATGAACCGCGCCTAAACCGTCCAGAGAAATTCTCAAACCGATATTCTGATCGATCTTCATGATTGTCTTAATTTGTTTAACGATCAAATCGGCGGCTAAGCCGTTAGACGAAATTATAATTTTCGCTTTTGGGCTGACGGTTTTTATTATCTTGATAATCTCCGGCAAATCCGGCCTTAAAAACGGTTCGCCGCCGGTTAAGTTTATATATTTTAAATTAGGGCTTAAATTATAAAAATATTCCAAAGGCAGGTCGCTCGGATTGGCTATTTGCCAAATATTACACATCCGGCAGCGTGAATTGCATTTATAGGTAACTGCTATAGTCGCGTCTTTGGCTAAAAATTTTTTCTCCCGATTAAATATCTTTATAATATTTTTCATAAATAATTTAATGTCTGCTATTTATAGCCCAATAAATTAAAGGCTAAAATTTTTAAATTATGCATTTGCCAAATCAAAACCCGTGAAATTATTTTTTTAGGAAAATTTTTCTTAAAAAAATAATCAAGGCTGTTTCTTTCTAATTTTATCGTCCGAATCGCTTTCCGGCCGCCCGATGAAAAGCTATGATAATGGACTAACTTCACCAAAGGATAATAAACCGTTTGCCAGCCAAATTTTCCGGCGCGCAGGCAAAAATCCATATCTTCGGCGCCGAAAAAATAACCTTCGTCAAATAAGCCAATCTGATTAATAACTTCGCGCTTAATCAGCATGCAGCCGCCGCTTACCCGATCCACCGGCCTAACGGTTTCAAAATCTTTGTTATAAGCGTCAAACGGCAAAAGCCTGTTTAGCATGAATAAACGGAAAAATTCCCGCCAAAAATTAGGAAATTTACCCGAACTGATCTGATTTCGCCCATCCGGATAAATAAACTTCGGCCCGATAATTCCCGCCCGGATTTTAGTTTTCAGATATACCAGCATATTTTTAACGGTAGCTTCTTCAACCAAAGCGTCTGAATTCAAAAGTAAGATATAATCTCCGTTCGCCGCCTTAATTCCCTGATTAACCGCTTTGGCAAAACCGACGTTCTCGGTATTTTGAATAAATTTTATTGGCCAATCCTTTAAAGCCGCGCCAGTAATTTTTTCACTTGAATTATTATCGATTAAAATAATTTCGTAATTAAAACCGTCGGCCCAATCTATAAACAGGGAGATGGCCTTCTCGGTCATGGCCGGAGTATTATAATTAATTATTATGACTGATATCAGATTCACCCCGTTAGACGCGCTTATATATTTATTTTTTATATGACTAGATAATTTATTTAACATAATTTTATACTAAAATAACAAAGTCTAACGGGGTGAATCTTTTTCTAAATTATAAAAAATTCCCGTTATGGACCAAAAAACTATGGCGTAAGGCAAAGCAAAAAAAGTAACTTCGGCTAAACCGTTAACTAAGCTGACAATCAAGGCCGCTATAAAACCAAAACCAAGCGTCAACTCGGTTGGTTTTAGACTTTTAGCCAGACTAACGATTCTTCGGTAAATATTGCCAAACATCAACACCGCTAAAGCCAAACCGATAATGCCAAAATCAATCCAGGCCTGAAGAAAAAAATTGTTAACCAGCTGAGCCGTGTTAAAATTTAATAGCTTTTTAAAATAATATAATTGCTGGCCCGCCCCAACGCCAAACCAAGGATTGTCTTTTATAATTTTCCAGCCGGTTTGATACTCAAGAATTCTGAACTTGCTATTAGCGTCAATAAAGGCATAGCTAAGCCTTTCCAGCAAGCCGCTGAAAAATGAGGTAAAAAAAATAAAACAACCAACCACGAAGACCAGGGCGGCCAAAGTAAAAATAATCCTTTTATTCTTTAGCTTAATGAATAGATAGCCAAGCCCTAAGCTCAAACTAAAAATCGCGGCTTTGCCTAAAGTTAAAAACATGGCCAAGGCACCGATAGCAAAACCAATAAATACCAGCGGCTTGATTTTATTATTCTGATCTAAATAAAAATAAAGCGACAAAATTATCGGTAAAATTAAAGCTAAAATAGCGGCCGTAGTCGCGATCGCGCCCAAGGTAATAGTAATGGAACTGCGCTCAAAAAAGAATTTGCTTGACCAGCCGATTTGATAAAACTTAATAAAAATTTGGCCGGATAAAATTAAAACCGTGGCGGTTAAACTATAAATAAATAAATTAATTTTTTGTTTATTGTCCAATAAATTTATACTTAACCAATAAGCCAAGCAGCTAAAAACAATGGTTTTCAGCCCGGCGACATAGAGCCGAAAATCGACGATATTAATAAAAGAAATCAGTGAAATTATCAAATAAGCTAATAGTAAATACAGCAAGCTATTGGTTCTAATTTTCTTTAATTCGCCATTAATAAATTTATCAATAAGAAATATTGAAAAAACCAAAATAATAATAACTTCCGTCAAGCTGGCTTCATAAATCCAGTTAACGGTAACGGGGAAATAAATAAATTGCCCGTAAGCTAGCGCCGGGATCGATAAAATTAAAAGTAAATAAAGTTTAGCCCTAAAAAATATGCAGCCAAAAAAAATAAATAAAATGGCTGAAATTATATAATAGCTGGTAAAATTAAAAACCACCGGTAAAAACAAGGCCAAAATAGCCAATAAAAATAATTTCATTAGCTGCCGGCCGTTAGCCGCCTTGATGGCTTGAATATTGTTTCCAGTAAACATATTAATAAATAGCCCCGGTTTTTAATTACCGGAAACATTCTTCATGCTTCCCTGCCGGTTCAAAATCTGATCTTGGCTTTCTGCCTTAGCCTGATTTATTCCCTCGTTAATTTGAGATCCGGCTTTTTCCTCAGCTTCGTAATTCTGGCCAGACGGCTCTGACTCAATCTTGGGCTCTGCCGTTACTTGATTAACCGGTTCGGCCCTGAAGTCCAGTTTGCCATTTGACAGGTCAAGATTATTTCCTTCATTTTTATCTAGCTGGCTTAAATCCGCTAGCTCATTAATCGAATCGGCTATTTGGTTATTAAGTATTCGTTCCTTTTTCATTCTCCGGCCATTTAATTTCGGCCATAATCTTAAATTAAAACTCTCCTCCTGAAACAAATAAATATAATAAAAAGAAACAATCAAACCGACCGCTATTGCCAATAACAAATTCAAAATAATATTTGGTTTAGCCGGCCAAGTGGAAATGATTGGCTGATCAATTATTTTAATTACAATATTACTGCCCAAACCATGATATTTTCCGTGTTTGCTTTGTAAAATAAAATTTACGGCCATGGCAATCTGGTTTAGCTGTTGTTTGTTCGGGTGATATATATTAATATCAATAATGCCCGTATCGCCGATCGCTTTGGCCTGAACGGCCTTTTTCCATTTATCCATTTCAGTATTAACATTATTTGTTTTGGAAAAATAATTTTTATCAATATTAAAACCGGCGTTAAGCACATCGACGTAAAATAAATTTGAAGAAACCACTTTCGCTAAAATATTGCTGATATACTCGTTTGACTTTGATATGGAATACTGATCAGTCCCTGAGGGGAAATTTTGGACCACTAGGACACTCGATTCCGAATTATACTTCAGGGGTTGAGAAAAAGTAATAATTGCCGTTATTGTTAAAAATAAAATAACGACAGAGGCAATCGTCTGTTTTTTTATTTTTATTAGGCTAATAAACTTGTTCATGTTCATAAAATTTACATTTTAATGCTTAAAAACTTGCCTAGATGGCTATAATTAATTTGTTTAATTAACCCAACACTATATCATCTTATTAAATTATTGTCAAGTATGGAAGAAAAAGTTTGAAATAAAAAGTTTATCAAAAAACTATGGGCCAGCCATAGCTTATTTCTTAAACAAATTTAAATAAAACATTCTTTTGGGCTGATCAAATTTCTCAATCGCGTATCTTAGCATGGTGCGCGGCATGGTTTTATAATGCTCGCGCAAAAAATTTTCTAAAACCACCCGGTCGCGCTTACCGACTTCCCTAAGCATCCAGCCCGTGGCTTTATGGATTAAGTCATGCTGATCGTTTAATAAAATTTCCGAAATTTTTAAAGTATCATTAAAATCGTTTCTCCTTATAAAAGCGAAGGTGGAAATTATAGCGATCCTTCTCTCCCATAAATTTTTTGACTTGGCCAGCCGGTATAAAACCTTTCTGGGTCGATGAAGCAAATAGTCGCCTAAAATATAATGGCAGGATAAATCAACCAAATCCCAGTTATTAATATTCCTGGTGTTTTTCAAATAAAAATCCACCAATCTTTTTCGATTTAGCGTTTCGGCATTTTTATATTGGTTTAACAGAATCATTAAAGCGATTAAGCGATATTCATGGATTTTACTGTTTAGCAGTCTTTGAATATCAACCAAACCTAAATTACTGAATTTCTTAGCCACATTTCTTTGCGCCGGCACTTTAATGCCCAAAAATATATCCCCGGCTCCGTATTCGCCTTTACCGGTTTTAAAAAAGCCGGCGAGTAGTACCGCCTGCTTTTTATTCGCTAATTTATCTAATTCTTTTTTCAGCTGATTTAGATTAAACATATTAATCAATTATAACATAGTTATTTATCGTGTTATAATATATGTAAGATTTATTAAGTTTATTCGTCATATATTTAATGCCACAGGATTTTAAAAATTCTGAATTTTTGAAAAAATTCAACCAAGGCGATAAAAACGCCTTTTTAGAGATGCATAATTATTACGCTCCTAAGATATTTAGGCATATTTATTATCGAATTGGCTCTAAAGAAGCCGCCCAAGATACTACCCAGCAAGTTTTTTTCAAAGTCTGGGAGTATATTGTTAATTCAGATAATAAAATCGATAACCTAAACGCCTTTATTTATAGAACGGCTAATAACCTGGTGACTGATTACTACCGAAAATCAGAGAGAAAAAACCTAGCCCTGGACGATATAGCTGAAAACAAATTGGCGACTGAACCGTCTTATATTAGTGAAGTGGATCAGGGCCTGGAAATAGCTAAAATTAAAAAAGCGCTATTAAGTATTAGCACGGAACACCAGCAATTGATCGTTTGGCGATACCTTGACGACTTATCAATCGGCCAGATCGCGGAACTATCGAATAAATCGAGAAACGCTATTTATGTTTGTCTGCATCGCGCTTTAAAAGAATTAAAAAATAACCCCTTGATATATGATCAACTCAAAACTTAAAAAAATAATTAAAAAATTCCAAAAAACTCCGGTTGATAAAGATTGGTTGGAAAAAAGCCAAGAGCAAATGATTGAATTCATGGAGATAAACCCGGTAAGAAAGGCCGAGGTTGGCCGTCTTATGATAGCAGAGGGAATTTTCCCCCTAAAGGGAATAAATCATAATTTTAAACTATTAATCTTAAAACCTATGCCTATCGCCATTATCGCCCTACTCATCAGCTTAGCTACCGGCAGCGGTGTTGTGGCCGCGTCCCAGGCCAGCTTACCGACCGATGCTCTCTATCCAATCAAAATTGCCACGGAACAAATCCAAGAGGCAATGACTTTTAATAACACTAAAAAAATTGATCTGGCCGTAAAATTAGCGGAAAAACGGCTTGACGAAATTAAGCAGCTGCAAAAACAGGGTGAAATATCAACGGTAGTTATGGAAAAAACTTTGGTAAACTATGAAAAACATCTGGCTGTTGCCCAAAGCCAGCTGGCTGAAGTTAGCGGCGATTATACGACGGCCAAAGCCATCGCCGCTACCGTCAAATATGAAAATTCTTTAGAAAAACAGCAGGAAAAACTGGCGGCTTTAACTAATCAAGCCTCCCTAGGATCGCAATCTTCACTAGTTAAAGCTCAACAGGCGAATATCGTTAATTCAAATCAAGCTTTAGAAAAAATTAAAATAAAAATTCAGGAAACTGAAAATAGCCAAGCCAACGCCGGCGCCGGCACGGGTGTGAGTAGCGGTCAGATCGAAATTCTATCAACAACGGCTATGGCAAAAATTCCGGAATACATTCTCGATATTAACGAAAAAACAAAAAACCGAATCAACACGGCAGAAAATAAATTGGCAGAAATCCGAAAAAAAATTGATAATTTCTCCGGCCAAAATAAAAATAAATGCGGCTTGATAGAAAAATCAGCTTATTTAGAAAAACTGGAAACTAATTATCAAAAAATGCAAGCGGCTTTAATTGAAGCCCAAAAATTATTTGACCGAAAAGATTACTTAACTGCCTTAAATCAGATAAATTATGTCATGACTTCGGCGATTGATATTGATAATCTCGTCGGCCAGTGGCGCGGTGGTTGCGATAACCCTTCGGAAACGCCATCGTCTGTTAAATGCACTGTAAATAATGACTGTAAATTAATATATAGCAATTGTGATTGTGAGGTTGTATCTATAAATGACCCAAAAACATTTTTAGATAACAACAATGAAATTTGCAAATGGAATATATGCCATGAAACAAATGTTACTGCTGTATGCAGGGATAATAAATGCATCAGAAGCGATAATCAAAAAGAGTTCTTAACTTGCCGGGCGCCAACTTGCGTCGGCGCTTATCAGACCGGCGAATCTGACAGTAAAAATTGCCCAATTTATAAATGTCCAAAAAATGAATGTCAGGCGGTTTTTTCTAACTGTAGCTGCGCTTATAAATGCATGAAAATTATTGAGGGTCAAGGGCAAACTGATTACGCTAGAGCGTGTTCGCTTAATGAAATAACTAATTACCAGCCTAGCTGTGGTTATAGAAACGGGGTCTGTCAAGATTTAATTAAAACCATTACTTGTCCAGATATCGCCATTGACTGTAGCCAGGGTTCTACACCAACTCAAAATGGCAATAATGAAAATGGCTGCCCAATTTGGAGTTGCAAACCAACTATACCTTGTCCATTGCCGACTCCATATTCTCCGGATTGGTGCAAGGATGGCAAAATTTATCCGGGAGAAATCGATTCTAACGGCTGTCATGGAGCACCCCGATGCGTTGCCAATGAAATAGATGGTTCTGATGGATCAAGCAACTCGGGCGGAACTAAGCAAATAGTTGAGCCGAACGAATCAAATACCAGCAATTCAGCTCAAACCAGCCAAGGTGAAAATAGCACTTTTGATTCAATCCTTAAATTTCTGCAAATAAAATAGATAAAAATCAAGCGAAATAAAAAAACTCCGGTCCGGATTTGGACTGGAGTTTTTTGTTGAGTAATTTATCAAATCATTTATCTGTTAGTATAGCGGCGATAAACTTTTTTGCCGATATAATAGATCAGCCAAATTATCAGCGCGTAAATTACTAATAGGGGTAAAACCACAATGATAAAGCTAATCAGTCCATCGACAAAATTCTGACCATTGGTGATCAGTTGCTTAACCGAAGTTTTTAGATTCTGCCAGGGGCGCCAATCCTGACTGGCCGAAGCGATCGCCACATCCTCGCTTAAATTAACCGTGATAGTCGACATATCGGTTTGCGAGCTTAAGTAGCGCATCTGGCCTTCAAGCTGTTCAATCTCTCCGCGGGTTCTGGCGATTTCTCTGGTAACGGCTAAAACCTCCTCAATCTTACCCGAACGATTTAATAAGGCGACGAATGAAACTTCCTCGGCGCGCTTATTATTAAGACGCGCTTCCAAATCAATAAATTCCGCCGTTATATCCTGGGCGTTTGAAGATTCGGACATAACCTGAGTGGCGACTTTTTTAATTTCATTGAAAACCGCTTCAAAATTCTGATAAGAAACGCGAACGGTTAAGTAGCCGGATTTTACTCCCCGGCTTGATTCTGAAAAATATGAATTGGAAATTTCTCCTTTATTTAATTTTGCAATGTTGGTTATATTTTCGGCCGCGGTTTCCGCTTTCTCGACTTTAAGAGATAAATTTCCGGTTTTAATAACTTTTTTATCAACCGTATCGGAAACGCCGGGAGCTGATTCTTGTCTTATCGCCTTGGCCGAGTCCATAGCTATCTCCGTAGAATACGCCTCGCCTGCTCCGCCGGAAAAACCTGGGGCAGAACCTTGAAATGAATCCATCACCCCAACGGCTAGTTGATTGGATACGGTTTTTCTCGTGTTTCTAGAGCCGCTTAAAATAATCATCAAACCAAAGTACAAAACAAAAAAAACCAGTAGAACGGCGCCGGCGATTTTTAAAAGTTTCTGAGTCGGCATAATTGTCTTTTAAAATTAATTAATTATTTATTTCGGTCTTCTCTAATGCCCATAATCAAAAATGCTGCCAAAATAACCACAAAAATTATAATTCCAATAATTATCATAAAAAACTTCTATTTTCTATGATTACATTATAGCACAAAAATTATTATATATTATGAAGGGCAAACTTCCCCGATACAAATCTGTGGATAACTCTATAATTTAAAATATATATTAATATTTTTTAGCTAAGGTTAACGCAGTATTCTCTAATCGTAAGATGATGCGATGATTTTGGCGGAGCCAAAATGGATTTTGTCTATTAATTTGTTAATTTTAACCCTTTTGGTTTAACCAATCAAGGGGGTTTTTGTTTTCCGTTTGTTTTTGATTTTTGTAAAAGTTATCTCTGGATATTTTTTTGAATAATTTTTTCTTGGCCTCATTCATCTCTTCGGCAAATTGGTTGTCGCTCTTGGCGTAAGCGATTTTGTCCAATAGAGTAAAACTGAAATCCTGTTTAAGATATTGTTCCGCGTTTTCCAGGGATTTTAATTTCTCATATGGTACCATTCTCTGTTTGTATTTTTTCCTGAGTTTGCCGAGTTTGTCCGGTTCGTAGACGGCGAAAGCGCAAGGCCGGTGGTAGTTCAAATAAATATTCACATAATTTTTATTGAATTCGTTTATTTCGTCCGCCCATTTTCTGTCGATGTAATTTCTGCCATACATTTTTCTGATCACGCTGCCGTTTTTCGATTCGACCAGCGCGTTGTCGTTGGAATGCCTGGATCGGGATTTGGTTAAATCAATATGGATTTTATTCAATAGCTCCACCACCCAGCGATTGATATATTCCGAACCGTTATCGGCGTGGAATTCAAAAATAGCGAAGGGAAATAATTTTAGCAAGGCCTCAACCACCGGTTTTAAATATCTCTCGGTAATCTGCTCGACTGTGGCAATCAGCTCATATTGGGTAACTTCGTCAACGATATTTATGTGATAAACCCCTTTATTCCCTAGATAATCGCCCTGGTGGACGGTATCGACCCTAACGTATCCCGGCCGGCCGTTTGGCCGCGGTTTGCGCCTAACGCCGATATCAATGTCTCTGGCTGTCGTGCGTTTGAAAAATTTAGCTTGGCTGGAATTGTATTGCCGGTTTCTGTTTCTGATATTGTAAATATGCGCCGGAGAGATGTGGGAAATGTTAGCGTAGTCGGCCCGTTTGAATATTTTAAATTCTCTTTTTAATATTTCTCCGGTGGCTTCGCCCGAGAGACAACTATGCGCCGTGTCCGTTTCAATGAGCAGAGCGATATCGGCCGGATAATATTTGCGGGAAAATTTATGCCTCCGCCTGGACGGATTAAAGGCCAGCGTCCCGCCTCGCCACTTGGTTGCCAATCTCTTGGCATGGCTTAGCGAGTAGCCGGTAAAAAAATTCAGCAGTTTAAAAACAATATGCCGGTCGGTTTTAGACAATCTTCTAAATCTGATGTTCCACAGCATTTCGCTGACGCACTGATATTTATCTCTAACGGAAATTATCTCAATTTTTAAACCGGAATTTTTATTGGTATTTAAAAATTCCCTTATTTGGTCTATACTGCCAAATAGCGGTAAACGCTTCATATTGATTTTCATACAAAATCCATTATGAGCGTTTTTCCGCTTCTTCACAAGGTGAGCCGAGAACCGGCTCATTTTGTGTTAGAATACATCACCCCGTATTGGAGTCAGAGTGCCCTCATCGCATCATCTTGCATTAGAGAAGACTAACGCTTTGAAAATACCTATAAATATGATATTATTAAATCAAGATAGAGTGTTGATTGAAGTTTAAAAGGGATAAGAGCATAGGTTGAGGGATGAAATTTTGCATCTTTATAGGTTCAGAACTTCATCCCCCACTTTCTCCTCCTCCCAAACAAACAACCAAACAACCAAACAACCCAACAACCAAACAACCCAACAACCAAACAACCAAACAACCAAACAACCCAACAACCAAACAACCAAACAACCAAACAACCAAACAACCTCACAACCAAACAACCAAACAACCAAACAACCAAACAACCAAACAACCACAACAACCACAACAACCACAACAACCACAACAACCACAACCCCACCTACTCAAACCCAAACAACCAAACCAAACTTCAACCCCACCCAACTCCACCTCCTCTATCCCCCTCTTCTAAAATCACATCACATAAAAAAACATCCCGTTTCGCGGGATGTTTTTTTATGTAATTTTGTAAGAGTTAATTTATTCCTGACTTGTCCCTTTTAGTATTACAAAAGAGGAAACTGGTTGCCTAAAATTAGTTTAAAAAATAAAATTCAAATTATATTTTGCCTAAAATAAAACAATTTTTTGATAAAATATTTTAAAGTGTTGTTAGTATTGCAA
>JAUSEG010000026.1 GCA_030650415.1 bacterium | reverse complement strand
CATTATTTATTACCCACCAGCCTGAATTTTTTATAATCTGCCTGTTATCTTGTTCTTTATACCAGGCGTCGTCGCTCCAATTTTCGCTCGGTAGAATATCAAAGGCATCGTCGCTCATTAAGCATTTTTTAAAATATTCTAGGCTATAATCAAAATATAATTTTTCTCCGAAAGACGAATAATGAGGGCCGCTATATGAAACTAAACCGGTTTTCGCGTAAATCGCGTTTGACAGCGCGGTGATATCGGAAAATCCGCAAAGTATTTTAGGATTACTTTTAATGATGGACCAATCTATATAGCGCAGCAGCTGATTAGAATTAAATCCGCCAATCACGGTTAAAATAGCTCTTACCCTTTTATCTGAAAATGCCTCATGCAAATCTTCTATTCTGGATTCAATTTTAGATGAGTTGAAACTATTAATTTCCTCCACGTGCTTACCGAAGGTTAATTTAAAACCAAGATCTAAAAACCTTTTATTGGCAATATCTCTTTGTTCCTTTGAAATAATAGCTAAAGATCTGGCTGGCGCGATCACCCTTATTTCATCTCCCTTTTTAAGTTTTGATGGATAGGTGGACATATTTTTATATTAAAATGATTATTATTTTGACTTAACGATTTTTTTCATAACCGTTCCTTGAAATAAACGAAAAGCTAAGCGTTTTTCCTTTTTATATTCTATCGGTACTCCTAGTAGACGACTACAATTTTTACAAATAAGCTGTGGCAACTTCTTAATGGGCAGATTTTCTAAATTGTTATATTCTTCTGAATTATAAATTCTGTCAAAATACATTCTTTTCAGCATGCCGAGACCGTCTTTTTGATAAAAACATAAATGCCGGCCGCATCCTTCGCAACTTATATCCAAGAGACGGGAATAGCCGCCTCGATTTTTCTTAAACCTGTCATTTTTTAATTTAATATCCATAAAATTTCTTTACATATGTATAACAAATCTCATTACAGCAAATCCAAAAAATCCAATCCTAAATAGCTAACTTCAATATCAGTCATTTTGCCGCTTCTTAACAGTTCGCGAAATTCGTTAAGCGGCATTAAAATAACTTCGGCGAATTCTGTTTTATCTAATTTTTGTTCGGCAACTTTCTCGCATTCGGTGGCCACCATGCAATGCCGACTCATTGTTGAATAGGCGCAATCAGCAGCCGTCGTAACCGAACGCACCTTGCCTTTATATCCTGTTTCTTCAAGCAATTCTCTCTCGGCGGCCTGCTCAAGAGTTTCGTCTTTGCCAATATAACCGCCGGGGATTTCATTAAAAATTTCATTTGGGCCAGGCCTGAATTGCCTAACCAAAATTACCTGATTATCTTTAGTTATAGCCAGCGTGGCTACGGCTGGCCCCTCAACTTTAATATAGAAGTCTTTTTCTTCTCCATTAGGCAGCCGAAACATAATTTTTTCAATTTTCCTGCTATATTTTTGAAAGACGGCTTCCTGAGAAAGTTTTTTCCACGGTTGTTGCATAATTTTATAGTTTCACTAAAAACCGCGAGCGTTTAACGCCCTAATCGCTTTTTCATAAAGCGGGTGGGCGAGTTGCTTAGCCTTTTTAGAAGTAATCCGATTAAACATCCAATTAAATTTTTGCTTAGTTGTTTTTTTCTTATTTTCTTCTATCGCTTTATCAATAAAAATAGCAGCATTATTTTCAAAAAAACTAACGCTGTCCGCATCTTTTAATAAATCTTGATCGGCGTCACCGCCTTCTTCGTGGCGAGAAACCAATTCTTCGACTCTTTTGATAAAATCGCTATCTACTTTTTGTTTTAATAGAAAATCAACAATAATTTTAGCGCCACGCTCTTCATGCAACCGATAAAACTTGCTGTTGGTGGAGCCGCTTTCCGCCAGTTTTTTTAGCATGTCTTTTTGCCGGAAAGCTCTTTCAATGTCATGGGCTACGGCGGAAACAAGCAGGGCCTCATCCGCCCCAGGCTTTAATTTTTTTAACCAATAGGCAGTTCTCAGCAAGTGTTTAATTTGCGCGGGTTTGCCGGCTTGATTAAAAGAATTAATAACAAATTTCTTGGTTTGGCTGTAAATTGGCAGGTTCATAAAAATTATTTTTTATTTTTATCGCGCCTAAAGCCATTCTTAATCATCCGGCCCATAGACGGCCAGACGAATTCATACTGGTCAATTTCGTCTTCTTTAATCCATTTTAAACTCGTATGCTCATCACTCAATTGTATTTTTTCTTCGGTTTCAATTAAATTGGCCACGCCACATAGCGCAAATCCAGAATTAGTGTGCCAAGTTTCATAATCGATTGTGTCAATAATTTTAAATTTTTTTATTTCTAATTCTTCTTCGATCTCCCGGCGAAAAGCCTCCTTACTATTTTCATTATTATTAATCCTGCCTCCGGGCAAATCCCAAATGTTAGGCCGTTTATCGGCCTCAAGAATCAAACACTTTTTATCGCGAATTAATACGCCCTTCTGGCTGACAACAAATTTTTCGTGTTCGCCGCTGAATTTGTTGGCGTAACGGGCAATCTCAAGATACAACGATTGGACAGAATTAAACTTCTTAAAATCAAATGGGTTAATCCATTTAAAGTCATCATGCTCATCGCTTAGCTTAACTTCCCCCGAAAGATAGTCGCAAATAAAAGTAATGCCGATTTTTTTATCGCCGTTATCCTTAACTAAATTAAAAATATTAAAAGGCTGGCCGACTTTAACCTCTAAACTGACTTCTTCCATAATTTCTTTTTTTAAGGCGGCCTGCGGAGAGATCCCCTCTTCTACTCCGCCGCCTACGGTTTCCCATGATCCTGGCTGATGATTATCGGCGGCGCTTCTTTTAACAATTAATATTTTACCATCGCCTCGCCTAATTATTCCTTTGACGGTTAATTTATGTTTCATATTTAATGCTTTAAAATTCTAATTAACGAGGAATCATCGCCCGCTTCTATCTCGACTACTCCGCCAATCGGAAAAGTAATCCTTGGAGTGGTGTGGCCGAAATCAACATTAGCAATGATCGGAATAGCTTTTAATTCTAATTT
>JAUSEG010000025.1 GCA_030650415.1 bacterium | reverse complement strand
TATTCAAATCCATTGCATCATTCAAAAAATCCTATGGAATATTCTCGTCACGAAGAAAGATATATGTCATAGTGTGCGAGTCATCCCGATCTTTTCATCCTTATTGTTTGTGGGGCATTAGCTCAGCTGCCCCGCCGAGCGAAGCGAGGCGCATATAAAAGGGCGCGCTCGTCTCTGATCCTTCTTTAGTTACCGTTCACCTTTGTGGGGCATTAGCTCAGCTGGTAGAGCGCCTCGATGGCATCGAGGAGGTCACCGGTTCAAGTCCGGTACGGTCCACATCGGATTCACTCAATAATTTTAAACTAATTTAATAATCGTTTTCTATAGAACGGAAAAATATGATATTTAACAAAGATAATTTTAAGCAAGAAGTTGAGGATAGCGCTGATCCGGTTTTAGTTGATTTTTTCGCTACTTGGTGCGGACCATGTCAGATGATGGCGCCAATTATTGACGAAATGATTACCGAGTATAAAGACAAGAAAGTTAAAATTGGTAAATTGAATATAGATGAAAACCAAGAGATCGCTTCAAAATACAATGTAATGAGTATCCCAACTTTCCTAGTCTTTAAGAATGGTAAAGTGGTAGCCAAGAAAGCCGGGTATTGCGACAAGGAAGAGCTGGCGCAGTTAATTAGTAAAAGTTAAGAGTTTAAGTCCACGTTCCTGTGGACTTTACTTTTTTTAAGCTAAAGTAGATAAGTCCACGTTACTGTGGACTTTACTCATGTCTGTTATTTAATATTAGCTAAAAAACGCTAAGTGTAAAAGTTGGGGATAAATACAATAATTAGCCACATAAATTAACAAAAAATATGTTTGATACTATAATTATCGGTGCCGGACCAACTGGTCTAACTGCGGCTATTTACGCCTCAAGACGGATGATGAAAACCTTAGTTATTTCTAAAAATACCGGCGGTCAAATTATTTGGACCTCTGATATAGAAAATTACCCCGGTATAAAGTCAACTAAAGGGCCAGCTTTAGCTAATATCATGCTTGAACAAGCCAAAAGTTTTGGAGTAGAAGTAAAAATTGAAGAGGTAAATAGGATTACCAAGCAAGGTGATGGAAGTTTTTCAGTTAAGACGAATAGGGGAAAGTACGAAGCTAAAACCATGATTATCGCTATGGGTTTAGCACCAAGACTATTGAATCTGCCCAACGAAAAAGCCTTGATCGGTCAGGGAATAAGCTATTGCGCCAATTGTGATGGGTTGTTCTTTAAAGGAAAAACCGTTGCTGTAATTGGTGGAGGTAACGCCGCCCTAGACGCGGCAACGGTAATGTCTAAAATCGCTAGCCAGGTATATTTAATCTATAGAAATTCAAAATTTAAAGGTTTTGAAATAATGGCTAACCGAGTTAAAGAAAAAAAGAATATAGAAATCCTGATGAATAGCGAAATTACTGAAATATTAGGCAAAGATAAGTTAGAAAAGCTAACAATATTAAACAAAATTGATCAAACTTCTAAAGAATTAAAGGTTGATGGATTATTCGTTGAAATTGGCCATGAGCCGGAGACAGAGTTAGTGGCAGATCTGGTAGAAAGGGATAGTAAAGGGCAGGTTGTTGTAGACTTAAGTGGTAAAACCAGCCTGGACGGTATATTTGCCGCCGGCGATGTTACACAAAGCGAATTTAAACAGATTGTCATCGGTTGCGGCCAGGGCGCGGTCGCGGCTCTATCTGCCTATAAATACTTGCAGAACAAGAAATAATACTGCAATTATTAATTATGATAGATTTTGAATTGACTGAGGAGAAAAAGATTTTAAGTTATAATTATAAAACAATCGGCGCTCTAGACGAGGCCGGGCGCGGTCCGTTGGCTGGGCCGGTGGTTGCGGCTTGTGTGATTATTAATGCTAATTTTAGCATAAATAATGAGTTGATGGAGGTTAATGATTCAAAAAAGCTAACAGCCAAAAAACGCGAATTGTTATTTGATTTAATAAAGAAACATTTTATTGATGTCGGTATCGGCGTCTGCGATCATCAGACGATTGATCGAATAAACATTTTACAAGCGACATTTTTGGCTATGAAAAAAGCCATTAGCTCAATAAAAAATAAACCCGATTTTTTGATTATCGATGGATCGATTAAAATACCAAATTGTTCTACGCCCCAGGAGACATTTATTAAGGGCGATGGGAGAGTTTTTTCAATCGCGGCGGCTTCAATCATCGCCAAGGTAACTAGGGACCGGATTATGCTGGAGATGGATAGGCTATATCCTGATTATGGTTTTATTCAGCATAAGGGCTATGGCACAAAATATCATTTAGAAAAATTAAAACAACATGGTCCATGCCCGATTCATCGTTTAAGCTTTAATAGGGTCAAGCAGCTTGTTTAAAAGAAAAAAATATTTTATAATAAGGTTGTAGCAATAATTTTTTTTATATGTTAGGACCAATAGGAGGCAGCAGCTTAATAGACGCCAGTTTAATTTTAAGTAAAGCGCGAGTCGGAGAAAAAACCAAGGTGGCTGATTTGGGCTGCGGCTCATCCGGACACTTTGTTTTTCCGTCATCAAGCTTAGTGGGAAAGAAAGGCGTGGTCTATGCCGTAGATATTTTAAGGACCACTTTAGAGACTATAAATAAGCGGGTGCGTGCTGAAAATTTGGCTAATATTAAAACTATTTGGAGTAATTTAGAAATTTTTGGCGCCACCAAAATAGAAGCCGGGAGTCTGGATGTTGCTATGTTAATCAACACTTTGCACCAATCTCATAAGCGAATGGAGATCATAAGAGAGTCTGTTAGATTAATTAAGAAGGGTGGAAGATTATTAGTAGTGGAGTGGAAAAATATTGCCGCGCCTTTCGGGCCGCCGCCTGAAGAGAGAGTAGAAAAAGATCTTGTTGATAATTGGGCAAAAAAAATGGGTTTGAGTTCTGACGAAGAATTTGAGGCCGGGCAGTATCATTACGGACTAATTTATGTTAAGCTGTAATTTGTTAAAGACTAAAATATTATTAATTTATGGGAAATTTTTTGACATTGAATTTTTGGTTTAATTTAAGGCCGGGAGCTTTTATCGGTTTGTCGCTTAAAATAATGATCGGTTTTATTTTGTTGTTGCTTGTTTTAGCTATAATTTCCGGCATCGGCAGAAAAAGATGGGTAAAAAGCTTGTATGCCGGTCTTTGGAACAGTTTATATTATTTTTTTCTAACCAACACAATTATCGGTTTGGTTTTAGCTTTTTTCAACTATGAGATGGTGCCTTTTCTTTCGGCTCGTTTTTGGTTTTTGATCTGGGCTATTAGTTTAATTGTTTGGCTATTTTTCATTTATAAGACGATTGTTAAAATACCACTGAGAAAAGCCAGGCTGGAGAAAGAGGAAGAGTTTAAAAAATATATACCGTAATTAATTGGTAGTATGTAAATAGCTTATGGGTCATAATCAGAAAATCGGAAAATTTGGTGAAACTTTAGCTAAAAATTATTTAATTAGACATGGTTATAAAATTTTGGATTTAAATGTTAAATTAAGTTATCAGGAGCTTGATATTGTGGCGCGAAAACAGGATTTAACCGTTTTTATCGAGGTGAAGACCAGAGTCAGCCAGGTTTATGGATCAGCCGAAGACGCTTTTTTTTCCAGGAAGTCGGAGCGGTTTAGGCGGGGAATTGAAATGTATATAAAAAATAATAGAATCTCCGCCGATGATATTAGAGCCGATTTAATCACTGTGGATATCAGTCGTCTAAAAAATACAGCAAAAATTAAGCATTTTAAGGATATAATATAGGTTGGAGATTTTTTATCACCGTTTTTGCACAGTTTTATTCACAAGCAACCCGTGCTTAAGCACAACTTAATAACCGTTTGCACACTTGACGATATTTCCGTTCGACGGTTAAACTAAAATCACTGCTCTAAATAGACAGTGATTTTTTAAAAATTTTCTTATAGGGCTTGAGGGAAAGATTGGCCTAGCTGGTTTAATCCCTTAAGCCCTAATAAAGAAAAATTAATTTAAGGGAGGAAGCAAAGAACTTATTACATGAAAAAAGCATTAAAGGTTTTATTAAATATTGGTTTGGTTTTATTTTTTATAATTTTTTTCTCGATTGAAGCGCGCGCTGAAGCGGTTAATATAAAAGCTATAATAAATTTACCGCCAGCGCCAACTTTAATTGCGCCTAACGAAAAAACCGTTACCGCCGATTTAAAACCACTGATTATTGGCTTAACTAAAGATAACTCTTCGGTAAAATTTTTTATTGATGACGTTTTTAATGGTGAAACCGGTATTTTAAAACACGAGAGCGGCACGGCGAACTTTGCTTATCGGCCGGTTTTAAATTTAAGCCGAGGCTGGCATAAAGTTCAGGCCATAGCCATAAAGGACGGAGCAGCCAGTTTAAACTCCAATATATTAAATTTTAAAATTGAACTGCCCTTTCCGGCGCCGACACTTTTAAAGCCGGTAGTTAATAAAAACACTTCTCCAAATCGCCCTTTTGTAGTCGGTTTGGCAAAAAATGATTCTAAAATAAAAATTTATATAGATAAAAAGTATAATGGCGAACTAATCGTAAATAACCATCTAAGCGGCACGGCGAATTTTGCTTATAAGCCGGTGGTAGCCTTAGTCCGCGGCGAACATTCAGTTTATACCGTAGCTGTAGATAAGCGTGGAAAAGAAAGTATTTTATCGAACACTGTAAAATTTTTTACTAAGAATTCCGCTATCGCTCAGTCAGCCGAAGAGGAAAGAAAAGAAGCGGTAGTAAAAATAACCGAATCAAAAAAGTCGGTTGAAATTAAATCCGAGCCGGTGGTTATTTCTAAAAATTCCGGAGCGGTTTTAGAAAACGCCGAAGTTGATCCGGCGGCGCCGGTTTTAAAACCGATTTCAGCAGAGCAAAAAGCGGATTTAGTAAAAATTGATTTGGAAGAGAAAGAGCAGACTATCAAACAAGAATTAAAAGATAAAGAGAAAGCGGCTTTAGAAAAAGTAAAAAATTTAATTGGAGCGGACGCGGAGGAAGTTAAGAGTGATCGAGGTATGATTAATGAGGGCAAGCAGAATCAAGGCAGACTAAAATTAGATTTAATTTTATTTATTTTATTTCTAGTTGGCGTTGTGGCTTGGCTTTTATGGGTGAATCGAGAGTTGGTTAAGGAGCGGCGGGCGCAGACCGAGGCCGAAGAAAAAGCCGAAGCAGATAAAAATAATCAACCTAGCGAAGGACAAAATAATAAACTGTTTTAGTTTATATATAAGACAGCGTTCAGAACGAGCCCCTTTTTTAGCCCAGCCCCAGTTTAAGAAACTGGGGCTGGGCGTTGCCTTTTATAGATCTTGACAAAAATAATCGGCATGATATAATTTAGATAGTTGTCTAAATATCTAATAGTAAATTAGCCATAGCGAACTGAAATTAAACAAATTAAAAAAGAAAAAGCATGACTTTAAATATAACTTTACAAGCTTTGTCAGATCCAACCAGGCGGAAAATTCTCGAGCTTTTAAAAGAGCAAGATTTAGCGGCCGGCGAACTGGGTAAGAACTTTAATATTACTTTGCCGTCTTTGTCCCATCATTTAAACGTTTTAAAGCAGGCAGATTTAGTTACCGGCGAGCGGCAAGGCCAGGAAATAATTTATTCCCTGAATTTAAGCGTCTTCGAAGAAATTGCGGAAAAATTAGTTAAATTTTTTAAGAAATAAGTAATAGTAAGCTTTTATTAAAGGCGGCTGCCTAAAATTATAAATTTTTTCACTATGGAACTCGCCCACACCATTTTTTAAATTTCTTTTGGGAAATATTATTAAAGTTAAAGAATGAAATTAATAGTAGTTTGGGACATGGGACAAAAATGGTGGGGGCTCAAACAATCCTCGTTTCAAAAATTTATAATTTTAGGCAGCCGCCCGACGAAGGGTCTTGAAATTTATGGATAATCCAACCAAACCGACAATTAAAACCGAATTTATCCCTTTGGCGATGATTCTTTTAACTTTATTTTCCTCGGTTTATTTTTATAATAACTTGCCCGAACGCGTCGCCACGCATTGGAATATCGCCGGTCAAGTTGATGCCTATGGTTCGGGCCAAACTCAAGCCGTGGCTTTTCCCTTGCTGATAGTTGGCATGTATATTTTATTTTTGCTTATTCCCTTCCTGGATCCCAAAAAAGAACGTTATAAGCAGTTCAACAAAGTTTATCATATTTTTAAAAATATACTCTTAGCCTTGATGGTGGTAATATATTTTATTGTTAGCTTAAACGGGCTGGGTTATAACCTGCCGGTTGGCGTAATTATTCCCGGACTTATCGGCTTGTTATTTATCGTTTTGGGAAATTATATGGGCAAGATAAAAATGAATTGGTTTATGGGCATACGCACTCCTTGGACTTTATCCAGCGAAGAGGTTTGGAATAAAACTCATCGCTTTGGCGGCAAGATGTTTATTTTGGCCGGTTTATTAATGATGGCGGAAACCGTTTTGCCGATTAACTGGAGGTTACCGGTTTTTATAATTATGATGGCCGCGTTACTATTCGGCACAATCGGCTATTCTTATATTGTTTATCTCAAAGAGAAGAAAAATATGAATAAATAAGTCATTTATAAAATTTTAAAATAAAAACTGCCGGACAAGGATATTAGTTTTTCACTTAGACAAAATTTGGGCATTTTTTATTAAAATTATTTTATTATTAATTTAGATTGAATAATTTTAATAAAAAATTGCTACAATTTTGTATGCGCTCAAAACTAATATCCTTGTCCGGCAGTCCGGGAATTTAAATTATATGACTATAAAAATTGAAAGCCTGGATAACTCTAAGATAAAAAGCCTTGTTAAACTGCGCGAATCAAGCCGCGAACGCAAAGAGCAGGGTTTATTTTTAATTGAGGGCCACCGGGAAATCAGTTTAGCGCAAAAGGGCGGCATGGAAATTGCCAATTTAATTTATTCGCCCGAATATATAAAAAAAGAATTGGCGATTGATGAGGAAAAAATTATTGAGGTTTCTAAAAAGGTTTTTGCTAAAATTTCTTACCGAGAAAATCCTGACGGATTTTTAGCTATAGCCAAGAGTCAGGAGAAAAAGTTAGAAGATATTAAATTGAGCGAGACTCCCCTCTTAGTGGTTTTAGAAGCCGTAGAAAAGCCCGGTAATTTAGGAGCGATTTTACGCACGGCCGACGCGGCCGGCTTAGACGCGGTGATAATTAATGATTTAAAAACCGATATATACAATCCGAATGTAATTCGCGCTAGTCAAGGTACAATTTTTACGGTTAGCGTAATTTTGAGTTCAACCGATGAGACAATTAAATTTTTTAACGAGAAAGGCATAAAAATCTTGGCTACCACGCCTGACACGGAAAAAGACTATACGGAGGTTGATTATAAAGAAGGTTGCGCAGTTATCATGGGCGCCGAGGACAAAGGCTTAAGCGTTAAATGGCTTAAGGCAGCAAAGGAAAAAGTTAAAATAACTATGCGCGGTAAAATCGATTCTTTAAACGTTTCGGTCAGCGCGGCGGTTATACTATTTGAAGCGGTTAGACAAAGAAATAAATAGAACTACAACAGAATTGACTAACAAGTGGTTTTTTGTTAGGATAATTTTAGTCTCGTTAAGAGGCTTTTATTATATAGTTTAAAATTTTTTTGGGATGGTAGCTCAGCTGGTTAGAGCGCTGCCCTGTCACGGCAGAGGTCGCGGGTCCGAGTCCCGTCCATCCCGCATAAAAAAAGAAAAAGCTCCCTGCGGAGCTTTTTCTTTTTTTGATTGGAAGAGATGGGACGAGGACGCCGGAGCGATGCGCGACGAGCTATTAGGCGAGGAGCGCCGCGAGGCGGTGGCTAGGTCGAGGAGGCGGAAGCCGACGAGAGCCGAAGCCGAGTCCCGTCCATCCCGCAAACGGAACAAAGTCTATTAGAGGCTTCGTTTTTGTTTTTAGTTAGTAATAAATTAGGTTAGAGCACGTTATAGCTTAAGATAGGAAGTGGTAAAATAGAGGTGTAAGTTATTAAATAACTGTTTATGAAAAAATTGATATTTATTTTTTTTATTTTCGTTTTATTTTTATTAACTAATAATACCTACGCTGCTCCCGCCGTCCGAGGAGGGATTGCCATAAACCCTCAGACAAAAGAATGCGCTGGTTACTGGGTCGGGGACGAAAACACACATTATGATTTTCCTTCTGGCTGGAAGAGCTATTCTGGAGATTATGTGGTAACCACAGAATTTGGAACGTGCAATCTTTTTTTGGGAGAAGAAAAGTGTTGCGATGAGTTAAGGTTAACTTTTGTATCTTTAAATATTGGCTGGGGCAGGGATTACTATGCTATATTTAAAAATATTGTAACAAAACCTTTAAATGGTTATAACCTGATTGTTGTTGGTTTTGTTGTTATTATTATCGGGGTAATTGTTTCATTTTTGTATTATAAAAAAAGAAAGTCTTAATCTGGTATGTAGCAATTTCTTTATAATTAGCTATTTACTTATTTATTAATATTTGATATGATATATACAGGTTGTATATGGTCATATACTCTTTGTATATGGTTTTATAGCTAATCAAAGCAATTTATTATGTTTGATTTTGTAAAAAATGGAAAAGGCGAGTTATTGAGTTTTTTCTTTAAGGATCCGGACAAGGAATACTACTTAACTGAAATCGCCAGAAATTTGAATAAAGAAGCTTCCTATTTTCAAAGGCACCTTGACGGTTTCGTTAAAGATGAAATTTTACTTGATGAACGCAAAGGCAACTTGCGTTTTTTTAAATTGAACAAAAACTACCCGCTCTATGAAGATATAAAAAAGATTATTTCAAAAACTCTGGGCATAGAATCTAAATTAAAAGAGTTGGTTGACGCGTTAAATGAAATTGAAATCGCTTTTATTTTTGGTTCAATCGCTAAAAACAAAGAAAACACAAACAGTGATATTGATTTAATGCTAATCGGCGAAGTTGATCAGGACATTTTGATTGACAAGGTGAGAGTGCTAGAAAATGAATTGAACAGGGAAATAAATTACCATATTTATAGAAAACAAGAGTTCATTAAAAATATTAAAGAAAACAATAGTTTTATTATTAATATAATTAGCGACCCTATTATATCGCTAAAAGGAAACTCTAATGAATTTACAAAATTTATTACAAAACAACCAAATTGAGCAGATCAACACCAGCGCAGTTGATGCCAGGGTGCAATTGGATAAAGCTTACAAACAATATCGTTTTGCCAAAAAAAATTTGTCCGAAACCGGCGATGAAGATATGGTTTATAATCATATCTACGACTCTTTAAGATTGGCTTGCACGGCAATTTTATATTTGAATGGCTACAGGGTTAAAACCAGCGGTCCCGGCCATCATTGGCTGACTGTACAGGCGGCTAGCTTCGTCATGAACGAACTGCCTCACGAATTTGAAAGAATTGAAAAAATGAGAAAGAAAAGGAATATACTTGAGTATGGCAAAACTTTGCCTATTTCAGAAACAGATTTAAAGCAAGGTATGAGCGACGCTCAGACTTTATTGGAACGAGTAAATACGCTTATCGGGGAAAGAGAATCTAAATTGCCTATTGCTTAATTCAGCAAGGATTGCCACTATTGGTTAAATTTGGAATATAATAATACATTTTTAACTCCTTGAAAAAGATTATAATCTCGTCTACTTGCTCCCGCAAAATAAAAAAGTCCCGAAAGGGATTTTTTTGTGGGAAAAATGGGGGGGGCGCAGATAAACCCGATTGATTGACTTCGCAAAACTTATGTGTTTAAATTTAGTTAAGTAAAAGAGTCTTTCGCTCTTTGCAAAAACCCCAACACCAAAACAACAGGAGCATCTATGAACAATCATCATGACGAAGATAGCGGTCCTGCCAAGGCCTGGAAGGGTAATTATCAGTTTGTAAGTTGTCTTACACTCTTTGCCCTTTCGATGGAGGTGAGAAATGAGTCGGGGCAAAGCCTTTCTGGCAGATTAGCTCTGCATGACACAGCAGACGAAGGAAAGGATTGGGAATATCCTTGGCAAGCCACTTATGAGAGAGAAGGGAAATGGAATGTCGTCGGTAAAGGCAACGGAGTAAACTCTACCGTTGCCAAAGAGATGGGAGTCTTTTTGAGAGACAGGTTGGATGTTATGAGGCGTGAAGGCGTTATTTTTCGGCCTCAACCCAAGACTGTCGAAGCTAACGGTTCAAAACCGCTAGTCCCAAGAGCGCCGATTCTGGCGGTAGCAGCGATTACTGAAACACCGCCGCCCGCGCTCCTGCCTAAACCGGCTGATCCAGCTCCGGTTCCGCCAACCAATAATCATCAGGTTTCTGCCGGCGCTTCTCCGCTTGAAATTGCCCGGATGCTTATGAAGGAGAGAAGGGCAGAAGTGTCGGTTAGGAAGCTGGCGAATAAATATGATCAATCAGGCGGCTGGGTATATAAGTGTTTGTCCTTGAATGATCTGGCACCCGAACTTCAGAGACTTTTGGACACGAGTTTGCCTTCAGCTGAACATCTGCTTCTCACTATCGCCTATCCGCTGGCTCGCTTGCCCCAGGAGCGGCAGATGGAAGTTTATCAAAAGGCCATGGCGATTGCCGATCCGAAATTTCGGTTGGCTGAAGTGAACAGACTGGTGAAGGAAATAGCTCCGGATAGGCCGCGCGGCCGTCCGCGCAAGCCGGCAGACCACGCTCGGAAATTGCGTTTGATTGTCGAGCGTGCCAAAGCCGACTTGAAAATCGCGGAAGGTTTTTCCGTCTTTGTGTTCAGCAGCCTGATAGCTAACACCGATCCGGCGGCTCTGAAAGCAATGCTTGATCAGCTTGATCTGGCAATCGCCGGCTTTGGCTCATTGAAATGCAAGATTCTAGAGGCGCGACAAGCCGCCTCAAGAACAGCCGCTTGATAATTCACGGACGTTCGATTGCTTTATGGCAGGCGAGCGTCTTTTTTATATAAAAATATTCAGCTCTTGGCTGAGTATTTTTTTGTGTTTCAATGAAAATACCTTGATTAAAATTTTAAAAAAATAGAAAGACCGAGAATGGCGTGGATAGCCGCGGCAATAATTGTTGTTATAGCCAGCCTCGGGTGCCATTTAAAGGGGATGACCGAAATGCCTTTAAAATTTAAGGCACCGACGGTGGCCGTTGAGAGCAAGAGCAAGAAGGTCAAAATGCCACCGTACATGATTAGCGGTTTGCCCAAAATTAAGGTATAAGCAAGATTATGTATCATATTACTCGACGATTATTTCACCGGTCATCGAAGGATGGATGGAGCAAGAATAGCCGAAGGTTCCGGCTTCATTAAAGGTAAAGGAAAAACTTTGGTCCTTGCTTAAAATCTCGGAATTAAAACCAGTGGATTTAATTTCATGAGGCGCTGAATCATTATTAATCCAGGTTACGGTCGTGCCTTTTTTAATAGTAACCGAGTTAGAATTAAAAGAAAAATTTTCAATATTAACCGTGATGGCATTATTAGTGGAGACCTCCGGTTGTCTGGCGGTTTGAGCGGGGCGCGGAGCGACGGTCTGGTTGTTTTCATATAGGCTGCAGCCGCTTAAAGCCAGGATGGCGATAAAAAATATTCCCAACCAAATAATTTTTTTTACCCCGTTAGATTTTAACATAATTTTTATGCCCGAAAAATATTTAAAAATAATCGCAAATTTTTTATAAATTTGCAAAAATTAAATAAAATATCTAACGGGGTGAATAAAATTGGTATTTTAAATAAATAATTAATTAACTTCGCCGCTAAAACAAAAATAACCGTTGGACAGATTATATTCCGACCAGATCGGGCAGGCGCCGCAGATACAGCCTTTGCGAGCGAGATCGCAACTCGATTTGCCCGTCGCGCAGTAAAGTTTTTCCGGTTTTTTTTTGGCGCAACTGCTGGCCTGGTAAGTCGGACAGCTACCGCAGGTACACTTGGCGAAATTTTCTTTGGTGTTGGAAATTTTTGACATATAAAATTATTTAATTTAATTTGCGGTATAATCATTTTTCCAGTCGGTAATTTTGCAATTTTTTGCCAGCTTGGCCGCTAAAACAAGATTATTGGCTAAAGCTTTTAGTTCCTCATCGTAACAATCGCTTAGGACGATCGGCTTATCTTCGTAAGTAGAGCGGCAGACAGAAGACATGGCGTAGAGGCTGTTAAAGGGCGGGAGCATCATGCCAAAATTATTTAAAATCATCGATAAAGAGCTTATAGCCATGGCGGCGCCGGCTTCGTGGCCGGTAACAATAATGCCGGCGACTTTTCCCGTAAATCTTCTTAGAAGGCCACTACCCGGTAAATTATTGTCGGCCGTTAGTTCTATGAATTTCATGTGTTTAATATTCAGTTCTTTGTCTTTAGGCGCTTGCGGATTAGCCGGAGAAAGACTGCCGTCCAGACTTATGCAGCGGTCAATAAAGGTCGCCAGCAAAGTGGAAATTTTAAAATTGTTAACCGGCGTAGCGAAAATTATGATATCGGCCGAGAGGATTTTGTCGTATAAAATGTTGGTCATATCATCGCCTTGCGGAGTGCCTTTTGGATAACATGAGCAATAGAAATGACATTGCGTATTAACCGTGGAGTAGCAGGCTTTGCAATATTTTATATTATATTTTTTTAATTGAATAAATTCGGTTTCGGCGCCAAGTTTCTCGCAATAACCCAAGCAATTTTTTAACAATTCGCCGGAGTTGGAATCTTCCTGCGACATATCCATGAGATCCCTGGCCGAGCCGGAAATGCCCAAAACTTTTAGCTTTCTATTTTTTCTTTGGCTTAATTTTTTCGCTTCGGCCATGGTTTCACTTCTGATTTGCTTAAATCTGTTTAGAGTCTTTAAATCTATGTCCAAAATTTTCATTAGCTCTTGGTCTTTTATTAAATTGGTTTTCATAATCGTTTAGCGGTGTCCGACACCGTATATTTTTATTTTAGCCTATTTTGATTGTTTTTGAAAGCCAATAAAAAAACCGTCTCGCTTAAAGCAAGACGGCTTGACTGATTAGACCTCCTTTTCTGATCAGTGTCTTTAAAACCCGCGGTTTTCGTCAGAAGTCAGCTCACTGTTATTCCAACCAGACGTTGGCTGATGGCTTCGTCGTACTCTGAAGTACGATTGAAAGCCTTTGCGGCTAGTTTGCGGCGTAATTCCAGCGTAGTATTGCCGGCTGCCTTGATTTGCTCGGCGACCTTGGCGTAATCGGCCGGGTCAACCACGGCAGTGACGCTTTCATAGTTTTTCCCCGCGCTGCGGAGCATGCTCGGCCCGCCGATGTCGATGTTTTCAACGGCTTCATGAATGGTTGAGTTGGGCCTGGCCACGACTTGCTCAAACGGGTAGAGGTTGACGACTACCAGGTCAATCGGCATTATGCCATGCGCGCGCGCCGCGGCTTCGTGTTGTTCGTTGCCGCGGAGGTACAGCAAACCGCCATGGATCTTTGGGTGTAGCGTCTTGACGCGGCCGTCCATCATTTCAGGAAAGCCCGTATACTCGCTGACTTCTTTGACCGGCAGGCCAGCCTCACGCAGGGTCTTGGCCGTACCGCCGGTAGAAAGCAGTTCCACGCCTGCTTCCACCAGGACATTGGCGAAGGCGACTAAACCGGTTTTGTCAGATACTGATAAGAGTGCTCGTTGTATTTTCATGATGTTTTCCGTGGTTGAGGATTTGAGTTTTGGGTGAGAGGTTCGAGTTAGATTTTAATGTTCGTTATTATTTTCCTCCGTGCGGTAAGATTAGGAAAAACTAGCCATAAAGTCAAGCTTTTAAAACAAAATATAAGGTTATTGGCTATGGACAAATTATTTTAAAGTGCTATATTTAGTTGTTACTATCGTTCTTTTAGATATAAATTTCCCGGCTAGCTTTTTGCCTATAGTTACTCTAGATAGAAAGCTGGCCGGGAATGTCTTTCGGCCGCTATTTCTGCTTGGTAGAGCGTTTTGGAATTTGATGCCTAATGGCTCTTATGCTAAAACGAATTGCCGGCAGGTTGAAAGGAATCAGGAATGAATATTAATCCGAAACAAATTGGGGAGCTCTTGCTCCACGAGCGATTGGGAGAGTATGGACCTGAGGGAATCGGCGAAGACCTCGACTGGTTTAGAAATAACTGGCGGATCGTTCGCGGTTTGCGCAGTGGCGAGATTAGGCTTACTCAATTTCCTTGCGAGATTATTTGCCCGGAGCTTATACCTCGACATGGAAAAGATAAACAATGGGAGGTGATCGAGGATAATTTTCCGGCCATCAGATCGGTCGCTGATCTGGATTTCATCCCTCTTCTTAGGGAGGACCAGCCCAGCCTGACCGGCAAAGAGATGAGGCAGAAGGCCGTTGACGATAATACCAATCATGGCCTTTGCGACGCAAAATTCGTCTTGGTTCATCAGGAGGAAGTTCCGGAAGCGGTTCACGATAAGGTAATCATTTTTGCCGGCACGCTTTTAAGCAATTTGGCTTCAAGCTTCTTTGTCCCATGCCTTCGCTTTAATGCAGGACGTTTGATTCTTGTTTGGACCTGGCTTGGCGACGTCAGCTTCGATAGCCTTTGCGTTTTACCGCGCGGCCGATCCGAGCGGCCGCTTGGTTCTTTGAAGACCAGCGTCGTCCGCCACGGCTTTAGCGCGCTGGCAGATTGACTTTTTTGTCAACTCTCGCACGAGACAGCTTGTGCGAGAGTATTTTTTATAAAAGTTTGTAAAATTATTGAATCTCTGGTAAGTTCAAGATAGATTAATAATAATGTAATGGATTCCCGCCTTCCCTCGACAAGCTCGGGACAGGTTGCGGGAATGACAAAAAAATGTCTTTATCAATCGGCATAGTCGGCTTGCCTAATGTTGGCAAATCAACCCTATTTAATGCTTTAACCAGAAATAAAGTCGACGCCTCTAATTATCCTTTTTGCACCATTGACCCGAATGTCGGCGTGGTTAAAGTTCCGGATGAACGGTTGGAAAAATTGGCGGTTATTTCTAAACCGAAAAAAATTATTCCGACCGTTATTGAATTCGTGGATATCGCCGGTTTGGTTAAGGGCGCGTCCGAGGGCGAGGGGTTGGGCAATAAATTTTTATCCCATATCCGCGAGTGTGACGCGATTCTAGAAGTGGTTCGCGATTTTAAAGACGATAATATTATCCATGTTAATGGTAAGATCGATCCCGAAGGCGACCGGGAGACCATCAATTTGGAATTGATTTTCGCCGATTTAGCTACGGTAGAAAAACGCTTGGAAAAAGTGGTTCGAGAAGCCAAGAGCGGCAGTAAAGAGATGATATTTTTAAAAGGCGTGTTAGAAAAATTGAAAACCCAGTTGGAAGCCGGCAAAGCGGCGCGCGATTTAATTTTTACCGAAGAGGAAATGAAAGAGGTAAAAATTTTAGGACTCTTAACCATTAAGCCGATAATTTATGCGCTGAACGTAAAAGATGATTCGGCCAGCGCCAAGGCGGAAGTGAAAAATTGGGAAGGAAAAGTTATTGAAATTAACGCCAGGATTGAAGAAGAAATCGCGAATTTGCCCGAGGCGGAGCAGGCCGAGTATGTTAAAGAGCTGGGTTTAAGCGAGAGCGGACTGGCTAAATTAATTAAAGCCTCTTATGAAATTTTAGGTTTAATCACTTTTTTGACCACCGGCGCGGATGAAACCCGGGCATGGACGATTAAGCGCGGGACTAAAGCGCCCGAGGCCGCCGGCGTAATTCACACGGATTTTACCAAAGGTTTTATCCGCGCCGAAGTGATCAATTGGCAAAAATTTATTGAGGCCGGAAACGAAGCGCGGGCGCGCGAGCTTGGCCTCATTAGAACCGAAGGCAAAGAATATGTTATCCAGGACGGGGATGTTTGCAATTTTTTGATTAATAATTAGTTTTCAGATAAATTAATAAGGCGAGGAAGTTTATTTAGAGCGCATATAAAATTGTATTATTTTTTCTTAAAATTATCCAGACCCAGTTTATTATAATTTTAAGAAAAAATACTCAAATTTTATCTAAGCGATAAATAAACCTCCTCGCCTTATTGGTTGTTTAATTTTTTTAAAATTTTCCGGTAAATTTCTTTAACAATTTTTTTCTGCTTGGCGCCCGATTTGGCGTAATTATCAATGCCCGGAGCCGAATTTATTTCTATAACGTAATAATTATTTGTCCGAGGATCAAGGGGTTTTTTGATGTCGCTTTGCACCATTAAATCAACGCCGCAGTACCGAAGGCCCATGCCGCGGACGATCTTAACGGCCAGGTTTTTATACGAAGAGTGAATTTCGTCGGTTGCATCAATGGCTTCGCCGCCGGTTGATAAATTGCGATTGTCCAGTAAATTAAAAATTTGCCCTTTGGCTAAAACGGAGGCGCGATTAAGATAATGCCTTTTAAGCCTTAGATCAATGCGAAAGTCTCGCTTGTCTATGGTCGTATCGCGGCCGCTCGCTTCGTATTTTTTTTGTTTTTTATTTAGCAGCTCGTCGATGGTGGCAATGCCGTCGCCGATAACGAAAAGCGGCAGTCTTTCATAAGCGGAAATAACTTCGCCGTCTAGAATTACCACCCGATAATCATGGTCGAGAAGCAAAGGCTGAACCAAAAAGACTCGGTCTAATCGGCAAATTTTCTGCGCCGCTTGCGCGAAAGTTGGTTTGTCATCAGCCACGCAAACCAGCCGCCCTTGTGAAAGGCTATTCGGTTTAACTACTACTGGCCAGCCGATTTTATTTTTCGCGTATTCATAAGCCGCGGTCGGGTCGTTCCGGCTGTTTAGCTGTCTGGCAAATTTAGGCGAATAAAAGGTTTTGCCCGGGATAACCCTGAAGCCGGCCAGTTTTAAAAAGTAAGCGGCGTAACCCTTGTCCCGCGCGATTTCCGTGGCGCCCAGGCCGTTTAAATCAAAATTAGTGCCTCGAAAATAGGTCGCGGTGCCGTCCGGGCGCGTAATTTTTCCCACCTGTTGCCAGGCCGGCTCAAGCCGCACTTTAATTTTTTCTTCCCGTCCGAGCTGTTTAAATAGAGAAGCCACGGAATGGGCCGGGTTGTCCGGCCGGCGATTCGGTTTCTTAGTTTTTGGCATATTATTTCTCTAACACCACTATCTCCCGCCAGACTTTTTGCAGTTCGCGGCCGTAGATAATAGTTTGGCGGACAGTTGTTTTTATGAAGATATTAGTTTGTAGATTTTCCGGTATGGGGTTGATAATTTTCAGGTCGTTTAAATCCGGATTAAGAAAAATATTTTTAAATTGGCCGCAGAATACCGGCCAGACCATAACTATTTTTCCGCCCGGTTTTAAGATTTTATTAAATTCAGATAAGCTTCGGGAATAAAGCCGTTCCAGCTCGTTGATTGTTTTACTTACATCAAACCGTCCTCGCTGCGGACCTAAGTATGGTTCGGTGATGATGGCGTCAACCGAGTCTGGCTTAATTTGTTTTGAAATTTGTGTCGCATCAATGTTGTTTAAATTTAAATTTGTAATCGGTAGCTCGTAATTTTTTTTAATCCACTCAATATTTGTCCTGGTGTCGGTAATCGCTCGATCGGAAAGGTCGGCGCCGATAATATTACTATATCCCATAAGCATAGCTTCGGTTACAATTGTGCCTGAACCGCAAAACGGGTCTAAGATAGTTTCATTAAGGCGTGCGCCCGACATATTTATCATTATTTGAGCTAGTTTTAGCGGTAGCATGCCAGAGTGAGAGTCGCGAGCCGGCCGGCCATAATCGCGGAAAGATAGATCTTTAAACGGTTGAACGGCTAAAGTTTTTCCTATGTAAAGTTTTTTATTGAATTGAATAATCACAATTTCCACTCCCCTGTCCGTAATTAATTTATTTTGTTCAACCACTACACTGGACAAAGTTGGTTCTTTGCTTATAACCCAGCGGCTACTAATTTCCGACTCTTTAAGCAATTTTTTAAGTTTCATACCTAGAACTTTCAGATTTACCCCGTGAAATAATTCCGCTCTTAGCGGAATTCCCGCTTCTTGCCCCGTTGAATTGCTTCGCACCGACTTTGTCGGATTCAACTGGGGAGCGGATTTCACGGGGTGAATTTTTATTTTGCCATAAAAAGAAATGCCGAAGTTAAATTTTGTTTCGATTTTTTCCGGTTTGGCGAAATTGGCGATTGAATTTAAGATATCTTTAACGGCGTAAGAATCAATTTCTTCGCGGACAGAACCGATCTTAATGGTCCCGCCGATTTTATTTATGACACTGGTTTCGATTTTTTCAGCGCATTCTAAAATGGCGATATCTTTTTGTATCAGAGAAAATTTTCCATGATTAATTACCGTGGTTAATTCGGCTAATGATAGGGTTGGATTGGTGCCTAAAATGAAAAAATATTTCATACTGTTTTAATAAGGTTGTGCAATAATGTTGGTTTTTCGCTTAAGATGAAATTTGGGCAATTTTTAAAAAAAATTGCTACAATTTCATATGCGCTCAAAACCAACATTATTGCACAACCTGCGCTTTTGATTAAACTTTAGCACAAGAATCCGGCTCTTGCAATTTTTAAGAGCCTATGATAAAGTAAAAACACAATTTAATACTTAACCTTTTCCAGGCGCTTTGTCAAAGAGGCGCGAGTCCGGTTTCGACCGGATTAAAGGTATTCTCAATCCCGATATAGCCCCGATTTTTTTGGGGAACTTAGAGAATATCTGGGATTTTTTTAACCCTTTGAAAACTTTTTTAAAAAAGTTTTCAATACTTTCAAAAATTATAATGTATTAAATAAAATTTTATAGCGAGCAAAGCTCTACGGCCATAAAATTTTGTTTAATTATTTAATTGCAACTATGTCAAAAGTAAAATCAGGCGAGACCCCCCATTATGAATTGCTTTATTTAATTTCCAACCAGTTCAGCGAGGATGAAATAAAGCCGATCATGGAGAAAGTAAATTTATTAATTACCAACAATCAGGGTAAAATTACCCAGAGTATTAGCTTGGGGAAAAAAAGATTGGCTTATCCGATTAAGGGTTTTCGTTTTGGCTATTATATTTTAGTTGAGTTTGATATGCCGGGCGTAAACCTTATTAATGTTGATCACGCCTTGCGCATGATGAGTGAAATTTTAAGACAGCAAGTTGTTTCGAAGGAAGTAAAAACCGAGGAGCAAATTTTGCATGATAAAAAAATCGCGGAAAAAATCGCGGCCAGAAATATTAAGGAAGAAAAATTAGTCGAAGAGAAAATTTCCGCGCGACGCGTTACGCCGGCTGAAACCGCTCCTAGCGTAAAAGCCGCGGATAAAGGCAAGGTTGATCTAAAAGATTTGGATGAAAAGCTTGATAAAATTTTGGAAACCGATAATTTGCTATAATTATTTTTACGTTTAAAATTTTTTAATAATAAATTTTCCGTCGCTTCGCCCCCAGCCAAGCGGCGCCAAAAACAACCTTTATGAATTTAAACAAAGCCATGATCATCGGTTTTTTAACTCGCGACCCGGAAGTTAGAACCACGCCAAACGGCAAAACCGTCGCTTCATTTTCCGTGGCCACTAATTTTGTTTGGACCGATCAATCGGGACAGAAACACGAAAAAGCGGAATTTCATAATATTGTCGCTTGGGCCAGACTGGCCGAAATTTGCGGACAGTATTTAAAGAAAGGCGCGAAAATTTATCTTGAAGGCAGATTGCAAACTCGCGACTGGGTCGGGCAGGATAGCGTTAAACGCTACCGCACGGAGATTGTCGCCGAAAATATGATTATGCTTGATCGCGCCGGAGCGGGATCGAGAGGATCGATTGAACGAAATGATCAGCCGCCTATGCCAAGCGAGCCGGTAATTAATGTTGATGAGGCCGCCGGTACTTCTGGCGGGGAGAGCCAAGGCGAAGAAGAAATCAGAGTTGAAAATATACCATTTTAATATGTCATGCTGGAGGGAGCGCGGCGACCGATAGCATCTCTGCGGTAATGAGATTCTATCGCTCCACTTCGTTACGCTCCAGAATGACAAAGAAAGTCTTATGGAAGAGACAATAAAAAAAGCCAAGCAATGTTATTTCTGCGTAAATAATTTAAAAGAGGTTGATTATAAAGACGCTAATTTTTTGCGCCGTTTTATTAATTCTTACGGTAAGATTTTACCGAAGAAAAGAACCGGCACTTGCTCTAAGCATCAGCGTAAATTAGCCATCGCCATCAAGCGCGCTCGCGTTATGGCCATTATACCGTTCGTGAATAAATAATTAATATTTATTAATTAGAAAATAATAAAGCGCGTGGCTTTGACGGCCGGGCTACGAAAAGTTTAAAGTTATGATGTTAAACCAGGGTGATATAAAAGTCGGTGTTTTGGTTCAAATTAGTAATGAGCCTTACGTAGTTATCAAAACCGATCATAATAAGACGGCGCAACGCCGGGCGGTTTTAAAAACTAAGTTAAAGAATTTGGTTAATGGCAATATTTTAGAAAAATCTTTCCAGCAGGGCGAAAAGATCGAAGAAGCTGAAACCGAAACCCGGGCGGCAAATTATCAATATAAAACCGAAACCGAAGCCTCATTCATGGATAATGAAACCTTTGAACAAACCGGTCTGCCCTTAGAACAAGTTGGCGATAAAATTGGCTATTTAAAAGAAGGCATGGATGTGGATGTTTTGTATTTCCAAGGTAAGACAGTCGCCCTAAAGCTACCCATCAAAATTGCCCTAAAAGTCACCAGCGCTCCTCCCGGAGTTAAAGGAAATTCAGCCGGTAACGTAACCAAGGTCGTTGAATTAGAAACCGGCATGCAAATCAGCGTTCCGATGTTCATCAGCGAAGGCGAAGTAGTTATAGTTAACACGGATACCGGAGAATATGTCGGCAGGGAGCAGAATTAATATTTAGAGATTTAGATTTATAAAAACGCCCCGTAAAGCTACGAGGCGTTTTTATTATGTGTAATAGATATTTATATTTTTGAAAAGTTATTCTTTATTCCAATTATCATGATTTTTCCCAGTTAATTTTTTAAATAAATTATTTAATCTGTTGCCATGTTCTGGTCCTAACGGTTGGCTTAAATCATAATTTATCATTCTAATTAGGTCAGTTTTTTGTATTGGAGTCATGGTTAATATAAACTACTTTTCACTTTCTTTATTCTCTGGTTGTTGGACGAGATCTTCAAATTGTTTTTTCATAATTTTTATTAGTAGGTAATGATTTTTAGAATTTTTATTTTTCTTCCACTTCCTTAGCGCTGGCTTCGCTTAGGACGCGTTTTCTGATTTCTTTCATCAGTTTTTTGTCGGCTCGTAAAAAGCTCTTGGCGTTTTCTCGGCCGACGCCCAATTTTATCTCGCCGTAGCTGTACGAGTTGCCTGATTTATTTACTATGTTAAAAACCACGCCGGTATCGAGTAAATCACCGGAGATGGAAATGCCCTCGTTATACATAATATCAAATTCGCAGGCGCGGAAAGGCGCGGCTACTTTATTTTTTACGATTTTGCATTTTACCCGGTTGCCGATAATTTTGTCGCCTTGCTTAATCTGCGCCGCTCGCCTGACTTCAATTCTGACCGAAGAATAAAATTTTAAAGCCATACCGCCGGTGGTAGTTTCCGGATTGCCGAAAAAGACGCCGATTTTCATGCGGATTTGGTTAATAAAAATCACTACGGTCTTGGTTTTGGAAATTATGCCGGCTAATTTTCTTAAAGCCTGGCTCATTAATCTGGCCTGGAGCCCCATATGCGAGTCGCCCATATCGCCCTCAATTTCTTTTTGCGGGACTAAAGCGGCGACGGAATCAACCACTACCACATCAACCGCGTTGGAACGGACTAAAGTTTCCAAAATTTCCAAGGCCTGTTCACCCGTGTCCGGCTGGCTGATTAAGAGTTCTTTGATGTTAATACCGATTTTAGAAGCGTATTCCGGATCAAGCGCGTGCTCGGCGTCGATAAAAGCCGCCACGCCGCCGAGTTTTTGCACTTCCGAGATGATGTGTTGGGCTAAAGTAGTCTTACCCGAAGCTTCGGGTCCAAAAATTTCAATAATCCGGCCGCGCGGCACGCCGTTGATGCCGAGCGCCATATCAAGCGACAAACAGCCGGTCGGCACGGCGTCAACATCTGATTTTATGGTATCGCCGAATTTCATAATCGCACCGTCGCCGAATTTGCTTTTTATTTGCTCTACCGCGGACATGACGGCTTGAGTTTTTTCTTCGGCTACATCGTTTTCTTTATCGGTTTTAGCTTTATTATCCATATTTAGGAAAAGTTAGTAAATTAAAAGAAGGCCATATTTAACCTCCCTTAATTAATAATAAACCTTTTTATGTTTATTGGCAATAACGGTCGGCTAATTGCTTTTTACCAAAATTTCTCTATAAATAGTGTTATTTCGGCCGTATTTTTTACTGGCAGTTATGATTATTTTGTTAATGCCGTTTTTTAAGTTAATAGACTTGGAAAAATTGCCGTCTTTATCGCTCAAAACGTTTTCGCCGTTTATCGTTAGATTGGCTTCGGCTTCGGTCTGACCGGAAACTACCAGAGAAGTTTCCTGGGTAATTAAATTTATGCTTGGCTGATCGATAATTAAAAGCGGCGGCGAGATTATTTTATTAACTCGATAGACCAGATAAATAAAACAAGCGGCGATAATAAAAAAAATTATAATATTTTTAAGAATCTTCGGCATGATTAAAAGATGCCGTCCCTTTATTACTTGTTTGGAAAATAGTTCTTTCGGTTTTTTTGGTTCGGAGATACTCGTTTCGGTTTCGTAGTCCTTGGCAATTTGATCACAACTCAACCCTAAAAAAAGCGCGTATTCGCGCAAGAAGTTTTTTTCGTAGACGCCGCGAGGCAGTTGATTATATTTTCCTTCTTCCAGAGCAATTAGATATTTTTCATTGATGTTTAATTTTTTCGCGACCTCTTTGATTTTTAGATTTTTAGCCCGCCTTCTGGATCGAAGCTGCTTAGCTACCGGCTCGCAGTCGGTTTCGATTTTATTTGATTTGAATAGGTTCATTTAATATTGTCATTGCGAGCTTCCGCAAGAAGCGAAGCAATCTCTGGCAAGAAAGAATAATAAAAAATAAAGAAAAAGCATTGATTAACAAGTTTAATTTTGATTTAAGAGATTTAATTTTAGATTGGTTAAGTGTTTCTAACCAGAGATTGCTTCGTCGCTTACGCTCCTCGCAATGACATACAATATTTAGCTTAGATTAATATTTATAAAATTTTGCTGTTTATTTAGACCAACCAGAGGTCCAACTGGAAACAGACCATTCTCCTTTATCGGCGCGTGGAATTCCTAAAGCGCTATAGACCAATTGGATAATCATAAAACTCGTAAAGACTATAGCTAAGCCGACCACCGCGCCGATGATGGCTTTCTTTCCTATATCTACTCTCTCGGCGTTGCCGGCTGAAATTATCCACATAATACCGCCATACACAAAGGCCAATAGAGCCAGCGAACCGACCAGACCTAAGATAAATTCGGATATTTTTAAAACCAAACCCACCATATCATTTAAAGTATAGTTGCCGCAATTTGGCGAGCCGTCAGGGCATTTTGGACCGTGCGCGGTTGGTAGAAGACCATCTGATTGTGGGTTTTCTCCATCAAAATTTTCAAAAGTATAGCCATCAAGAGGAGAACCAGCCAGCGCTGGATCAATAACAAAAAACGCTAAAAGAATAGATAAAATGGTAAATGATAATTTTATTAGTTTGGGCATATTTTTTTTCTGTCATTCCCGAAGCCAAAGGCTATCGGGAATCCAGGAGGGAGTAGTAGAGATATTTTTACTACTCGCCCGCTTGTTTAAAACATTTATTTCACAAAGGGTTTAAAGAAGATAATGCGTTTTTACTGTTTTCTCCTGGATTCCCGCTTGCGCGGGAATGACAAGCAAATAGATTGCCGCGTCGGCCGAGTACGGCCTCCTCGCAATGACAGGTGAAATTAATTATTCGGCGGAGCGTTAACCGTTTGCTGAATTTTGCTAACCGTTAAATTTATGAGATTTTCTATTTTATCTTGCCCTGAAACCGTCCCGTCGATCATTTCCGCAAAAAACTTTTCCGCGGCCGCCGAATCATAGCCCTTATACCAGCTCTTAGCGGTTAGAATTTGCTCGGCAAAAACATCAACCTCGCTATCATCAAGCTGATCGTTTATTAAAGCGCGTAAGGCAGTCGGCCTCTTAGTTTTAGCCAGATAGGTTTTAGCTTGTTCGGCCTTAGTCGCGAATTGAATAAAATCCCAGGCCTCGTTTAAATTTTTACTCTTGCTGGAAACAGTTTCAACCCAATAGTTGGCAAAATTAACCGGCGTATTGCCCTCAATCTGCGGTAATTTGGTTATGGCAAAATTTAATTTTGGCGCTTGCGCTTGGATGGTAGCGAGATGGTAGGAATAACCGAACATAATCGCTAATTTCCCTTGGGCAAACATAGTCAGAGAATCATCAAGATTTTTGTTCCAAGAGTAAACCTCTTTGGCCGGATTGGAAAAATCAGCGTAAAAGCGCAGCGCTTCGAGCCCGGGGTTATAGTTTTGATTTTTAAAATTTGCCGGGATTTGGTTTAACAAAATATTACCGCTGTCATCAGCCATAACCGCGCCGTTCTGCATCATTAAAACCGACAGAATGTCGCTATAGCGCTCAATATTATCTGAACCGCCTAAACTTGCGCCCGACTGAATAATATTTCCCCCCGTGTCTTGCTTGGTGGTTTTTTTGACAGCTTGCTGGAACTCGTTATTCCAATAAGCCGGCGGTTCGATTAAGCCGGCGTTGTTAAATAAGTCTTTATTGTAATACATGGCTAGGGTGTCAACGAATAGCGGTAAACCGTAAACTTTTTCTTCATATGCCCCGGATTTTTCATTGAGAGTTGAACGGACAGTATCGCGATAGATTATGTCAACAAAATCATTTTTTATTTCCTTTAAGCTTAAGCTCTTAGTGGTTCTTAGCTCGGGTATAACTTCTTTTTTAACCGTGCCTTTAACGATTGGGTAGGCTAGAGTGGTAGTCGGCGGCATGGGCGAGATTTTGCTTTTATACTTTGTTATCCAGGTGTTATGAATAGAAAAAATATCCGGTCCGCGGTCTTCGGCTAAGGCGTTTAAAAGTTCACTTTCATATTCGTCGTAGCGGAGTTTTCGATAATTTATAGTAATAAAAGGGTGAAGCTGCTTATAAGCGGTAAAAATTTCGTCAAAAGCATCCGGTCCATCCCAAACCCGCCAATAGTTCAAGGTTATCGGCTTCATGGCAGCTTGAGTTTTTTGGTCGACTAATTTACAGCCGAAGCCGGAGGTGAGGAGAAAACTAAAAATAAGCAATAATATAACTAGTTTTTTTTTCATAAATTACATAACTGTCATTGCGAGCGGAACGAAGTGAAGCGAAGCAATCTCACTCTTTTTGTCATTCCCGCGCAGGCGGGAATCTAGAAACGCATTCTTATTGCTTCCTCCTGGATTCCCGACAGCCTGCGGCTTCGGGAATGACAGGTAAAAGATTGCTTCGTCCCCCGTGTCAAGCCCGGGGCTAAAGGCGCTCCTCGCAATGACAATTTAGCTAATAATATTATAACACAAACAATAGTTTTAAAAAATAGTTGTCAACTATTCGGTTCTTGGCCGGTATTGCAGGGCTTCGGCTATGTGCGCGGTAAGAATTTTTTCTTCATCCGCCAGATCGGCTATAGTGCGAGCGAGTTTAAGCACGCGAAAGTAAGCTCGAGCCGACAAATGCATTTGGTCAACGGCGCGATGGAGTAAATTGGTCGAAAGATTATCGACCTGGCAGAAACGTTTAACCGCTTCGGACGACATTTCCGAATTAGTTATAAAATTGGTATTTTCAAAACGTTTGGTTTGCTTGACTCTGGCGTTTTGCACCCGGATTTTTATATTTGCCGAACTTTCGCCGCCGATAGCCGACGTTAATTTATCAAATTTTAATCTCGGTACTTCGATATGCAAATCAATTCGGTCTAAAATCGGTCCGGAAATTCTCTTTTTATAATTAATGATTTGCGAGCTTGAGCAAACGCAAGGTTTTTCCCGATCGCCGAAATAACCGCAGGGGCAGGGGTTGGTAGCCGCGATAAGAACGAATTTAGCCGGAAAACTTAAGTTTGAGGCGGCGCGGCTGACATGGATTACTCCGTCTTCTAAGGGTTGTCTTAAATTTTCGAGTACCGTGCGGGTGAATTCCGCGAATTCGTCCAAAAATAGCACGCCGCGATGAGCTAAAGAAATTTCTCCGGGCCGCGGCCAAGCTCCGCCGCCGACTAAGGCCGCCCCGGAAGCGGTGTGATGGGGCGATCTAAAGGGCCGAGAAGTCATTAGCGGGGTTTGATCAGGCAGTTCTCCGGCTACGCTGTAAATTTTAGTTATTTCTAAAGCTTCTTTTAAAGATAAATTAGGTAAAATTGATGGCAGGGTGCGCGCGATCAAAGTTTTTCCCGATCCGGGCGGGCCGCTCATCAGCATATTATGCGCGCCGGCGGCGGAAATCTCCATAGCGCGCTTAACATGCTCCTGGCCTTTAATATGCGCCATGTCAAAATCGATTTTAATATTGGAAAAATTAAAATTAACCTCGGGCGCGCCCGGGATTATTTTTTTACCCTCTAGATGATTAACCAACTCTCGCAAATCATTTACGGGGATAACCTCAATATCTTTGACTAATTTGGCTTCGGCCGCGTTAGCGGCCGGCACAAAGATTGTCGTTATGCCGCTATTTTTAGCTTTAATGGCGATCGACAAGAGTCCGTTAACCGGCCGAAGCTCCCCGTTTAAAGCCAATTCGCCGACGAATAATAGATTATTAAAATCGGCGCGATTGATTTTTTTGGTGGTAGCTAGAATACTGATGGCGATCGGCAGGTCGTAGCTCGGCCCCTGCTTTCTTAAATCGGCCGGCGCTAAATTTACCGTGACTTTCCTTTTAGGAAAATTAAAGTCGGAATTTTTTATGGCGCTTCTGACTCGTTCGCGCGACTCCGAAACGGCCGTATCCGGTAGGCCGACGATAATAAAAGCGCCTAAAGGAGCGTTTAAAATATCCGCTTCAACTTCAACCAGCTCGGCGTCCAAGCCGACCACGGCGGCGGAGAGAATTTTTGAAGACATAAATTATAATGTCGCTCGCGAGCGACCCCTCTCTTTTTATTGTCCCCAGGCATGCGGGGATTAAAAAATTATTGAATTATTTTATGCTGTTCCAAACAATCTCAAACATTGATTTATAGGTGGTGGCAACGTCATCGTCTTCAATCACCACGGCCGAAGGTTCGGCTTTATAGGAAAAAATTGCGATTTTGTTGCCATAGATAATATTATCAGTAGGAAAAAGATTCTGTTTATTGATAATTTTTATTTGATGATTAGGCGACAAGTTGCGTTTGGCGTAAGCGATTGATTTTTCATCGGTTTGTAAAATTTCTCGCGCCGTAATTTCCTTTTTTTTGATTAAATCGGCGAAGGCCACGGCTAGACCGGGTAATTTTTTTTCGATGGAACTGATTGAACCGTACAAATCAATTTTTTTCTCTTTTAAAATCACATCGTATAATTCTCTCACCGCTTTTTCGCCTTGAAAAAATTTAACCTTGGGTTTTTCCAGTTTAGTGTTGTATAAAGCTAACAGCTCTGTCAGTTTATTTTTTATCATGGCCTGTTTTTGAGTTTGCTCTTCCAAAATTTTTTCCGGCGATTCAGGGATATAGACGAGATTATCTTTACGTGACAGTTTTGATGCTAGTCCCATGGTTTTTAACTCTTCCAAAATTAAATAAGTAGTGGGTCGTTTAGTGTCAGCCTTTTCCGCTATATTTGTGACACTAGACATGCCGAGTTGAAGTAGAGCCAAATAAACCTTAGCCTGTTTTTCGGTTAGTCCGAAATTTTCTAATACTTTTTTCAGTTCCATATTTTTTGTGATTTTTTAGCAAAGACAGTAGGGAGTGAAAGTTATTTTTATTATATTATTTTTAAAGTATATTGTCAATAATTCTGACAACAAAAATTAATTTTTGCTTATGTTAAAATAAAATTAGTCTAATAATTAGATATTATTATTGACAATATTGTAAATTAGTACTATAATAAGGGGTTAAAATGAATAACCATCATTTTAGCTGGTTTCTCATAAAGGGAAGCTAAACGCACATTACAAATTATGAAACGAACACTAAAAACATCGGTCGTCATCGCAGTCTTTTTTCTGGTTGTGGTTATCCGAGTCCATGCGGAGGATAAAACTAACAAGTGGCCTAGCATCACTTTAAGTTCACTCGTGGCCAATAAGTATCTTCAGCCTGGCACCGGCGACACACTCCACAATCGGCCGGTCATACAAACCGACCTATTGGTAACTTTTAAGAATGGCCTGTACCTTGATCTATGGAATTCCCGAAGTCTTCAAGGCAAATGGGACGACGGGAGTCTCGGGAATGAGGTTGATTATGGCTTGGGCTGGGATGGCACCGTAAAAGGTCTGACGGCGCATATCGGATTCGCGTACTACAACGAGCCAAAGGCGTTTACCCTTGGTGCCGGTGACATTTTCTACACGGAGTTACGACTGGGCAAAGAGTTTAAGTGGCTCTCGGTTACGGCGGGGTATCAGAGTTATACCACTATGCCCGGCAGCGGGTTTCAAGGCGGTCATCTCGTTAGTCTCGGAGTTAGCAGAACTCAATCTTTTTACGGAGATAAAGTGTCTCTTAACGCGTCATTCGCCGGAGTTTATGATACCGGTACGTTGGGAACGCTCGCTGGTTTTATGCTCCGAGGTAATGCCGGAATAAATTGGAACATCAACAAACACTTTACGTTTAATGCGGTTTCAGTTAACTATTATGTACCTCTTACGCGTCGGGCAACCGGCGCGATGGTAATGAGCGGATTAACTTACCGTTTCTAAAACAAACAACAAACGCACATAGCTTTTAAACTGTGTGCGTTCTTTTATATTAAGAATATTTATTTAGTAATGGAATTTGAATTTACGTTTACGTGGGAATGGCGAGCACAAATCAATTTTTTACCACCGCCTTGGCTTCGTCCAGCTTTATACTTAATAATTTCGAGACCCCGCTTTCTTCCATGGTAACACCGTAGATTATGTTGGCGCGGCGCATCGAAGCGCGATTATGGGTAACCACGATGAATTGAGTTTTGTGGGATAGATCATCTAAAATTTTTGCCAGACGTTCAGAATTGGCTTCATCTAAAGAAGCGTCCACTTCGTCTAAAACCACGAATGGCGATGGATTGCAGCTAATAATCGCGCAAATTAAGCCGATGGCGGTTAAAGCTCTCTCGCCGCCAGAGAGCATGGCGATGGATTTAATTTTTTTGCCTGGAGGCGTGGCCAATATTTCAATGCCGGCTAAGCCGGTGGCGTTATATTTTTGCAGATGCTTAATTCTTTTTAAATTATTCGCGCATTTATCTTCAATCGTTTGATTTTCGGCAGTTGGCTCAACGACTTTCTTTTTTTCTTCATTTTTGCCGTTGTCTTCTTTATTATCAAGCAAGTCTTCGGCGGTTACTTTAACTATTTTAGCTTGGCCGCCGTTAAATAATATTTTAAAATATTCTTCGAATTTAGCGGAAATATTTTTAAATTCTTTATCAAACCGTACTTTTATAATAGCGTCCAGCTCTTTAATAATTTCTTCGAGTGAAGAGATGGCGCTATTTAGATCGTTAGTTTGGGAGTCTAAATAATCGAAGCGTTCTTTGGTCTGGACATATTCTTTTTCTATTTCCGGGTCGATGCCGCCGATTTGATCGATCTGCCGTTTTAGTGAATTTATTTTTTCTAGAGCCATTTCAACATTAAGCTCCCCTTCGGTTGTTTTGTCCATGATGTCTTTTAAATTACCGTAATTATTTCTGATTTCAACTTCCAAATCTTCCAGCCTGGTTTCGTATCTGGCAGAATTGACTTTTAGTTCGTTAAGCTGGTTATTCAATTCATTAATTTTAATTTGCAGGTCTTGCAGATTTTTTTGCAGAGAAAAAAGCTTGGTTCTCTGCTCGTTTTCTTTGGCATTAAATGAATTTAGTTTCTCTTTTAGATTATCTATTTTTAAATCAAGTTCAGTTAAACTATTTTTTATGTTCGCTTGATTGGTTTTATTATCTTCCAGGTTGACTGTTTTTAGGCCAGGTTTTAATTTATTTTCTATGTCTTTTGACTCTTTTTCCAGCCGAATGTTTCTTTCTTTAATAATTTTAACTCTTTCCGTGCGCGCGGAAACGCGAAAGTTGCTCTCATTTATTCTTACCATGATAACTTCTTTTTCATGCATTAATGCCATTAAATTTTTTTGCGCCTGTTTTAGGTTTTCTCGTTCTATAGCAACGGTAGAAAGCTCTAAGAGATGTTTTATTTTTTGGCTAACCCTTGCCATTATTAATTTAATATTAGCTAAATCATCCGTATTTTTCGATTCAATTAAAAAATTGTTTAGATCTTTCAGCTCTTGATTTATTCTACTTGAGCCCTGATCGCTCGAATCGGCATTACTTTTAAGCATTTCATTATTAAGCTCATTTATTTTTGAGTTTATTTGGTTTTTTTCTTTTTCCAAATCAACTAAAATTTTCTTTTCCTGCTCAATATTTTTTTCTAGCCCCAGAGCCTCTTCAATGGTATTTTTAAGTTCAATTTTAATTTCACTGTTTTTGTTGCTTAGCCAGGATAGGTCAAACTTGCCGCTGGCCTCTAATTTTATTTCCAACTCGGCCTCTAATTTAGCCAGCTGCTTAGTAAAAATTTCTTTTTGGCCCTGTAGCTCGTTTAGTTCTTTCTGCCAAGCGTTAAACTCGTTGTTATTTAAATTTTGTTTCTCAAGCTGGCTTAACTCTCGATTAAGTTGAGCGCTTTTTTTCTCCTTTTCCTGTTTAATTTTTTCCATCTCCAGAAATTTTTTGTTGAACTCTTTAAATTTTCCATTAATTTCATGCCAAAGCCGGCTATAGTATTTTACTTGCAGATTTTTTAGCTCAGTTTCTATTTCGTCGCGTTTTTTAAGCTTGCTTACCTGCCTGGTTAAACTTTTTAATCTTGGTTCGATTTCCGATAAGAGCATCGAAACCTGATTAAGGTTCTCATAGCTATGAATTAACTTATTGAGTGAATCGTCTCGCTTAATTTGAAATTGCTTAACGCCGGTGGCTTCATCAAAAAATTCTTTCCTTTCGGATAGGGTGGTATTTAAAAAACCCTCGACCATGCCCTGGCCGATAACGCTATAGGTTTTTTGGCCGAAATTTGATTTGGCCAGCATGATTTGCACGTCGCTTAAGCGCACCCGAGCCTGGTTTATTAGATACTCGCTTTCGCCGTCGCGATAGAGCCGGCGGGTTAAAACCACTTGCGAATAATCAATTTTTACTTGGTGGTCTTCGTTGTTTAAATAAAGCGAAACTTCGGCCATGCTTGAACCGCCTTTTTTATCCGAGCCGGAAAAAATAATATCTTCGCTTTTTTTGCCCCTTAAGGTCTTCATACTTTGCTCGCCCAAAGCCCAGCGCACCGCGTCCGCGATATTGGATTTACCGGAGCCGTTTGGGCCGACGATTGAAGTAATACCTCTTTGATCGCGGCCCAGCATACCCGGGAAAATTAAGGTATTTTTATTGGCAAAAGATTTAAAGCCTTGGATTTCCAGTTTTTCTAGATACATAAAATAAAATTTTTAATTTCCAATTTTTAATTTTTAAACAATTTCCAATGATTTAATGTTTAAATTTTCAAATAATAATTTCATTAATACATTGAAAATTCATTGAAAATTGAAAATTAGAAATTGGAAATTAACTTTATATATTATACAACATTTTTTGCTAAAACAAAAACACCGCTTGTTTGAGTCCAGCGATGTTTTTGCGTTCCCCATGCTTGCCTTACCAAGATTTTGGCTGCCTGAGACAGTCTTTGATGATAAAGCAGGAAGGGGAGCTGTGTTAATTAGGCAATTTTTTCAATTGTGTCTTTTTGTTATTGATTTTATCTGTTTCTGATCAACACAGCTTCTTCATGTGTTTTTATGACATATGTTTTTTATTTTTTTTGTTTGATTGTTAAGGTGCGTTTTAGCAGCATTTATAGCCGCATATATATAAATTTATATTTTATTATTGATAAGCGACGGTTTTGGAGAAGGCTTGATTATTTTGGCCTGCGATGACTGAATGATTGATAAAACTTAAAGCCGAGGCGCTGATTATGACAATAAAAAAAGCAATGGACAGGCTAATTAAGAGTCCAGACCAGCTGAACTCCTGTTCCATTGCTTTCTTTTTTATCGAATTGTAATATTTCCAGCCAGTTTGCTCTAAATTAAAGCAATTGGCCTGATTTTTTGTTGATAGCATTTTATTTTTGTTTTTACTTGTCCGCCAAATCCGCCGGCTGGCGGAGAAGGCGGGATTTTTTAGATAATATAGTTTTTTATTATCTAATATAATTCTAGCAAAAATTTTGCATTTTGTCAATGTGGATAAAAAAATTATCTTTTTATTTTATTAATTTTTTATAGAGTTTTAAATATTCTTTGGCTGATTTATTCCAGGAGAAATCTTGCCTCATGCCATTTTTTTTAAGTTGGTTCCAAGCTTTCGGCCGGTTATAATAAATATTTAAAGCTTTTTGCAGAGTATCATAAAATTTAGTTGCAGCAAATTGTTTAAAAATAAAACCAACTTTAGCGTTGACCGTGTCTTTAAGTCCGCCGGTGGCGCGCGCGATTGGCACCGAGCCGTAGCGCATGGCAATCATCTGCGTCAGTCCGCAAGGTTCAAAACGAGATGGAACCAGAAAAATATCCGAGCCGGCATAAATTTCGTGCGCCAACTTTTCGTCAAATTTTATTAAAACTTTAAATTTACCCGGGTATTTTTTAGCTAAATTAAGCAAGGCCTCTTCATAGCGTTTTTCTCCCGTGCCTAAGAATACAAACTGGCAATTTAATTCTGAAAATTTTTCTGTAATTAATTCAATGCCTTTTTGCCAGACAAAGCGAGTAACTAAGCCGACGAGCGCGATGTCTTTATCTTCCGGCCAGCCCATTTTCTTCTGTAAAGATAGCTTATTATTCAATTTATTTTCAATGGTTTCAAGCGAATAGTTTTTTTTAATAAGTTTATCCGCGGCCGGATTAAAAAAATCCGTATCAATGCCGTTTAGTATGCCATAAAGTTGGTTTTTTCTTTTCAATAAAATATTTTCTAGCCTGGCACCGTATTTTTTAGTCAAAATTTCTTTAGCGTAGGTTGGGCTGACTGTGCTAACTATGCCGGAATTTATAATACCCTCGGCCATGTAATTTACCCCGTCAAATAGCTTTGCTCCGGTTTCACCGGATTTGACTGGGGTTTTCTGGCCAGCCGGTCCCTGATTAGCTAGATTATGGATAGTATATAGAGTCTTTGTTTGTTTAAAAAATTCGTTATTTTGACGGTCGGTTTTAAGAAGCAGGGGAACGGCCGCTGTATGCCAGTCGTTTAAATGAATTACGTTTGGCTTAAAATTAAGGGCTTTAAGGCTTTCTAAAATCGCGTGGGCGAGGAATAGATATTTTTTCGTATCCTTAGGGTCATCGGCCAGAGCGTTAGAGTAAATTTCCCGGCCTTTAAAAAAATTATGCTCAATTAAATAGACCGGTACGGTTGAATTCGGCAAATTGGTTTGCCAAAGGTTAATTAATGCTTCGCCGACTCCTATTTTTTGTTTAATTAATTTTATTTTATATTTATTTCTATCGATGGCCCCGTAAAAAGGAATAATCACTCGCGCGTCTAAATTAAGCTTACTTAAAGCCTTGGGCAGCGCGCCGATAACATCGCCCAAGCCGCCGACTTTAGCGATTGGCGTAACTTCGGCGGCGGCGATTAAGATTTTTAGTAGATTATTTTTTACCCCGTTAGATTTATTTATTTTCATATTTTTATGTCCCGTCGGTCTTTATAATTAATAGGGCTTTAATAGAACAACCAATATAATTATAATAAATATCTAACGGGGTGAATGTTTTTTAAATATCATTAAATTTTTAGTCAGCCACCAAATCACGTTTTGATCAATCATTTCTCGCTTAATTTTCTCCGTTAAGATTTTATTAATTAAAAAATTTCTTCGTTTGAATAATTTTAGCCAATATTCAGGCGGTTGTTCATTAACATGCCCGATACTTATCGGTCCTTGGCCGGGCGTGGCGGCAGTAAAGACCATGGTTTTGGAAAGGCCTATTAAAGTGTCGACCAGGATGTCAGCGCAAGTTTTTTCTAAATGTTCGGCCACTTCGAGGCATAGACATAAATCAAATTGACAATTTAACTTAAGTGGTTGGCATAAATCATGTAATTTGATCATATTACCAACCGGGGAGGCGATGATGGCCGCCGGCGAGCCGTCAAAGCCCAGTATTTTAATATTAAACTTTTTAAATTCGGCTAAATAAATACCAGCACCGCAACCAATATCAACCACTGATTTCGGCTTGAAATGCTTAATTAATGTTTTCACCATCGCTTGAGCAGATTGGCTTTCAAGCTCAATAGTGTTATTAAAAAATTGTTTGTCGTAAATTTTAGTATTAACAGCCATGGGGATTAGCCAATTATCTTATTTATGCCGGTTAAGTATTTTGGTTCAATTTTAAAATATGCATAAACGTTTTGGATGGTTGCGTTTCCGCCTTCGTTAAGGTGATAATCCGAGCCGCCGGTCATAATTAGTTTATATTTTTTGGCCAGGCGCTGCAGGAGCATAACGTTATGGATGCTATGATGAGGCGAAACTACTTCAATGCCGTCAAGTCCCAATTTTTTGAGTTGGACGATAAAGCTTTCGTTAATTCTGCTGGATTTTCCCGGATGATTTAAAATAATTTGGCCGCCAATTTTTTTCTTTAGAGCTATAATATGACTGAAATTAATATAACATTCTTCCAATTTATTAATCTCTCGATTTTTAAAAAAATGTTTAATTATTTCATCTTCCGATGGACTCTTAACGCCGAGCCGTTCGGCAATAGTCTTTCGATTATTGGCGATCTGTCGGACATCACTCATAATACGGTTTAATGAAATATAGTGATTATACTTATCTAAAATTTTGTTTTCATTGATTATTAAACCCAAACTCTTTAGTTTTAGAAGCGCCCGTCTTATTTGATTGCGCCGCCTGGCTTGGCTTAGGCGTAGAAATTTATGGAGATCGGGATTTTTATCGTCGAAATTATACCAAAGTAAATTAAATTTTTTATGGTTTAACTTTACATAAATTTCAATGCCGATGATCGCCTTGATATGCTTTTTTTGGCAGGCTAGTTGAAATTCTTCCAAGCCGCCGACGGTGTTATGATCGGTTAAAGAGGCGATTTTTACCTGATTTTTTAATAAAAAATCAGCCAGTTCGGTCGGGCTTAAGTAGCCGTCTGAATAAGTTGAGTGAAGTTGCAAATCAATCCGCATAGAGTTAATCAAACTAAGTAAGTTAAAAATTGGTTTTTCCCCCTTCGCCGAAGTCTCGGGGGACAAGTATTTTGAGATTTTTACAAACTTCGATGAGCGGCTCACGGGCTCTTTCCGGCTCCGGCTGATCTCTCAGCATAAAAAAGGTGGCGGTGCGCAAGGCCGTCCAGTTATAGTAATTATCGATTCTGGCTTTTGCGTAGTCATCAATTTTAATCTTTGAGTGAAGCAAATAGCTATCAAAAAATATGGTTTTAATTTTTTCTACGAAAGAAGGACTATTGATTTTTTCTGAGCCCATAAAATTAAGCTGTTGGAGAAATGAACCAAGATCTCGAGTATAGTCGGCCAAGCACATATCGGTAAAATCTATAACCGCGATTTTATCCTCGCTCATTTTTATAATATTTTTTGCATGGGCGTCGCCGTGGATTAAGTACCTTTTTTCGTTATTGGCAAAATAAGTTTTTTCTTTTTGGTCGATTATTTCATAAATTTTTTTGCATGGTTCATAATAGCTTGGATATACCCGATTAATTTTTTCCAAGACATTCTTTAACCCCGGGATAACGGTTTCGATTCGGCTGTTTTCCGGGTTAAAATTTTTAACTCCCGAAGTCGGCGTGCTATGAAGTTTGGCAAACCAAGCGCCGGTTTTCGCCACCACGTCTTCAATCACCTCATAGTTTTTTTTGCCTAAGTAATAATAAAGAGTCTGCCCTTTAACGCCTCGGTAAAAATAGCCGTTGAAATAATCGGAGAAAAACAAGGGATGCGGGATGACTAAATCGCCTTGATCAAAACCAATTTGCCATAAGAATTGCAAAGCCTCGAAAGAATTTTTTCTGGGTTCGCTCGAATGGGCCGTGCAATAAATTGGCAGTTCGACCGCTTCGCCGCCGTGATTTAGAAAAGTTGTTGCAAATTCAATAACCACATGGTAGGTAGTCTCCCAGACATTTTTTTTCACCGGTAGGATTTTAATTTCTTTTATTGCTTTAAAGTCAGGATATAGCGGCAGGATTTGCCGGTTGAATAAATCCCTGACGTAAGTACTGTCAAACAGATTTAGTATTTTATTCATAGTGGTTGTTCTGTATCGTTTTATTTTTTCCAATAATGATTCCAATGTTTATGCCAGACCAGTTGTTTTATTTTCAGGTAAATTTTTTCACCGGCGATTTTTGCCTCCTTAGTGCCTGGTTCAGCCAAGGAGCGGATGCTCTTGATTAATTCATTGGCGCCTCGTTCAATCTCGTCAGGATTCCAGGAAATAGAACTGAATAATTTAAAATCACGCGCCGAGGCCCACCAGAAGGTGCAACTGGCCAAACCTCGGTTTAGATGGTTTCTTGACCAGTAATAATTTTCATCAGTTTTGTTTTGACTGATTGTCGTTATGGCTAAATTAGCTAATTGCCAAAGCAGTTTTTGAATTTTATTTTTATCGTTATGCCAAAGGATAAAAGGTGTGCCGCGCTTTAGTTCTGCAGCCGTGGATTCCCAGGAAGAGGCCAGCGGTTCAATCTCGATTTTTTCTTTTAAGCTCGATAAAAATTCACTGACGGTTAAAGTTCTTATTTCCGGGCGTTTAAGCAATTTTTCGAAAGTGGCCGTAAAATCAATATGTCTTAAGCCGTAAAGTTCGGCGTCGGTAGCGGTTAGGGCCAGACCGCCGAAGCCTCGGTTTATTAAATTAATAATAGTTTCGGGAACGTAACTTTTTGAGAGCTCTCTGGAACGAAAGAATATTTTAAGTCCGGTAGGTTTTTCTATGTATAGTTTATTAAAATTCAGTTTGTTTAAATTTCCAAAAGCTGAAATTTCGTCGAGGATTATCCATTTGTATCCCAAAGAAGCGATAACTTTGGCAGTTTCGGAGCTATAGGCGAGCTCGGGTAGAAAGAATCCTTGGGTCTCTAAATTATCGCCAAAATATTTTTTTAAGATGATTTCATTGGCTTTAATATTTTCTCTGATTTCCGCTTCGGGCAAGAGCGGCAGTATAGGATGAAAAGCCGCCGTGCCGGTAACCTCAATTTGCCCCCTGTCTCTAAGTATTTTGAAGTCGGCGATTAAATCGTTAAATCCCAGCTTGTCCAATTTTTCTAAAAGACAACCGGCTAAATTCAGGGTGAATTTAATATTGGGGTTGGCTTTTAGAGTATTAACAATTTTTTTGTAGCTTTTTTCCGTTGCTTCAATCACCGTTTCGTTTTCGGCCGAAGGTGGCTGATAAAAATGAAGCAAATTGACCCAGGTTATTTTTGACATATTATAATAAACTATTTATGGTTTTTTAAGGCTTTTTTGTACAAAGAAACATATTTTTTCGCCGGTATTTTCCAGCTATTTGACTCTCTCATCACCCTGGCCGTTAACTTGTGCCAATTAGTTTCTTGCCCGAAACTTTCTAAAGCTCTTACTATGACGCCATATAAAGAGTCGGGATCAAAAGAAGAAAAACTAAAGCCATTGCCTCGGCTGGTTTTTGGATTGTAATTTACCACCGTATCCACCAGGCCGCCGACATGGCGTACGATTGGAATACAGCCATAGCGCATGGCGATCAGCTGATTAATGCCGCAGGGCTCATGATGCGACGGCAGAAGAATAAAGTCCGAGCCGGCGTAAATTAAGGTTTCATATTTTTGATTTTCTTCATGCGAAGCGATAACCGCTAATTTCTGTGGGTTTTTTTTGGCGCGCTTAGCCAGTTCGTTAAGATAGGTTTTATCTCCGGCTCCGATAATAATTAATTGCATATCCAGCCGCATCAGCCGGTCAATTATTTTAAGTATTAGCTCAAAGCCTTTTTGAAAGGTTACCCGCGAGGTGGTGCAAATTAAGGGCGTTTCCGTATTTACCGCCAAACCGAATTTTTTCTGCAAGTAGCTTTTGTTCAGTTTTTTATGGTGGATCTTTTTATAATCGTAATTTTTTATAAGCCCCGGGTCGTTTACCGGATTAAATTCTTTTTCATCAATGCCGTTAACTATGCCGTATAGTCGGTTTTCGCGGTTGCGCAGGATCTGCTGCAGATCTTGCCCGAATTTTGTGGTCATAATTTCTTCGCGGTATTGCTCGCTGACCGTATTGATAATATCAGCCGATAGAATGGCTCGTTTGGCAAAATTGATATTTTCGATGTCCGGATCGGTTAGGTGGGGAATTTTATTTTTGCCATAATCTTTTTTTTCGGCCGGTACTTCCCACCAGTTATGACCGAGCTGAAAAGCCAAATTATGGATGGTAAATACGGTTTTTGCCTTGCGCAATGTTTCCGAGTATTTAAAGTCGGTTTTTAGAAAGTAAGGGATCAAGCCGGCGTGCCAGTCATGGCAATGAACGATGTCGGCTTCATATTTTAGAAGAGATATTAGTTTTAAAGCGGCTATATTAAAAACTAAAAAGCGCGCGTTCTCCTGGGTTGAGCCGTAGAGATTTTTTTTAGAGGAAAAATATTTTTTATGTTCAATAAAATAAATCGGCAAGTTTTTCATTAAATAGCCTCGCCAGAAATTAACTTGCACCTTATCAACGGAATTCAAATAAATTTCAATATTTTCGTAAACTAATTTTAAATCATATTTTTTTGCGTCAATGATTTGCCCGTAGAACGGAGTAATAACCATTACTTCGTGGCCCAGTCTTTTTAGGGCTCGGGGTAGATTTCTGGCCACGTCAGCCAGTCCGCCGGTTTTAGAAAAGGGCGCGACTTCGGCGGCGATGGAAACAATTTTTAATTTTTTAATCATAGGATAAATTTCGTAGCTCGTAGCTCAAAATACTGAATTTTTTGAGTAGCAAGCTGTGAGTTGCGAGTTATAAGTTACGAATTGTTAGACTATTGACAGCGCAAATCGCGATGGCTAAAGCATCGGCCGCGTCATCGGGTTTCGGCAATTTCTTAAGGTTTAAAATGATTTTTACCATTCTTTGCACTTGTTGTTTATCGGCTTGGCCGTAGGTTGAAACCGCCTGCTTTACTTGCAATGGAGTAAATTCGACGATTGGGACTTTGTTTTGTTTAGCGGTTAAAATAATTACGCCCCTGGCCTGGCCGACGATTAGAGCGGTTTTTACATTCTTGCAAAAAAATAATTCTTCAATCGAGATAAGATTCGGCTGATATTTTTTAATTAATTTATTGAGCTCTAAGTTTATTATTTCCAATCTGTCCGATAGATTAAGTTTGGCCGAAGTTTTTATCGAGCCGTAGTCGAGGCAGGTTAATTTGTTGTTTTCATTTTTAATTACACCGAAACCGGTGTCGGCGATTCCGGGGTCGATGCCAAGTATGAGATTGGAGATTTTTTGTTTCATCGGTAGTTATTCTATTTCGCGTTTTTTTATACAATCACGTTGGTATAATAGTTTGTAATATCCTCGTTATTCTCCAGGGTTTCGATGAATTTTTGAACTTTTTCTTTTTCTTCGTCCGACAGCTGGCCATGGTCTTTCGCCACATATTCGATTTCCGCCGATTCGGTTTTGATGTTTTCTCCGTCTAAAAATTGCTTAACTTTTTGCAGATCTTCGGTCTTGGTATAAATCGTGGCGCCTTCGCTTTCTTTAATGAAATTTTCCGTGCCAGCGTCAATCAATTTCAGTTCAAAATCGTCATTATTCATTAAATTTTTGCCGTTTAACTCTTCGGCGGTTATTAAAATTACGCCTTTTAATTCAAAGTTCCATAATACCGCGCCCAGCGAGCCCCCGGCATCGGCTAAGAGATGCCTGATTTCCGCGGCCGTGCGGTTTTTATTGTCGGTTAAGCATTTAATTATAAATTGCGATTTGGCCGGGCCGATGCCTTCGTAGGTTAATTCTTCAATCTGCGCGCCGGCCAGTTCGCCTGTGCCGCGCTTGATGGCGCGCTCGATATTTTCTTTAGGCATGTTGGCCTCTCGGGCTTTTTCCATAGCCATGCGCAAACTAAAATTAGTGGTTGGGTCGCTGCCTTTTTTAGCTGCAATGGTGATTAATCTTCCGTATTTGGTAAAAATCGCGCCTTTTTTAGCGTCAACGATGGCTTTTGACCTCTTAGTTGTTGCCCACTTGGAATGTCCTGACATATGGTTAAGTTAAAAATTAACAATTAACAACTATGAATAAAAAACCATACTATTAATTAAAATCAGCTTTAGGCTGATGGCCTAAATTTAACATAGGCGCAGGCAAAAATCAAGCCGCTAGCGTTGCTTTATAATTACAGTTTTAATTGAAAATATGATATAATAAAATTAACATAAATTTTAAATTATTTTATGAATTTAGACGATCAAAAGTTATATAAAAAATTAGATTTAGGCCGGGTCGCCGAGTCGATTGAATCTTTAACTTTACAGATGAAAGAGCTTTTAGAACAGGCCGATTTAATTAAGCTGCCGCCAGCATATGACCGGGTAACGCAGGTAGTGGTAAACGGTATGGGCGGATCGAATATTGGCGTCAGTATGATCAGTGCGGCCTTGAATGACAGAATAAAAGCGCCGATTACTATTACTCCTGGCTACGAAGTTCCGGCTTCTGTCGATAAGAATACCTTGTATTTGTTTTCTTCTTATTCGGGTAACACCGAAGAAGTTTTGAGCGTTTATCCGGAGATGAAAAAACGCGGCGCTAAAATTATTGCCATCTGCGAACAGGGCGATAGCCGGCTGTCGCGACTCATGAAAAAAGACAAGATTCCGGGGCTAACTTTTAAGACGGACAAAAATCCTAGCGGCCAGCCCAGGATGGGTTTAGGTTATTCGGTTCTTGGCGTAGCCAGGCTACTCTCTCGAGCCGGATTACTGGAAATTGAAATTAAAGAGATAGAAAAAATTATTGATAGTTTAGAATCTTCTAATGTTAAATTAAAAATAAGCGAGCCGATTAAAACTAATTTGGCTAAGCAGGCGGCTATTGAATTATCCAACAAAATACCGGTAATCGTGGGTGCGGAGTTTTTAGTTGGTAATTTAAAAATAATAAGAAATCAATTTAACGAAACCAGTAAGAATTTCGCCTGTTTTTTGGAATTGCCTGATATGAATCATTTTGCCCTGGAAAGTCTGGCTAATCCGAAGAGCAACAATGACAATTTAGCTTTTTTCTTTATTGATTCGCCGTTCTATCATCCTCGGGTAATAAAGAGGGCGCACTTAACCAAGAAGATAGTTAAGAAAAATGGCATAAAGTATATTGAGCATAAGCTATCCGGCGCCACTAAGCTGGAGCAGGCTTTTGAGATGCTGCAGTTCGGCTCTTGGGTAACCTATTATTTGGCCATGCTGAATAATGTTAATCCGGTAAAAATTCCCTGGGTGGATTGGTTTAAGAAGGAATTGGGAGAATAATTTCTATATGTCATTGCGAGCGGCCGTTTTTGCTGTCATTCTGGAGGGAGCGGAGCGACCGATAGAATCTCGTGAAAGACTCGTGAACAGTGAGATGCTATCGCTTCACTTCGTTTCGCTCCAGCATGACAAAAAATTGATAGTCCTGGCAATTGAAAAAAGTAATATTAATTATTAAACATAAAATTTATGATGATGCCATGGCTATTGATTATCTTAGGAACGATTTTCCTTTTGGAAAATTTGAATTTGATCCCGGTATTAAATTGGTCGATTATCTGGCCGGTAATTTTAATTTTGGCTGGTCTTTACATGATGAAAAAGAAAAGCGGGGATAGCTGCTGCGGCTGGCATTCTGAGAAGAGCGGAGAAGAGAAAAAATAAGAGCAGAAAAACAGGAATTTAAAGGTCCTGTTTTTTTGTTGTATCGACTTTTATATAAATTAGCTAATATTAGTAAATTTTAGTGTTTTTTACTTGACAATATTAAGAAAGTATGCTATCATTTAATAATACTTTTGAAGATTGGACTTTAAAAAATTAGCCATTAAGTGAAGGCAGATATTCGGGCGGATAATTTATGCGCCTAAATGTCCGCCTTTACTTGGTGGGAAAAGTAAGCTGTCAGTAACTGCGCATGGCAGAACTGGCAACGCGGTATGTTACTACCGTTTGGTCTTTAAATAAAACCGAAAACAGAACAAAAAACTCCATTGCTATGAAATTCAACACAACAGAAGATATGCGTTCCTATTATTCCAACTTCGGAGGTTTTTCTGGGGGATGGAGTGTTCTCCTAGAGAACTTCCGTACTGAGGGATCCTGGGGGCAAAAAATTGGTGTAAGCCAGCCTGTGTTTACAGGTTCGTGGATAACTAAACAGTTTGAGGGTGTTGGCCACGAGGTCATACTCGGAGCCGGAATATCGGTCGTGGTCATCGATAATTGGGAGCTTCTGGAAAAAAGAGTGCTGTCAGAAGCACTAAGGAATAGGTTACTGGTGATGGTCACCGGCAACCTCATGACCAAGGAGTATGAGAGGGCGAGGTCAATCGCCGGTGCAAGAGGCATCATGGTCCGTCGGTCGCTGGTCGGTGTCCCAGTAGATGCAGCCTACTGGTATCCGACCGAGGAGCAATTGGAGAACGGGCTGGAGGGGACCACCATTCTACCGCTTCCATAAAGCGGAAAATCACTTTCGCCGGGTTTCGGAAATTCGGCACGCCGAAAGGCAATGGAGATTACGAACCTTCGTTTGAAGGAAATCGTGGGGCGGCGCGAGTTAGTTGCTAACAAGCCTCGTGCCGCTCTCTCATCTTTGTTTTTTCAATCCAAGGGTTCGTTGGTCCCAAATAAAACCTACAAATAACGCGCACAGCTCTCAGGCCATGCGCGTTTTTTCTTGGATAAAATATTTAATATGGCTAAACCAAAATTCCTGCCTATTTTTTCTTTCCTATAGCTTTAAACATCGGTCCATACAGATCTTCCCTAATATCTATTTTCAGTTCGTGCTTATTTGTTCTGTTAGTATATTGAACCGGCGCGTCGGTGATAACCGCAAGAGGCTGTTTTTCATCGCCCTCGCCCATGCAAAGCACCGCGGCCGTGGCCAGCGAATCAGCCACATCAACTCGAGAATATTTAAATGGCCGATTAAAAATATCCCGGCGTCGGCGATAGTCTTTTAAGCCTTTGAAGCCGGCATAGCCTAAAGCCACGCCGACTATGCCGGCGCGCAGAGGCAAACAGCGGCTATCGGTTAATAAAACGCCGAAATTTTTCAGCTGGTATTTTTTTCTGAAGTAATTTCTGATTTCGTTCGCCGCTTTAAAGCTGTCTTTCGGCAGTAAGATAATTTGGCCGTTGGCGTTCGATTCATCGATTCCGGCGTTAGCCATGATTACGCCGTCCTTAATCGTTAAGTAAACGAATTTAGTTGGCAGAATAAAGTCGCTTTCGCGCTTAATGATTGCAAGCTTGGTTTTTTCATTAAACTTTTTTACTATCCGGCCCTCGGACAGCGCCACGATTTTCGAAGTGACGACTAAAATAGTTTTTTCTTGGATGGCCGAAACATAGCTTTCTATAAACGGCAAAAGTTTTTCAGCGGGTTTAAATATTCTGGTTTTTATCGCTTGAATTTTCATGTTGCAGTAAATATATTCCTAAATAAGAAAGCGGGGTATAGATTAGGCCCATGCCGACTTTATAAAGCCACCAGGGCAGGCTGATTAAGAGAATGGTTTTGACCGAATAAATTCCCAGGAAAGCTACAAACATGAAAATCAGGGTATCGATTAATTGCGACCAGAGATTTGATAAATTAGATCTTAACCAGAAAGCTTTTACGTTCATTTTGTTTTTGAAAAAGAAAAACGATAGAATATCCTGGTATTCGCCGATAATGTAGGCGAGGAGCGAAGCTATAGACATGCGGAAAGAAACGCCGAAAATCGTGTCAAACCATTCTTTAGGCATAAAATTATCTCCAGACCAAGGCGCCATTATGGAAATAACCGAGTAGATTAAAAATATCAGAATGGACAAAAAACCGGCCCAAACAAAATTTTTAGCCATTGGTTTGCCATAGACCTGCCCGATGACGTCGGTGGTCAAAAAAACAAAGGGAAAGAAAAAAACCGCGACCGATAGATGAGTGCCGAAGAAAAAGGGCATGAGTTTAAGGCCGAGAGTGTTAGAGGCGAAGAGCGAAACCAGATAGAGAGTCAGGGCGATAATTATTTTAAAATTTACCCCGTTAGAAAATTTATTAGAAATTTTTTCTAATGGTGTAAATGACATTTTTCTAACGGGGTTTATTTTTTCTGAATACATAAATATATGGCTTTAATAGTTAATTAAATAAAAAATGCCCCTAAGGGCGAGTTTTAATGTAAAAACGACCCTAGGCAATTAAAATTACCTAAGACTTTTTTTAAAACTCGACCAAGTTTTAGTGTTTTTTCTTATTAGCATAATAATTATATATTAAAGCAGATGAGTAAAGTTTGGTAGCCCCACGGGGAATCGAACCCCGATTCTCAGCTTGAAAAGCTGGTGTCCTAACCATTAGACGATGGGGCCAGATTAAATGGCCAGTTTTTAATTAAAAAAGTCCTTAGACGGACTAAAAAAATTATAGTGTAAAAAATTGCTTTAGTCAACTTTTTTGGATTTCAGGGGGCGCATTTAGACATTTAATAATGTTACTTTGGCGTTTACGGTTGGGACATTAATTATCTTACTCTGCCGTTCTCCCGATTTACGGATAATTTTTACTTTTTCATTAATGCTATTTTTCAATTGTACCGGATTCAAAGATAAATACAATTCTCTCAATTTGGTTTTTTGCTCTTCACTGATCTGACCCGATTCCATTAATCTCCGATAGGGCGTTTTGGCAGTATCATATATTTTACGGCAAAGCGAATTATTTACTTTCTCTTTCCGCTCAATTTTCATCACCGGCCTGAAAAAGTTGCTGAATAACCGCCATTCATTCCGGTATAGATCATTCATTAATTCTAATTGCGCGAAATTATCAAATCGTTCATAGCCTAGTAGTTTTCGAATGTGAGTATTATTTTTCTGCTCCACATAGGCATTGTCGTTTTTCATGTAGGGGCGGGAACGGGTAAAATACAAATTATTATTCTCGCAGTATCTAACTAAATGCCAATTGATGAACTCTCCGCCAGAATCTGAGTCTAGCCCGGTCAATTTAAACGGCAAACCATTTTTAATGCTATCAATCGCCATTACCACCCCTCTTTCACCCTTGCCCATCACCGCGTATTGTTCGCTCCAACCGCTCGAAATCTCCACTAAATCCAGCGAATAAATGAATTCGCCGCTCGGATCGCCGCCATTATGAGCTACGGTGTCCATTTCGCCAAATCCCAGTTCTTGCCGATTCCACTCCGTTAATCTAATTGGTATTGATGATTTGAGCAATGAGCCATGTCTGGTCGTGCCGCGGCTCCTATTTAGCTTCCTGATAATTATTTCCTTTTTCAATCTTCTGTCCAAAGTTTTTCCAGATATCGTTTTTAATTGATCCTTTGTCTCTTCGGTTAATTCGATTTCATCCGACCTGGCCATGGCCTCGGCCATATTAATTAATTCCGGCTGTAATCTGGAGCCGCAGGGATAGTCTAATAGTTCCCAAATCGGGATTATCGCATCGGCAAATAGCCCTGAGTCATACTTTTTCCTTCGACCGACTTTGCGCTTATTCTCTTTAGGCGGATGATTAAATAACTTGATGGCGTACTTTCTGTGATATTCGGTGTTACCGCAGAATTCGTTGAGCATGAATGTTTTAACCGATCTGTCGGCCAGTCCATATCTGGCTCTAGTTACCTTAGCTAACTCCTTCTTAGTCATATTGGTCATATAGTTGCCGTAATTATTTATTAATAGTTACGGTAACATCTTATATGTCCCAACCGATTGGAGCAAAGTAACATTATTTATGTCTCAATGCGAGGGGGTTGATTTTTATCAGTGATTATGGTATGATGGATTTCGGCATAGGCCAAAAATCTTTGTTAGAGGAATCGCTTCTTGCGCTTTGGAGGCGCGAGAAGATAAAACACACAACGAATCCTCAAAACAAGGAAAACACCATAAACAAAAATGAAAGTACTCAGAGTTACAGAGTTGGGATCGTCGATTGCAATTCCAGAGCGGTCACCTGGAGAAAAACGTTTCGCTATTTTTCATGGACCAGCTTGTCGTTCGAAAGTGAAAAAAGCGTACCCGTACCGCTTTGACATGAGCAAGGACAGTTTTCCCGTTGGAAACGCGATTGACTGGCAACAAATGGAATATATCCTCAGGTTGGCTAATCCTCCGAAAAGTGATGCTCTGGCCAATCCTGTTCGCGTTCTCTGCCGTCGACCCAACTCGCTAACCCACGACGGCGGGTGCGTCTGTCTTCTCGACATGTATTCAGAAACAGAGGAGACGGCCACTCTGTTCGGTTGGAATCAGGAAGTAACCAGGCTTGGACAGGGAATTGTTTTTCGCTCCGTGCGGCTCAGAGGCGGCGGCGCCCGACTCGCCATAGAGATGGAATATCCGGTATTGCTTTGTCAGCCCGGAGCAAAATTCGAATGGGTTAAAAACGGGTTGCGTCATGGAGCCCATTACGACTATCAGGCCGAATGGGACGGCGTTAACTTTCACGTTGCCCAGCAGTTGGGCGTTACGAATTTGATGGAACGGTTCCATCTCGACGAACAGTCAGAGCGTCGTAAGGCGCTGAGATGGAACGTTTAGTCCGCCCACGGCGGATAGCAATTTTAACTTGGACGAGCGATCGTTGGAAGAACCAACCTTTGCTCGTCCTCTTTTTTTAAAAAATTTAGAATTTAAAAAACACCGCGGCGAACGGTGTTTTTTGATTCGGCTGACATTAATGGCGATTTAAAAGAAAATGAATTTTTTGAGGGCGCTACGGTAGACGCGATAGGGCTTGGGGCCGACGAAGACTTGGCCATTGATGAAAATTGTGGGCGTGCCGTAGAGGCCGGTTTTTTTAAGCTCTTGGAATTGAGCTCCGGTGGCCGCCTTAGTTTCAGCGCTATTCACGCATTGATTGATTTCAGCGGCATTAAAATCGAATTGCGCTAAAGCTTGATCAATAAAAATTTGGTCGAATAATTTTTCCTTATCGGCGGCGAATAAGTAGTCATTTAGGGTCCAGAATTGCTCCGGATTTTTATTATAAGCGCAATAATTTAGGGTTGATAAATAACTGGTATTGGTTATAGCCGGATAATGGGCAAAGATTAAATTGGCTTTTTCTTTTTTAGCGAGCTCGCGGATTTCCGGATAGGCTTTGCGGCTATAATCGCATTCATAACAGCCGATAAAAACAATGGTATTTTTTGAATCGGTGTTTATTTTTGGAAAAGTCGATAAATCCACCCCGTTAAGAGTTAAATTTTTTTCACTCTGTTGTTCCGGGCTGCAAATCCCGAGGTTATTTAACTGGGTAACTTTATTGTTTTCACCATTGGGGTCAAAAGCGCAAAAGCCCGATTGATTCAAGCCGTTGCAGCTGCCGTAGAGATAAAAATTATAGCCGCCCTTAACTACCCAAAAAGTGCTGGTGATCATTAAAATAAAGAAAATCCAGGAAAGCAATTCAAAATGCTTATTGAATAATCGCGCGGCCATTTCCGACCGTTCTAAGAGTTTAGCCAGGATTTTATTCTTGGCTCTTTCTTTAAAACCCGTGTTGCAGGGTCTAAGAGTCACTCTTCTGAAAACACAATCAAGCGCCTCTAGCGCCAGGGCGCGATGGGTGGCGCTGAAGATGCCTAAAATTGAGAAAACGATTAAAGCGATGATGCAGAACATATATTAGACTGTCATTGCGAGGAGACACGTACTCGTGGCGACGAAGCAATCTCTGGTTAATATCCAAGTACGTGAGATTGCTTCGTTCCCTGCGGTCGCTCGCAATGACAAATAAGGGTAATTACAAAATTTTCATTACTTTATTTAAACTTTTTACAAATATTTCCGCTTCTTCCAGGGTGTTATAAAAGTAAAGCGAGGCTCTGGCCGAAGTTTTTATGCCTTTAGCGTTAAACCAAGAATGAACGCAATGCTGGCCCGAGCGGATCATAATATTGGCGGTTTCATCAAGCAAGATGGCGATTTGGTGCGAGTCTATGCCTTCGATATAGAAAGAAACTATGCCGGATCTTAAGCGCGGATCGGCCGGGCCGATGATTTTCAGTTTGGGGATTTTTAAAATTTCTTCGGTAATATATTTATTTAATTTATATTCATGTTCAGCAATCTTTTCATAGCCGATGCTTCTTAAATAATCGGTTGCCACGCCCAGGCCGATAATACCGGCATAATCCTGAAGCCCGGCTTCAAATTTTTCCGGAATGGGCAATAATTTATGATCGTCATAAGTAGAATATTCAACCGTCTCGCCGCCGGTTAAGAACGGTTCTAAATTTTCCAGCAGGGATTTTTTGCCGTATAGAACGCCCGTACCGGTCGGCCCGAGCATCTTATGCCCGGAGAAAGCCAGAAAATCAACAGCCAAATCAACCACGTTGATTTTTTTGTGGGGCGCGGTCTGAGCCGCGTCCAAGAGAACCAAGGCGCCATGCTGATGGGCGATTTTAATTATTTCTTTGGCCGGCAGGCTCGTGCCGTCAAGATTGGAAGTTTGCCCCATGGCGACTAGCTTAATTTTACCGCTCATCATGGACTCAAATTTTTCCAAATCAAAAGTATTATCCGATTTTGACGGCAGGGCTTTATAGATCACGCCAATTTTTTTTGTCAGAATCTGCCAGGGGATGAGATTAGAATTATGCTCCTTATCAGTGCCTAAAATTATGTCGCCGGATTTTAGTTTAAGCGAGTGGGCGACTAAGTTTATGCCTTCGGTAGTATTGCGGGTAAAAATTATTTCTTCGGTTTTTTTAGCGCCGATAAATTCAGCCAGCTTTTTTCTGGCTTCAGCGACTTTTTGGGTGACAATCGCCCCGAGCCTATGAGAGCTTCGACCGGCGCAAGCCGGGTAGTCAGAATAATATTCATTAATGGCTTTAATTACGGACAGGGGCTTTAAACTCATGCAGGCATTATCAAAATAGACGGTTTTTCGGCCGTTTATGGGTTTTTGCAGTAGGGGAAAGTCTTGTCTGATTTTTTCTAAATTTATCATAATAGCATTATAGCCGTCTTTTAATTATTTTTCCAGAGGGGAATATAATATTAAACCCCCTCGATCAATTGGTCGAGAGAGGGTGAAATCACAGGTTTAGACCGTTGATTAATTGAATCAATCGATAGCGCAATAATGGGGCTAGTCTACTCTGGACAATAAGGTAAATTTGTGTTAGGATTATTCAGTTGTTCATTTTTTGGACAAAGATCGGCGACAAACAAAACAAACAAAAGTGAAAGGAAATACATGTTAATATTGAGTCGAAAGCTGAATGAGTCGATAGTGATTGATGGACAGATCATCGTTAAGATCTTAAGAATTGATCGCGACACAGTTAAATTGGGCATCCAAGCGCCGGCGCAACTGCCGGTGCATCGGCAGGAAATTCACGAAGCCATTGTCAGGAATGGACAAGGTGGCGGAACAGCGGCTACGCCTGCCGCAACTAGATCTTCCGCTTCGGCGCCAGCCATGACTGGAGTGCCCGAGTGATTTATCAAATCCGCCGCCCCGACGTCGGCAAGTATTGAAGGTGATTTAATCACCGATCATCCTCGTTGCGAAAAAGCGGCGAGGATCTTTTTTATAGTTGAAGTTATTCAATTTTTATAATTTTATATTCCACCACCCTGTCAGCCAGTTTAATTTTTATCTGGTCACCGATTTTCTTGCCGATAAGAGCCGAACCGATTGGCGAGCGTCTGGAGATAACGCCGCGGCCCGGGTTGGTTTCCGCCGAACCCAAGATTAAATAGGTTTTTTCTTTACCCCCACACTTATGAAATAAGTGTGGGGGTGTACCGGCAATTAGAACGGTGACGTTTGAGCCTAATTGAACCGTTTTGCTGTTTTTGTTGGGCTTAATTATAACCGCGCGCCTTAAATGATCTTCAATTTCCAGAATTCTTTGGTTTATGCCTCGGAGACGACCTTTAGCGATTTGGTATTCGGCGTTTTCCGAAAAATCGCCGAATTCAGCCAGCCGCTTAACCTCGTTGGCCGCGCCTGGACGATTAAATTTAAGCCGATCCAGCTTATTTTTAAGCTCGTTGTACTTCGCTTCGGTCAGATGTTGGTCGGGCTTTAGATGAGTATATTTTCCAGCTTTTCTATAGGGTAGTTGCATGAGGTCAGTATAAATATTTTTAGGCGTTTAAGCAAGCTAAAAATTGTTTTTTGGCCGTAAAAGTGGTAAGGTTTAGACAAATATAATGGTTTAGTATTGTCGAACAAAGATTTTAGTTTTTTTACCCAAGGCGAAACTTGCCAGCCAAAGATATTTATTTTTCACTTAAGACAAAATCTGGGCATTTTTTAATAAAATTGTATTATAATTGACTTAGGTAGCTGAGTAATTTTAATAAAAAATGCGACGATTTTGTATGCGCTCAAAATAAATATCTTTGGCTGGCAAATACTATAATTTTTTATTTGGCGTCTTTATATGATCTATGACATAGTAGTAGTTGGTGGCGGGCCGGCCGGTATGATGGCGGCTGGGCGAGCGGGCGAACTGGGTGCGCGCGTGCTCTTAGTCGAAAAAAATCAGCAGCTCGGAGCTAAACTGCTTGCGACCGGTCATGGCCGTTGCAATTTTACCAATTTGCAAGCCGATAAAAAAGAGACGATTGGCGTTTATGGCAAGAATTTTAAATTTTTGTTTTCCGCTTTCAGTAAATTCGGCGTCGCGAGCTCTATAAATTTTTTCAGTAAATTTGGAGTAGAGTCTAAAGAAGAAGACCGCGGCCGAGTTTTCCCTCTAAGCGATAAGGCCGGCGATATAAGAGAGGCCTTAGTTAAGTATTTAAAGAAAAATAGCGTTGAAGTCAGGCTTGGCGCGGAAGTTAAAGAAATCGTTGCTAAAGACAAAAAAATTGAAAAAATAATTTTGACGAATGGCGAGGAAATTCTCGGCAGGAATTTTATAATTTCCACCGGCGGAAAATCATATCCGGAGACCGGTTCAACCGGTTCGGCCTACGGTTGGCTGGAAAGTTTAGGCCACAAAATTATTGCGCCCCGGCCGGCCCTAACGCCGATAGTCGTTAAACCCCCACACCAAGTTTGGTGTGGGGGTAAAGAAAAAATTGTTAAAAAGTTAGAAGGTTTGAGTTTAGAAAATATTGGCATAAGCGTTTATCAGAATGATAAAAAAATTATGAGCCGAACGGGAGAAATTATTTTTACCGCCGACGGTTTAAGCGGTCCGGCCATAATTGATTTAAGCGGACACGTTGGCGAATTTTTGCTTGAACCGACATTTCTAAAGATTGATTTTAAGCCGGAGATTGAGATCTCTAAGTTTGAAGAAAAATTACAAAAAGATTTTCATCAATCTCATAATAAAATGTTAAAAAATTATTTAGCCGGCCTGGTGCAGCCGAAATTATTACCAGCAATTATTGAATTATCAGGAGTTAATGAGCAAAAGCAGGTTAGCGATATTACTAAAGTCGAGCGCCAGGCGCTGGCTCGCGCCCTCAAAGAGTTCACTTTGGAAGCGAAAGAATTAAAAGGTTTTAATAAGGCCATGGTTACGGCCGGCGGAGTCGATATTAAGGAAGTTGATTCGCGGACCATGCGTTCGAAAATTTATGAAAATTTATTTTTAGCCGGGGAAATTTTGGATTTGGACGGGCCGACCGGCGGCTATAATTTGCAGATCTGTTGGAGCACCGGTTTTGTGGCCGGGGAGAGCGTAACTTTTTAATTATCAAATAAAATGAGAAAAGAAAAAATAATCATTTTTGATTTTGACGGCGTGATCGCCGATTCGTTTGAAATTGCTTTTGCGATTAACCAAATTTCCAGGCCTGCCATAACCCGGGAAGGTTATCGGAAGTTGTTTAACGGCAATATCTATGACGCCGTTCTCGAAGATACGGCAGTAAGCGAAGTTGATTTTTTTGCCGAATACGGCGAGCGGTTTAAGACTTTAGGGATTGATAATAAAATTAAGCCGGTTTTAAAAAAAATAAGCGAAAATTTTCGTTTGTTTATTATTTCCAGCACCACGAACTCGATTATTAATGAATACCTTAGGAGGCATGAAATTTTGAATTATTTTACCGAGGTTTTTGGCTGCGACGCGGAAACCAGCAAGGTTAAAAAATTTAAAACGCTATTCAAAGAGTATAAAATTTTACCGGCCGAGGCGATTTTTATCACCGATACCGTGGGTGACATTAAGGAAGCCAAAGAAGCAAAAGTTAATTTTATCATCGGCATTTTAGGGGGCTATCAAAGCCGGGTCAGTCTGGAAAAAGCGGCGCCAGACGTGATCGTTAATAATTTCAATGATTTTTTGAGAATTATCGAGGGAAAGCAGAGAGTCAAGTAAATATAATCCTGTTATTGTAAAATTTTAAAAATCTGTTATACTGAACCAAGTTGGCGCGATTAACTCCTTAAGGGACAAGCGCTTTTTTTATTTTTTTATGGCCGAAGAAGTAATTTTACGATTTGACGAAGTAAATTTTGAGTATGAGCATAATAAGCCCATTTTAGATGGCGCCAGTTTTAGCGTGCGCAAGAGCGCCAAGGTTACTTTAATGGGTCAAAACGGCGCGGGCAAGAGCTCGATGTTCGCTTTGATTATGGGCGAACTAAAATCCCAATCCGGCCGGGTTAGCGTGACTAACGGCGCCACCATCGCTACCGCCAGGCAGGTTATGGCGCGCGAAGATTTTACTCTATCGGTTACGGAATATTTTGCCAAAGCTTTTGAAATGGTACCGGCTAATTTAGCCAGCAAAATTTCTAAAGTGATGATCGCGGTTAATTTAAATGTGCCGACCGACCGCCGCGTCGGCGATCTTTCCGGCGGACAGCAGGCCAGATTACTCTTAGCTTTCGCTTTAATTCAAAATCCGGATATACTCTTACTGGACGAACCGACCAACAATCTTGATCAGGCGGGGATTGATCATTTAATTGAATTTTTAGTCATGTATGATAAGACTGTAATTGTCATTTCCCATGACGCGGATTTTTTAAATTGTTTTACCGAGGGCGTTATTTATTTAGATGTTTTTACCCATAAAATTGAAACTTATGTCGGCGACTATTACTCGGTGGTTCTAGAAATCGCTCAGCGAGTGGAACGCGAGCAGAGAAAGAACGCCCAGCTTAAAAAGCAGATTATCGATCGCAAGGAAAAAGTGAATTTTTTTGCTCATAAAGGCGGTAAGATGCGCAAGCTGGCAAAAAAACTAAAGGATGAAACGGCCGAGCTGGAAGAAGATATGGTTGACGTTAGGCAGGAAGATAGAACCATCAGAGAATTTAGCATGCCGGCGCAGGAGATTGTCGGTGACATCGTTAAGATTAAGGCCGTAAAAGTTATTCATAACCACGAGCCTAACCTTAAAGAAGTAAATAAAATTGTTCGCCAGCGAACGCATCTCTTGGTTACCGGGCCTAACGGCGTGGGCAAGAGCACCTTTTTAAGGTCGCTGGTTTCCGGTAAGAATGAACACGCGGAAATTTTAGAAGGAACGCGAGTCGGTTATTATAGCCAAGATTTTTCCAATTTGGATTTTAGCCAAACGGTTTTTGATTCGCTGGCTTCGGTGTTGCTCGAAGGCACGAATACGCAGGCCATGCGTTCGGTGGCGGCCGGTTTTCTAATCAGCGGAGAATTGATGGGCAGAAAAGTCAGCGAACTTTCCGAAGGACAAAAAGGTTTATTGTCTTTTGCTCGGCTCGCGCTTATGCAGCCGGGACTTTTAATTTTAGACGAACCGACTAATCATATTAATTTTCGCCATTTGCCGGTAATCGCCAAAGCGATTAATGAATACGCGGGCGCCATGATTATGGTTAGCCATATGCCGGACTTCGTTAAACAAATAAAGTTTGATGATAATTTGGACTTAGGTAAAGTTTAGGGCTCATATTTATACCCGTGGATTATACTTAAGCTAAAGAGGAGGCAGGTTATGAAAAAGTTTTATAAAGTTATTCAGATTGTAATTGCCTTGGCGCTAATTAGCGGCTTGGTTTTTTATTTTGAAGATGATATAAAACTGGCCGAAAATAATTTAATTGAAATAATTAACCCCTGCGCCAAGCCGATTGAATATTCTTTGGGAGAGTTTAATCCTAAATTCGGCTTAAGCCGCGAAGATTTTTTAAAGGCGGTAGACCAGGCGGCGCAAATCTGGCAAGAGCCGGCAGATAAAAAATTATTTAATTATTCGGCCGGCGGAGCTTTAAAAATTAATTTAATTTATGATTCGCGCCAAGAAGCCACGGATAAACTAAAATCGCTGGGCATTAGCATTCATAATGATAAAGCCGGCTATGAAAGTTTAAAAATTAAATATGATGGATTTGAAAAAATTTATAACACGCAGAAAAAGGAGTTTGATGATACGGTTGAATATTACGAAGAGCAAAAAGCCAACTACGAAGCGGAAGTTAAGGCGGCCAACAACCGAGGCGGAGTAAATCAGGAAGAGTACGCCATTTTAGAGCAGGAAAGAAAAGCTTTAAATAGTTTAGTGGAATCGATTAAAGTAAAACAAGCGGCGCTTAATCAGACGGTTGAAGATGTTAACGCCGTGGCCAGCGTTATAAATAGATTAATTCGCGATTTAAATTTAAATGTTGGCAATTACAATACCGTCGGGGAAAAAAGTTCGGGCGAATTTCAGGAGGGTCAATATGTCCGAGACGCAGCCGGCGAGAGAATAGATATCTATCAATTCGACGATCGCGAGGCTTTAATCAGAGTTTTGGCTCACGAGTTAGGGCATGCTTTAGGGATTGATCATTTAGATAATCCCCAAGCGATTATGTATCGCCTTAATGAGAGCGGGAATGAAAAAATAACGGCCGATGATCTAGCGGCGCTTAAAAAGATTTGTAAAATTAAGTAAACCGAAGATTGACGCCGGTCAAAGATTTTGGTTTTTCACTTTATCTTAAATAATCCAAGATATTAAACCAGTTGCCTAGAAGGTTTTTGTCTTGCGCATATCCTAAAAGGTTTGTAGACGCGCCCCGATGAATTCCTAGGTGCAGATGCTTTCTTTCGCCGCCGGTTTCGCTGGAATAGCCCCGGCCTAAAATACCGATGGTTTCTCCAGCCGCTACAGTCTGCCCGACTTTAAGAGCGATGCTGGAAAGTTTAAGGTGGCCATAGATGATTGTAACCTCTTGGCCGTCTAATTCGCAGGACTCGATTATTACGCCGCCGTAGCCGGAGGCGGATTTTTTTAAGAGCAGTCTGCCCGCGCAAATGGCCGAGACGGTTACCTCTTTATTCTCTTCGCCCGGCAAGATTTCAAAATCCACGCCCGTATGATAGCCGGTGAATTTTTCCGGACTAACCGGAGAAGTCTGTGGCGTGATATAAATGCCAAAGGGTTTTTTGGTAACTCGGTTAGGGGCGGAAATTAATGGCTCGGTCAGTCTTGGCGAGTTGGTGGCGATATCGGGCGATGATGAACCGGCATTAATAGTTTTGTCCGCAGTTGGCGGCTGAATTATTATATCCCGTTTGGGCTGAAAATATATTGAGACGAATAAGAATAAGCCGATTATTAAAACGGAAAAAATCGCAATTAACAAATTCTTTTTTGAGAAGAAACTATTCATATATATATAATTATAGCACCTTTTGATGGTGTAGGTTCTGTTGTAAAATTTAATCCTTTGTTATAATCTTTATGTATGATTCAACCGCAAAAAATAAACATTGATACTTTGGTTATTTCCGATATTCATTTAGGCGACAGAACAACTCGTTGCCATGAAGTTCTTAAAGTTTTGAATGATTACAGTTATAAAAGATTAATTTTGAACGGCGATATTTTAAACGGTTTGCCTTTTAATCGTCTGCATGCCGAGCACTGGGAGATTCTCTCCAGATTAAGAAGATTGTCAAAACATTGTGAAGTGGTTTGGATTCATGGCAACCATGACGCGACCCCCAATATTCTCTCGCGCTTACTTGGCATAAAAGTGCGTAATAGATATGTTTGGCCATCGGCCGATAAAAAGTTTTTGGCTATTCATGGGCATCAGTTTGATCGATTTTTGCATGACAATATAATTATTAGCCGTTTGGCGTTTTTCTTTTACGATTGGTTAAAACGTTTTAATCCGGAAAATTTTATTGTTAGACAAATAAAAAAACGCAGCCAGATTTGGAAAAGAAACTCTTTCGAAGTAGCCAGGGGCGCCTTGCGGTTAGGCCGGTTCATGAAGGCCGATTATGTTTTTTGCGGGCATACTCATATCATCAACACGGCGGAAAATGGCGGCATTAAATATTTTAATACCGGTTCCTGGGTGGAAAGACCGTCGGCTTTTATCACTATTACTGGCGATGAGGTGAAGCTTATCCAGGTTGATTAGTTGGTTTAATAATTTTAGCCGACTGTCTATAATATAAATAAAAAAAGACCCGCCTCTTTGCGAGAAGCGGGTTGGTTGTTTAAAAAAGAGCGAGGCCGGCGGTCGAGAGACCTAGTCCAGACTGCCCAGACGGACACTGGTTTTGCGCCGAGAAGCCGGTTTGGTTTTGGCCGCTGTTTTGCTTTTCGGCTTTAACCGGTTGGTTCGCTGCGGTGTGCCCGAGGCGATTGTCGGATCAAACTCGGTCATTGATGCCAGTTTGGCTTGAAATGTCGCCTTTTTGCGCGCCTTGCGAGTGGCAACAAACTTGCTGTAATCGGGTGAACAGCCGATGCTCAAAGCATTGAGTTTGCGGCAACATGAGTGGTTGAGAGCGGCTAGCATTGATTCTCGATCATAATCCTCAGTTTTCTGCCTTCTTTGGGCAAATTGCTCAATCGAATTTTGGTGCATCCGTTGTGTTTTCGTTTTCATTCTTTTTGTTTTGTTTCGCCCCCTTTGTTCAGCGGAGGTAGATTTGTTTTTCATTGCGGCATTCACCGCAATATTAAATATTAGTCCGATTTGTTGTTTTTTGTCAATATTTTAGTAATTGTAAAATTTGAGCTAATAATGTTATAATTAAGTCACGATAATTTAATTTTTCATGTCGACATTAAATGATTTTTTATTAAATTTACCCTTGCCCCTGATTGATCATTGGGGGTATTTGATTTTGTTTCTTTCGGCTGTAGTTGAGACCTTGCCGGTGCTGGGGACATTTATACCCGGTCAGACGATAGTTATTTTTGGCGGATTCTTAGCCTGGCTTGGCGTGTTGCGGCTGGACGCGGTAATTATCGTGGCGGCTTCAGGCGCCATTGTCGGCGATTTATTGGCTTATGTTATCGGCCGAAAATATGGCCATGATTTTATCGCTCATTACGGAAAGCATTTTTTTCTTAATCATGAAAGGTTTGAGAAAACCAAGAAATTGGTAGAGGAGAACGCGGGCAAAACTTTGGTTATCGGACGCTTCAGTCCGTTTACCAGGGCGGTGGCCGCTTTTATCGCCGGTATTTCCAAAGTTAAATTTCCCCGGTTTATTTTTTTTGCCGTGAGTGGCGGCATAGTCTGGGCAGTCTCGGCGGTCTTAGTCGGTTATATTTTCGGCCAAGGATTTGAAACTGCCTCAAAATATTTTGGCCGGTTTATCATCGCGGCCCTAATCGCCATTATTTTGGCGCTGCTGGGCTACCGCCTGCTTAATAAGCGCCGGCAGATTTTTGCCAAATATCATGTTTATTATTTGACCTTAAACGTTTTTTCAATCTATATTTTTTCTAAAATGGTTGAGGATTATTTTGACAAGGAGTCAACCTATAGATTTGACCTTTGGCTTAGCCAGAACATCCACTCGCTTTATCAGCCCTGGTTGGATAAAACAATGATTCTTATTTCAACCGTCTTCAGCCCGGAAATTTTGTTGGCGGCCGTAATGGTTATTGCCGTCTATTTTTTTATCAAGCGGCAGAAATATCAGGCCGGGTTGATATTTATGAGCGGCGCCGGCGGCTTAGTTCTTGGGACTATAGCCAAGTGGCTGATTAATCGGCCACGGCCTGAAGCCGGCCTAGTTATGGAAACAGGCTTAAGCTTTCCCAGCCAGCACTCTTTAATGGCCTTAATCTTTTTTTCTTTAGTTTTATTTATTTTTACTGAAAAAATTTATAATAGATGGTTGAAATATTTATTTATCGCCGGCAATATATTTTTAATTTTGTTGGTTGGTTTTTCCAGAATTTATTTAAAAGTTCACTGGTTTAGCGATGTCATGGCAGGGTTCGCTCTGGGCTTATTCTGGCTGACTTTTTCGATTTTGATTTTTAGAATTATAACGCAGATGTTTAAGAAGGATCAGCCAGTCCCTAATCAGCCTGATAAGTCAAATTAATTAATAATTTTAAAAATATGAAAACATTAAAAATTGCTGGTTCAGTCGCTTTGGTTTTAATGGTTATAGCGCTTGGCATTAGATTCTTTAGCAGCGATGAAGATGCTTGGCTTTGCCAAAATGGCCAATGGGTTAAGCATGGTAATCCGAGCGCGGCTAAGCCGACGACGGTTTGCCTGCCTACCGGACAGGCAGGCGGCGAGCGGAAGCCGGACGAAGTGATGGTAATAATGCCGCAACCTAACCAGACGGTTAAAAGCCCTTTAACCGTAATCGGTCAAGCCAGGGGCAGTTGGTTTTTTGAGGCAAGTTTTCCGATTGAATTAGTTGATGATCAGGGAAGGGTCTTAGGTCAGAGCTATGCGCAGGCGCAAAGCGATTGGATGACTGAAAATTTTGTGCCGTTTATCGGAGAAATAAGTTATCAGATTGAAGCGACTACTACCGGCAAGCTAATTTTAAAAAATGATAACCCTTCAGGCTTGCCCCAATATGACAAAAAAAGAGAGATTTCGGTTTTAATCAGCCCCAATCAGACGCTGTTGGTTAAAGCCTTTTTCAGCAACAATAATTTAGATAAAGCCATAACCTGTGAAAAGGCCTTCCCGGTTAAACGGCAGGTAGTTAGAACTGCGGCGATAGCCAGGGCCGCGCTCGAAGAATTATTAAAAGGCCCGAGTCAGGCAGATTTGGCTCAAGGTTTTTATACCAGTATCAATCCAAACGTGAAAATACAAAAATTGACTATTACCGATGGAACCGCTAAGGTTGATTTTGATGAAACTTTAGAAAGAAACATGGGAGGCTCATGCCGAGTTTCAGCCATACGCGCGCAAATAACCGAAACTTTAAAGCAATTTCCCACGGTTAAGAATGTTATTATATCTATAAATGGCCGAACCGAAGATATTTTGCAGCCGTAAAAAGCTGGGCTGAATTTAAGGCCAGTATTTTAATGTTTGATTATATCGCTCGCCACGAAAAATTTAGGGCTGGAGCTTAAAATTTCCAACAAAATTTCTATGGTAAAAAGAGAAAGAAATGTTTGTAAAGAAATTTTAAGCTCCAGCAAATCCTAAATTTTTCTATGCTCGCGCTACAATTAAACATTAAAATACAAAATTTATTTCTAAAAAATTTATGAATTTAGAAAGATTGGAAAATGTTTTGCATAATGAACCGAAGTTTAGGCTGAAACAGGCCAAGCAGGCGGTTTTTATTGATTTAATAAGCGATTGGGAGCAAGCCACAAATTTTCCTTTAGAAATTCGCCAAAGATTAAACGATGACTGCCCCCTGGAAATTGAAGCGGAAGTTTTAAAAAGCCAGAGAGCCGATTCGGTTAAAGCTTTAATTCGGTTAGACGACGGTTTAAAAATAGAAACCGTTCTATTAAATCATGCCGACGGTCGAAATACGATTTGCGTTTCTTCGCAGGTTGGCTGCCCTTTGGGCTGCTTATTTTGCGCGACCGGAAAAATGGGTTTTAAGAGAAATCTGACTGTTAACGAAATTGTTGAACAGGTTTTGTATTTTGCTCGGCTCTTAAAAAAGCAAGAAGGCCGAGTAACCAATATTGTATTTATGGGCATGGGCGAGCCGTTTTTGAATTATGAGAGTGTCTTAGGAGCGATTAAGGCTTTAAATGATAAAGACGGCCTGAATATCGGCGCGCGCCATATTTCCATCTCCACCATCGGCGTAGTCAGCGGCTTGATAAAACTGGCTAAAGAACCCAGGCAAATTAATCTGGCCCTATCTTTGCATGCTCCTTCCGACGATTTGCGCGCTAAACTTATACCGGCCAATAAAAAATATCCGCTGGACGCGGTCATGGAAGAATTAAATAATTATTTAGTACAGACCGGCCGGCGAGTGATGATAGAATATTTAATGATTGACGGTTTTAACGATGATAAAGAGCAGGCTTTAGAGCTCGCCGCCTTATTAAGAAAAATTGATCCGCCGTTATTTTTTGTGAATTTAATTGCCTATAACCCAACGGCCGATTTTCAGCCGTCGTCAACCAAGAAAATTTTTGATTTTAAAAAAACTTTGCGAGACCAGAAAATCGACGTGACCGAGCGCTATCGGTTTGGCCAGGATATTAACGCGGCCTGCGGGCAGTTGGCGGGAAAGTGGTAAATTTGAATTAAGAATTATGAATCATGAATTATGAATAAAGCCTAATATAATTTTTAATAAAAAACTATGAAAAAAATGCTGTTTTTCGCGCCGGCGCTGGTAATGATATTTTTATTAGCCGGTTGCGTCAATTTAAAGACTGAAAATAATGCCTCTCTGGCTACTGTCGATTTATCAAAAATCAGGCCGGAAGTAAAAATCTATATTGATGAATTATATAATAGTGAAATTACATCGGTTGAACATACAACCGATGGTATAGAACAGAGTAAGAAAAGATTGCCGGATAGTCCAAAAATATTTAATGCTGGAAGATTTAAAGCGGTATTTAATAATGGTAATGATAAAAAAATAATGATTTTTCAAACTGAAGAAAAAGTCGGACATTTCGCGCCGATTACCCCTGGCCAGACCGACGTTGGCGGGTATGTTGAAATTCAAAGAGATCCGGAAAAGGATAACGCCGAAGGTATAACAAATACTACAATTAGTATAGAAAATCAAAACACACTTGATAATTATACCGACTTAAAGCTTAATGAATCTGAACTGGATTATTTAATAAGAACCTTGTATAAAAAGTTTGTAAAACCTTTGACCGAGACGCAAGCCAATAGTTTAAATAGAGTTAAAGATTATGCCTTGGCCATAAAATTCAGTGGTCGAAGCGGCATCGATGAATATAATAATAATTTAATTAAAGGATTAAACTAATAAAAGTATGTCAAAAAAATTTTTTACAATTGAAGAAGCGAAAAAAATCGGGGATGAAATCGGCATTAATTGGGAGGAAACTAAGATTGAAGAGTTCGCGCAAGGCTTGCATGTGGAATTGGAGCATGGTTTGGTTGACTCCAGAACCAACGTAACCAACGACGATTTGGCCATGACCGGAAAAATCGCCTGGGCTCATCTAAATGAGTTCGGCGATTATTATACCCGGCTGACCAAGATGGAGGATGAAGCGGATAAATATTGGGCCGGGAAGAAGTAAGGGATAATTTCCATTTGTAATTAGCCCTAAATCCCCCAAGCCCCCTTTGTTAAAGGGGGTATAATGCGGTTGTTTTAATCATGAATTTGTGCTATAATTATTCTATGACTATTCATCAATTTATAAAGGAAAGACCATATTTAATCTGGTATGTTAAAAATTTGGATAAGCTTTCCGAAGCCTCAATCGTCGAGCATGTTTTAAATTATGGCGACTGGGATGATGTGCAGGAAATGATTAAAATTTTGGGTCTAAAAAAGACCGCGAAAATTTTTCAGGAAAAATCTAGGCCTGATAAATTCGGCCGGCAGAATTATCGTCCGGAAATAAAAAATTACTTTCAATTATATTTCAATAAGTATGCATAAGGAAATTTTTACTAATGAACAGGATATATTATTGCCGCTGATCGCGAAGTTTTCCCGAAACTTCGGCTTGGTCGGCGGCACGGCCATCGCTCTTCATCTGGGCCATCGCCGATCAATAGATTTTGACCTTTTTTCCATAAAAAGGTTCGGTAACCAGGGCTTGCTCAATAAAATTTCCGCTTTCAGTCCGCCGGATAAAATAATTGTCAATAAATTGGATGAGCTGACCTTTATCATTAAAGGCGTGAAAATAACCTTTTTCCGTTATCCATACGAAATTAAATATTCTGAAAGCTTCGGTTATCAAATAAAAATGCCTAATCTCATTACACTGGCGGCCATGAAGGCCTATGCTTTAGGACAGCGGGCCAAATGGAAAGATTATGTTGACTTGTATTTTATCATTAAAGATCATTTTAATATCCGACAAATTTCGGCCAAAGGCCTGGAAATTTTCAAAAGCGAGTTTAATGAAAAACTTTTTAGAAGCCAGCTAGCATATTTTGAGGGCATAAATTATCAGGAAAGCGTTGAATTTCTTCCCGGTTTTGAGGTTGCCGATAAAGTAATTAAAACCAAGCTGACAGAATTTTCTTTAGACTGAAAAGCCGAAAAAATCTAATAATCATCTTTAATTTTCAGAAGCGTTTTTTAAATGACGTTTTTTTTATTTAATTTTAGCTAATATTTTAGGGGGAGGGGGATTGACGAGTGTTAAAAATTGTGGTAATATTAGTTAATTGGTAAGAGAAGTTAACGCTAGCCGTCAAATAGTATTGGTAGAGAAATTTTAAAAATAAGTTTTTTATATATTTTTAATAAATTTAACAGTTTTTGGCTGGTTAGATTTAAATAGCCAAAAGAATCAAAAAAATGAGCAAGAAAATATTGTTTTTATTCGTAGCTTTGATAATCGGCGTTAGCTTTTTCGCCGGAGTCAGATTTGGTTTGGCAGTTGACGCTTCTGGCGCGGCCGTAACCTCTGCCACTCAACCCTCCGTCACTATTCTTTCGCCGAACGGCGGCGAGACATACAAAAACGATGGTAGTCCAATTACCGTAAAGTGGCAGACGAACAATGTTCCGGCATCTCATGCAATTGATATTATTAGGCTTCGGGTTTATCCAAGCGGTCAGGAATATAATTTGGCCATGAATGTATTGAATGACGGTCAAGAAGTTATACCAATACCATTTTCTGTGCCAGTTGGCGCCTATACTCTTGAAATCAAAACATATGTTGGCGAAACTCTGGTTATGGATTCAAGCGATTCATATTTTAAAATTATTGATGTTGATCAACCTTCCGTCACCATCCTTTCGCCTAACGGCGGAGAGACATACAAGAATGATGGCAGTCCAATTATCGTAAATTGGCAGACAAAAAATGTACCATCGTCTCATGCCATTAATATTATTCGGCTTCGGGCTTATCCGAATGGTCGGGAATACAACTTGGCTACAAATGTCCTAAATGATGGGCAAGAAGTTATTGTTTCCGCAAACATTCCAATGGGTGATTATACGCTTGAAATTAAAACCTATGTTGGCGAAACCTTGGTTATGGATTCAAGCGATTCATACTTTAAAATAGTTTCTGACAGTTCAAATAATGGTTTACCAAAAATTGTTGGTTTTCCTGCAATCCCGACGAACATTCAACCAGGACAAACAGTAAACATCTCCTTATCGGCGACAGATCCGGATAACGATGATTTGTCATGGTCAGTGGATTGGGGCGAGGGCATTGGGCAAGTTAGTTCATGTAGCTCGGTTCGTAGACAAACTGGCACGGGCTGGAATTTAAGTGAGAATCATGCGTGGGCGAAAGCGGGAGCATATCAAGTGAAAGTTAAGGTATCTGATTGTGTCGGCGGTAGTGACTCATATTTATTTTCGATTACAATTGGCAATACCACTCAACCCTCCATCACCGTTTTAAGTCCGAACGGGGGAGAAAGTTGGGCAAAGGGAACAATACAGACAATCAGGTGGCAGGATAACAGCGTAGTTCCGCCATGCCCGACAGGCGCATACTGTGCATTAAGTATTCCAGTTGCAAAGTTTTATGACATTAAACTTGCTCCATACTATCCGCCTTGTGTGGCAGGAAGCCCATGCCCAGCATATCCATCAAATGCACCATATATAGTTGCTAAAGGCATATACGGTTCATCATATGATTGGTCGGTTGGCAGTATAATTTTAGCTGATGATTTATTATCGTTAGTTTCTGATGGCTTATACACTATTCAAGTTTGTGTTTCTGGTTCTGATCGTTGTGATTCAAGCGACTTCTACTTCACCATCACTGCCCCTTCCGTTGCTGTTGAAGAACAAGTAAAATGTGTTTTCAAAGGCGCTACTTCCGAGCAAAAATGCTACACTGCCACCGATGACTCCAGCTCTTATGCCGGTTATGGCTGCAGTGGAATAGAAGCTTGCGTTATTGATATGAAAGGCATAAATGGCGATAAAATAACTTGGAAAAGTTCTTGCGGCGGCTACGCCTATTCGGTTATGGATGGATCAAGCGATTACGCCATCTTTGATTGCGCGGCTTCAGCTACAACCACGCCTACGCCAACGATATCGACTATTTCTCAGTCTCCAAGTGAACAAATTTTAGACATAAATGAAAAGTCAAAATTGTTATCTTACAATAATTTTGATTTCATTCTGGCTGAATTAAATCAGCTTCGCAGTATTATTAAGGAACAGCAAACTGAAATTAAATATTTAACTTCGCTGGTAAAAGATGTTAAAAATTTATCAGAAAAAAGCCAGGACGCGATTAATAATTTTATAACTTATGGCGTAGACGCGAACACCGAGAAGCTGGGCGCCGGTGAAAGAGCGGCGGTTATAAATTCATATAAAGCCGCTTTTGATAAACTGCCGGAAACTGAAGCCGAATTGGCCGATGCCATTAAAATCGCCAACGGCCGGTTCCCTTTGGTAACAAGCTTAGAGGCGGAAAAAGCCGCTAAAGAGCAGTTCGTCAAAATATATAAAAGAGCGGTTGATTTGAATGACGCCAACGATAACGCGGCCATTAAAGTTATGGCTTACGGTTTAAGGCAGAAAGCGGAAAACCGGAATTTAAACAGTGAAAAAGCCGGCATAAAAATATTTAAGAATATTTTTGGCAGCGTGCCTAAAACCACCGAAGATTGGAATACTATGCAGGCGATTACTTATTCGGGCGCGACCAGATAATAAAAATGGAATAATCCCCCTTAGCCCCCCCCTGTCCCGCCGACGCTAAAGCTTTGGAGGACAAGCAAGGGGGCAAATAAATTCATAAAAAACAACTCATTTATTGGGTTGTTTTTTATTTGTAGCTTCTAGGTGAAAAATTCCCCCGCCCGCCTCGCAAGCGAAGCGTTGCGGGCAGGCTTCACCCCTTTGTTAAAGGGGCGTTGTTTAGAATAAGTTGTATTATCCTGCTGATTTTTGTATAATAGCATTATGGAAATAGCTAATCCGCTTGATAAAATGAGTTCTATGGACAATAAAATCGCAATTTTTGAAAATTTTAAAATCCGCCGTCAGTATGATGAAAAGACGGAGGTTTGGTATTTTTCCGTTATTGATATTGTTCGGGCTTTAATTGATCAACCGGATTATCAAGTTGCCAGAAATTACTGGAAAGTGCTTAAAAATCGCTTGAAAGCGGAAGGAAGCGAAGTGGTTACAAAATGTAACCAGTTGAAAATGATTGCGGAAGATGGAAAAATGAGGGAAACCGATGCAGCAAATCCCGAAACTATTTTTCGATTAATTCAATCCGTGCCCAGTCCAAAAGCCGAACCGATAAAGCTCTGGCTGGCTAAAGCAGGCTATGAAAGAATTCAGGAGCTGATTGATCCGGAAAAATCTCTTAATCGCGCTCGGGAAAATTGGCAAAAGCACGGCCGCAGTGAAAAGTGGATCCAGCAACGGATGATGGGGCAGGAAACAAGAAATAAGCTGACTGATTATTGGAGCGGCAACGGCATCAAAGAAAAAGCTGAATTTGCCATTCTGACTAATATTATTCACGAGGAATGGTCGGAAGTAACCGTTAAAGAGCATAAAAAATTGAAAGGATTGAAAACGCAAAATTTACGCGATCATATGAGCGAAGCGGAATTGATTTTTACCGCCTTGGCCGAGCTGTCCACCAGGCAGATAGCGGAAACCATAGAAGCCAAAGGTCTGAGCGAAAATAAGCTTGCCGGAAAAAGAGGCGGCGGAGTGGCGAAGGTGGCGAGAATTGACTTGGAAAGAAAAACGGGGAAGAAAGTAATTACCGGCGGTAATTTTTTAAAAAATTTGGAGAAAAGGAAATTATTATAAACGGATGGAAAAAGTGGGGAATGTATAGGTTAAAATAATATTGACCGGTTGACGATAGGGGGGGGTGATATTATAAAGGTAGTTGAACATAGAAAATTTTTAGAAAAATAAGTTTTTTTTATATATTTTTATAAATCTAACTTTTTTTAGGTGCTTAAATTTAAATGCCTAAAATAATTAAAAAAATGAGTAAAAAAATACTATTTTTATCGTTTGCTTTAATAATTGGAAGCACTTTTTTCTTTGCTAAAAATTCTTACGCTAATGTTCAGAAAAAAGTAACATGCGTTTTTCAAGGTTCGGTTTCCGCGCAAGAATGTCATACCATGAACACTGAAAACAGCAATAGTCTTTATTCTGGTGGCGGTTGTGGCGGAACTGGCTCTTGTGGTTGGGTTGATACAAATGCCCCGGGTACGCAAATAACCTGGGGAAGCTCTTGCGTCGGCTCTGCTTATACAGTTTCGGATGGAGTAGATGAAACTGTCACATTTGATTGTACAATCCCTGCTTACTCAATAGCCCTAAATCCTAGCGGAACGGACGGAACTATTGTGAGTTCTCCTGCCGGCATCATCTGCCACGTTATTAACAGAACTAAGTCTGGTTACTGTGGAGCCTCTTTTTCGGCAGGTACGGCCGTGGCTCTAATCGCAACGCCCGCCAGCGGAGGCGTCTTCACTAGTTGGAGCACTAGTACTGGCGACAGCGGAGGTTGTACAGGTGGTTCGCCGCAGATTTGTACATTAACTATGAATCAAAACCATCAGCTTGGCGCGGTATTTTCTTCCGCCCAGCAATCTATCGCAGACTTTATAGTTACAGACTTAGGTGTTAAATATTTTAGTGGAGGAAATCCCGGGAATTACTATTACGCAACAGTAAAAAATATAGGAGGAAATTATATACTTACGATCAATCTTGACTTAGGGATGAATTTTGAGGGTAATCTTGGCTGGTTAGGTGGAATTTCCGAGCCAGTTTATGTAAAAAAATCATATACTATTGGAGATCAAATAAGTAGCGGCCAAGAGATTGAAATAATTGGTCCTTCCACTAATTAAGCATGGCCAGGAACACATGTAGTAAATGTTCTTGTTAATCCGATACCACAAAATTTTCAAGAGTTAAATTATCAAAACAATTCTCTTGTAAAATCAATAACCATCACCGCGCCCTCCCGTAAAGCCCCTCCTTGCGGCAATTACGGAGATGTCGACAACGATGGATGGGTGTCTCAGACTGACTTAGACTACACGCAGGCAGGCATTCTTTTAAAAAGAGTATTGACAGACGAGGAAAAACGTCGTGCCGATGTGAATAACAGCGGTACGGTAACTTCGACCGATTTAGCATTGATTCAACGCTATCTCAATGGAGGGATTCTTACGTTCTCGACTTGTACCCAGCCTTCCTGCACCGATTCCGACGGCGGAAAGAATCCGGATGTGGCCGGTTTGACCGATGGGCGAGTTAATGGAATTGGTTCGTATTTTAATGACGTGTCTGTTGGTTCAAATGGCGGAGTCTGCTCCGGCGATTCTTGCACATCGGTTGCTGAAGGCTATTGTACTGACGACGGTCAAGTTTCAAATATTCTTACGCCATGTTCTACCGGCTATTCCAAGGATGGCGCCTGCGCCACGAAACCCGTAGCCCAGCCCACCATTACCGTTTTAAGCCCGAACGGGGGAGAGACATATAAAATTGGAGATACAATGAATATTCGTTGGAGTTCAAAAGATTTAGGGACGAGTATTAATACTGCAACTATAGGAATTGAACTTATTGATCAAAGCGGTACTGCCATTCGAGGATTATCTCAAGGAGAACCAAACGATGGTTCGTTCAATTGGATCATTCAAAACAGTTCAGAGGTGACAGAATTTGTAGCAAGGCTCGGTCAATATCGCATCAAAGTATATTTTTCTTCGGGGGTTGTGCCCGCTGCAGCAGATTCTAGCGACAATTATTTTACCATAACCGCATCTTCAGAAGTTAATACCGGCGTATCTGGGACGGTAGCTTTAATTAGCGCGGATGAAGATAAAGCGCCGAAATGGGGTGATGGCGGTTATATTCATGCTCCGGATTGGAAGTGGTCTATTAATTTAACTAATTCCGGACTGGCGGCTAAAAATATTAAGCGAATGGCCTTGGTCCATAATTCTTCCGGTGAAGGCTGGGCGACCGATGCTTCGGCGAACAATCCTCTAAGCAAGTTTCTATATACTTTAGCGATAACCGCCTCGCAGTCAGCCTCTGCTGAAGTTTATATTCATCAAACGGACGCGCTCTTGCCCCTTTGGACCATAAATGGAAGTGGCGGAACTAAGAGTTTTTACGCTTATGGTTATCCGGTCAGTCAGACCTTTAGCGGCGGCTATTTACTCGTTTATTTTGCTGATAATACTAGCGCGAAAATAAATATTCCATCTTCAAATATAGTTCCAAGCAGCTCGTTTAAATCAACAGTAACACCAGACACCCAAATTAGTAAAATAATCGTCAACGCCAACCTTCTGACTAACGACAAGATGAGTGAAATATTGGCTGAATTAAATCAGCTTCGGAGTATCATTAAAGAACAGCAAACTCAAATCAAATATTTAAGCTTATTGCTAAAAAATGTCCAGGGCATATCGGCGGACAGCCAGGCCGCGCTTAACAATTTCATTACTTACGGCGTGGACGCTAACACCCAGAAATTAAGCGCCGGCGAAAGAGCGGCGGTGATAAATTCGTATAAAGCCGCCTTCGACAAACTGCCGCAAACCGAAGCCGAATTGGCCGATGTGATTAAAATCGCCAATGGCAGATTTCCGTCTGTAATCAGCAATACCGCGGAGCAAGCGGCCAAAGATCAATTTGCAAAAATTTACAAAAGACAACCGGACATGAATGGGGCTAAAGACTCGGCGGCGGTAAAAATAATGTCTTATGGTTTAAGACAAAAAGCTGAAAACCGCAATTTAAATTCCGAAAAGGCCGGTATTAAAATTTTCAAAGCCATTTATGGACATACACCGAAAACAACCGAGGAGTGGAATGCTATGCAGGCTATTACCTATTCCGGCGCCAGCCGAGGAGTGGACAGCGACGGAGATTTGCTGACAGATGACAGGGAAGAAGAACTGGGCACGGATCCAAAAAAGAAAGATACCGACGGCGATGGATATTCAGACGGCGCTGAAGTCGCTAATGGATATGATCCATTAAAAAAATAAAGGCCTGTGAACTGATTGACAGCGATTTAATGACATGTTAATATACAAATACTAAGGCTAGTTGATTAAATTCAAACTAGCCTTTTTATTTAATTAAATCCCCCAACCCCCTTTGTTAAAGGGGGTATAAATAAGAACATATGTCTGATATCACTAACGCGATTAAGCAAATCTGCGAAGAAAAAAATTTAAGCTACGAAGCGGTTTTAGAAACCATCGAGTCGGCCTTGGCCGCGGCTTACCGCAAGGATTTTGGCGAGAAAAACCAAAATATTAAAGTTGAATTTGACCCGGAAACCGGCGCCTCAAAAGTTTATGACGTTAAAACCGTGGTTTTAGACATGCCCGAAGAGATTTTGCCCGTTGCCGAGGAAGGCACCGAGGAAAAGATCGCTACCGTCGAAACCGCGGCTGATGAAGCCAAAGAAAAAACCGACAAGAAAAAGCAGGCGAAGGCTAAAAAAAGCGAAACTAAAGTAGAGAAAAAAGACGCGTCGGTGGAAGTTGCTGGCGAAGCCGTCGAAGAAAGAAAATTTAATCCTAAAACCGAATTGCAGATTAAGGACGCCATATTAATTAAAAAGAGCGCTAAGGTTGACGATGTTATTAAAACAAAATTGACCGTTCCGGCGGCTTACGGACGCATGGCCGCGCAAACCGCTAAGCAGGTAATTATCCAGAAATTAAGAGAAGCCGAGCGTGAAATGATTTTTAGCGAATTCAAAAGTAAAGAGCATGAAGTCGTGGCCGGAGTTATCCAAAGACGCGAAAGCAACGTCGTGCTCGTTGATTTAGGCAAGGCGGTCGGCGTTCTGCCGTCCGAGGAGCAGATTATGGGCGAAAGATATAATCCGGGCGATCGAATAAAAGTTTTTGTAAAATATGTCGGTACAACCACCAGAGGTCCGGAAATTATTTTATCCAGAACTTCGGATGAAATATTGAAAAAAGTTTTCTATCTGGAAATTCCGGAAATCGCCAACGGCTTAGTGGAAATAAAAGCCGTGGCGCGCGAAGCCGGCAATCGTTCTAAAGTGGCGGTGTTCGCGAGCGGCGAGAACGTTGATCCGATCGGTTCTTGCGTCGGCCAGCGCGGAGCGAGAATCCAGACTATCATTAAGGAATTAGGCGGAGAAAAAATTGATATTATTGAATATGATGAAGATATTGCCAAATTTATCGCCTATGCTTTATCGCCGGCTAAAGTTATCAGCGTTGGATTGAATCATGAAGAGAAAAGAGCCGTGGCCAAGGTTTTAGAAGATCAATTATCTTTGGCTATCGGCCGCGAAGGGCAGAACGTCCGATTAGCCGCGCGTTTAACCGAATGGAAAATTGATATTGTGGGCGAAAAAAACCAAGCCAAAGCGGAAGCGGAAAAAGAATTAAAAGTTGAAATCGAAAAAGCCACTGAAGTAGCGCCTGAAGCGTTAGCTGAAAAAGCTGAAACCGAGAAAATCAAAGACGCATCCGCCGACTCCGGCCGGCTGGCGGATTTGGCGGACAAGCCGGCCGAAGTTAAACCAGAACCGGCGGTAGAAAAGCCAAAAAAGGAGAAAAAGAGCAAGAAAAAAGAATAAAAAATAAATTTATAATAAAAATGTCATTGCAGGCGGTTATTTAAATTGTCATTGCGAGCGACCGAAGGGAGCGTGGCAATCTCACGAACGGCTAATTTAGCTATAACGTTATGTAGAGATGTTTGATTCAGTATAGACATGCGTGAGATTGCTTCGTCGCTTTGCTCCTCGCAATGACAAAGAATACGTTGTTGTAATGACAATGAAATCCTATGAACCTAATTACACTTCTCATCTTCGGCAGCGCGGCTCTCGCCATTGTTTATGGCGCGGTCTTAATTAAAATTATTTTGCGTTTGCCGGCCGGCAATGAAAAAATGCAATTTATCGCCAAAGCGATTCAAGAAGGAGCCAAAGCTTATTTGAATCGTCAGTATAAAACCATTGCCATGGTAGCGGCGGTGCTTTTTTTAATTATTGGTTTTATTCCTAAATTGGGCTGGAACATGGCTCTGGCCTTTTTGCTGGGAGCTTTTTTATCGGCCTTAACCGGCTATATCGGTATGAATATTTCCGTGCGCGCTAACGTCAGAACGGCCGAAGCGGCCAGGGACGGGTTAGCTAAGGCCTTAAAAGTAGCTGTCCAGGGCGGCAACATCACCGGTATGCTGGTGGTCGGCCTAGCGCTTCTCGGCACAGCCGGATTTTATTTTATAACCAAAGATATTCACGCTTTAATCGGCTTGGGTTTTGGCGGTTCTCTAATTTCCATTTTCGCTCGTTTGGGCGGCGGTATTTTTACTAAGGCCGCTGACGTAGGCGCGGATTTAGTCGGTAAAGTTGAAGCCGGCATTCCGGAAGATGATCCAAGAAATCCGGCTGTTATTGCCGATAACGTGGGCGATAACGTGGGCGATTGCGCCGGTATGGCCGCGGATCTTTTTGAAACTTATGTAGTGACTTGCATTGCCACCATGATTTTAGGTTCACTTTTGTTTGTCGGGTTCGGCAACGCGGTGCTCTATCCTTTAGTGATTGGCGCGGTTTCCATTATCGCTTCAATTATCGGCAGTTTTTTCGTAAAATTAGGATCAAGCCAAAACATTATGGGAGCATTATATAAAGGTTTAATTGTGGCCGGAGTTTTATCGGCCATAGCTTTTTATCCGATCACGAACTGGTTAATGGCTGACAATGGAACTTACAGCGTGATGAATTTGTACTTGGCCGCTTTAATCGGTTTAGCGGTAACCGCGGCCATGGTAGTAATAACAGAATATTATACTTCTAAAGATTATCAGCCGGTTAAAGATATTGCCGAAGCTTCAAAGACCGGTCATGGCACTAATATTATCGCCGGTTTAGCCGTGTCCATGAAGTCAACGGTTTGGCCGGTTATAGTAATCGTCGCGGCGATTATCGCGGCTTATGGTTTAGCCGGAATTTATGGCGTGGCTATCGCGGCCATGGCCATGTTATCCATGGCCGGTATCATTGTCACCATTGATTCTTACGGACCGATTACGGATAACGCGGGCGGTATTGCCGAGATGGCGGAAATGGGCGATGATGTCCGCAACGTAACCGATCCTTTAGACGCAGTGGGAAACACCACTAAAGCCGTGACTAAGGGCTATGCCATCGGTTCGGCCGCTCTAGCCGCTCTGGTGCTTTTCGCTGATTATACTCATAGCCTTCCGGACACTTATCAATTTTTAATTAATGACCCCAGGGTTTTAGCCGGTTTATTCTTAGGCGGTTTATTACCATATTATTTTGGCGCTCTAGCCATGCAGGCCGTGGGCCGAGCCGCGGGCGCGGTCGTAGAAGAAGTGCGCGCGCAGTTTAAAGCCAAGCCGGGAATTATGCTCGGCACGGACAAGCCGGATTATGGCCGAACGGTAGATATCGTAACTAAAGCCGCGATTGCGGAAATGATTGTTCCGGCTTTAATTCCGGTAGTAGCGCCGATTCTCGTGGGTTTAGTTCTTGGCGTTGAAGCTTTAGGCGGGTTATTGGTCGGTTCGATTATTACCGGCATCTTCGTCGCCATTTCCATGACTTCGGGCGGCGGCGCATGGGATAATGCCAAAAAATATATTGAAGACGGAAATTTTGGCGGCAAGGGTTCGGACGCGCATAAGGCGGCCGTGACCGGCGATACGGTCGGCGATCCCTATAAGGACACGGCTGGTCCGGCGATAAATCCGATGATCAAAATCCTAAATATAGTTGCTTTGTTAATAGTAGGACTTTTGATTTAATATTGATTGCCTGTCCTGAGCGAGCGTAGCGAGTCGAAGGGTGGGGTTGTTGATATAGTAGTTAAAACGCAGTCGGGCGGGGTATGTAATTTTTTCGTTGCGGAACTCGCCCCACACCATTTTTTCTGCTCAGCCTATAAAAATTTTTACTAAAATTAAAATGTAAAATTTTTAATAGTTTGGGACATGTAGAGAAAAATGGTGGGGGCTCAAACAGTCCTCACTTCAAAAATTGCATATCCCACCCGACTGCTTAAAGAATTTGTATTGTCATTGCGGCCTCCGAGCCGCAATCCAGGAGGGAGAGGTAGAAATAAAATATTTTTATGTCAATTGAACAATGGCCAACATTCAAACCGCCAGTAGCCGAAGATGAGCCGACCAAGGAATCTTTAGAAGTAAATACTGAGAATATTTTGGAAGGGCATGCTTTTGAAGAAATTGCCAGAGTCGGCTGGGTAAAATATAGAGAAACCTTAGGTAAACTTTCTTATTCTGACATTATCGAGCAACAAGCTAAACAAGTAGAAGAACTTGAATTAAAACAAGATAATAAAATACAAACTCCGCCTCAGTGGGTAACGCAATCACAAAATATTGAAGCTGGTGAGCGGGCGAGGAAACTTTCCGGGTGGTTTACCGCTGAATATGGAAAAGACAAATCAAATTCCTTTTTTGCCTTTCAAGACAGAAGTAAAAAATTAATTGTTCAGGGACGCAAAGAAATGACGGATGAAAAGAGCACTCCGATTGACAACCTCGTTACGAGAATTTATTTTACGGTTCCAACAAGAAATTCACCCGAAGCATATAAGGCGCTTTTTGAAACTTTAACCGACGAGGGAGTAATGGACAGAATTCAGTTGGCGCTTAATTTAGAGAATTATACTGCAGACAGTTTAGATAAATCTTATGAGAATAATACAATTATCGTTTATGTATACGGCAAAGACCCAGAGTTAATGACGAAAGCAGTTAAGGCAATAGCCAGAGCTAAAAAAGAGTCAAAACCAGAATTGTGGAAATTACCAGCGGATGATTTGGCAAAAGCAAAAAAGAGTATTGTTAATGATTTTATGATACCGCTTGATGATACCACGGCATTTGTAGAAGCTAAAAATACTAATAGTTATCACAGCGGTCCTTGCGGAAGAATGTTTCATGAAATTACTGGAGAGATGCCAACCCAGAAAGTAAGTATCCGTGAATTAGCACAGAAATTTAAAGGTTGGAATCCTCAACGACCCGGATTATTTTCTGAAGATGATGATCGCAGAAGATATATGCCCGCCCTTGCCTTTGATAAAATGTCACCAAATATAAAAAATTAAATTGCGGCTCGGTGGCCGCAATGACAATAAAATAGAGATAATAATATATGGAAATTAAACAATTACAAAAACAGGCGATCAAAGTAATTTCGCGTAATTCAAAAAGAGATGGTATCAAGTTGTCAAATGATTATTTACTTTTAAAATTAACCGAAGAGGTTGGAGAATTTGTTCAGTCTTATTTATTGCATTATAGAAGATGCCGGCCGGCAAAATATTTATCGCCGAAGATATCAAAAAGAGAAATGGCCAAGGAATTATCGGATGTATTTGGATTAGTGGCGGGTATTGCTGAAATTCAGAAGATTGATTTAGAAGAAGCGTTTATTAAAAAATGGATAACCAATGAATGGATAAAGAAATAACTAGATTGCGGCTCGGAGGCCGCAATGACAAAATGGAACAAGCGTAATATTAAGAATGTAATCACTAAATTACGCCAAATAGCGGGAATAGCAAACAAAAAAGACTTTCCGCTAAGTTGTGGGTTACTCGAGTATCCACGGGCCGAAAGTCTTTTTCTGCTTATTAGTATAGCATAATTAAATATGATGTCAATAAAAATTATAAATAAGTAAATTAAGAGATAAAAAATAGCTAATTTTAAATAAAACTTAAATCCCCCTAACCCCCTTTATCAAGGGGGAACCGCTCGGGGCAATAATATATGAACATAACCAAAAAAGATTTAGGCAAGTCGCAAATTGAATTAACCGTGGAGTTAACGGTTGATGAGTTTAAGCCGTATATTCCCAGAGCGGTTGAAAAAGTTTCGGCCGAAGTTAAGATTGAAGGCTTTCGCCCGGGCAAGGCGACCTATGAAATTTTAAAAGCCAAAATCGGCGAGATGACTATTTTAGAAGAAGCCGCGAAACTCGCGGTTGATAAAACCGTGGATTCGGCGATTAGGAATAACGTCACCGAGCAAATCGTTGGCCAGCCGCAGATTAATATTTCTAAACTGGCGCCGGAGAATCCGATGGAATATAAAGTGGTTTTAACCTTATTGCCTGATGTTAAGCTAGGTAAGTACAAAGAACTGAAAGTAAAAGAAGCGCAGGCCGAGGTTAAAGACGAGGAAGTGGAAAAATTAATTTCCGAATTGCGGGAGATGCGCGGGCAAGAAACCATTTCCGAAAGCGAAGCTAAAGACGGCAATCGGGTAATTTTAGATATAGAAATATTTTTGGATAAAGTTCCGGTTGATGGCGGCCAGGGCAAGGGTACGAGCGTGATTATCGGCAAGAATTATGTTATTCCCGGTTTTGATAAACATATCATCGGCGCGAAAAAAGCTGATGTTCGCGAATTTACTTTACTCTATCCGGCCGAACATCATGATAAGAATTTAGCCGGAAAAATGGCTGAATTTAGGGTAAAAATTAAGGATGTCTTTAATCGGACTCTGCCTGAAGTGAATGAGGAATTCGCTAAAGGGTTTGGCTTAAAATCGCCGGAAGAATTAAGGAGCAATATTAAGAAGAGCATTTTAGCGGAGAAACAGCAAAAGAATGAACAGGAGAGCGAAGGTAAGATGCTCGAAAAAATTATTGAGCATTCAAAATTCGGCGAGATACCGGAAACTTTGATTAAGCATGAGGGCGAAGTCATGATGTCGGAATTGGAATATTCGGTGAAGAAACAAGGCGCTAAATTTGAAGACTATTTAATGCACCTTGGGAAGACTCACGCGCAAATGATGCTGGAAATAATGCCGGAAGCGGTTAAGAGAGTAAAAGTTTCTTTGATTATCAGGGAAGTCGCCAAGCTGGAAAAGATTTCCGTGGCGCACGAAGAAATTCATAAAGCGATCGATGATATTTTAAAGCAATATAAAGGCAACGAGAAAGTGGCCGAACGGGTTAAGAGCCATGCTTATCATGATTATGTGGAAAATAATTTAACCGGCAAAAAAGTTGTGGAGAAATTAAGGGAGTGGAATGTAGTTAAGTAGTATGTCATTGCGAGGAGCGAAGCGAACGCGGATCCCTCGTTGCAACTCGGGACAAGCTTCGCAATCCCTGGTAAGAAAGAGAATTATGAATTAAGAATAATGAATTATGGGAAATGCTTAGGTCAAGAGGCTTTCTTGCTTATTAATTTAATCCTTCGGTTAGGTTATTGCCTTATGACCAGAGATTGCCACGCCTGCTGACGCAGGCTCGCAATGACATTATGATAAACATCATTGACGCGAACAACCTAGCCGGAAAATTAGATTTATTGGGAGAAGAGGCGTTTGATGAAAAGTTGATTGAACTGATAAGCCGGTATAAAAAGAGCAAGTATATTTTAGTTTTTGACGGACGGGATATGATGGGTGATAAATACGAGCGAGAAAATATTACGGTAATTTATACGCCTAAGGATAGTTTCTATAAATCGGCCGACGATAAAATAGTTGAGCTGGCGAGAATATATTTAAACTCCGGAGAAGGCGCGAAGATTATCACCGATGATTTGGAAATTATCAGCAAAGTGGAAAAAATTGTAAACGACAGCGGTGGAAAAATCAGCTTGGAGAAGGCCTCAATGTTTGCTCAAAAATTAAACAGTTATTTGGAGAACAGGCGCGAGGAAAATAAATTGGCGGATGATGAAATTGATGATATCAATCAAGATTTACTCAAGGCTTGGAAATAATAAATCCCCCCCGCCCGCCATCGCTACGCTTAGGCGTTAGCGGGCGCGGCCTAACCCCCTTTGTTCCCGCCCGAGGCGGACAAGAAAGGGGGCAAAACTTATGCCGGTTCTAGCCTATAACAAACGAGCCAATTTTGATTATGACATCCAAGAAACTTATGAAGCCGGCTTGGTGCTCTTGGGCTATGAAGTTAAATCAATTAAGACTGGCCATGTGAGTTTAAAAGGCAGTTATGTTACATTTAAGAAAGTTAGAAACAAAAATTTGCCTGAGGCCTATTTAATTAATGCCCATGTTCCATTATATAAATTTGCGGGCGCCAGGCCGAATTATGAACCGACCAGATCCAGAAAATTGCTACTTAAGAAGAAGGAAATTGCCTATTTAATGGGGAAAAAAGACGAGCAAGGCTTGACATTGGTCCCCATAAAAATATATACTAAGCATAGTTTTATCAAATTGGAATTCGGCATCGGCAAGGGCAGAAAAAAGTATGATAAGCGGGAAGTTATAAAGAAACGGGAGCTCGATCGGGAAGTCAGAACTTTAACAAAACGAAGTTTTAGGAGATAGAAAATTTTATTATGGGGATGCCAGGCATCGATAATAAATTTCTTTTAAGGCATTCAGAAGTGCGTCTCAAGCCGTCACTCTAATCACGCTTGAAAATTAATAAGTGTCAAAAACTTATTCAGCAAAGCGACCTTCTCTTGGAGAATGCCGGCCTTTGCTCCTGTTGCCGCTTAATAGCCGCAACCATTCGCCCGGCTGACGCCTATGCGCCGGATACGAGTGTAATATTTTAGGCTCGGATAATCGGTTGCTTTAGCCGGTTATTTTAAAAAATTAAGGCTGGCTATCGCCGATTTTGCTCGGTTTTTACGGTGGTAGCGAGAAAACAAATCGATCTAATCTGTAAACATGCTTTAAAAAGTTTATTAGACAGGGGTTCAATTCCCCTCATCTCCACTTCGACTCGTCGTAAATTTGATTAACATCAAATTTACTCCTCGCTCAGTGCAGGCACTTCGACTTTGAAAAATTGTAGTCGAAGTGCCCTGAGTAAGGCGAGTGTTAGCGAGCCGCACCGAAGGGCTTTCGCTCGTGGCAGGCCACTTAAATAATTAAAATTGCATGTAAATTTCGTCGAGTGCCCTGCCTTCGTCCCGAGCTCAGGCCGAGGGGAGCTTGCCGAGGGGCTACCTTTTACTCCTCGCTCGGTGCAGGCACCTCTAAGTTTTAACATAAAGTCGAGGTGCCCTGAGCTTGCCGAAGGGCAATTTTGTTTAAGCATATATGTATAAAGTATATATTTTACTTTGCCACGATTTGTCATTTTATGTCGGCTATGCTAAAAATTTAAAGAATAGGCTGGCTAATCATAATAGTAAGCAAGGGTCTAAATATTTATATAGTAAGTTGCCGGTGAAATTAGTACATTATGAAAAGTACCAAACCAGAGAAGAAGCATTAAAATGAGAAAAGCAGTTAAAAAGTTGGTCTAGAATAAAGAAGATAAATTTGATAAAATTTGGACATCCGGGCAAAAAATAATCTGGCTCAGTGGCGGAACTGGTATACGCACAACACTTAAAATGTTGCGTCCTATGGGCATGTGGGTTCGACTCCCACCTGAGCCACCAGTCAGTAAAATAAAAAAATTAAGCGGGTATAGTACAATGGTTAGTACGTCAGGTTGCCAATCTGAATATACGGGTTCGATTCCCGTTACCCGCTCCACATTTAATCACTTAAAGTCGATACTTCGGTATCGGCTTTTTGTGTATAGACAGGTAAAAAATCAATCTTACCGCTCTTTTTGAGTTCCAACATATTTAGGCTAAATTGTGAAGCGTTGCCCATCTGTTGCCCAAAATTATCTTTAGGCTCTAAACAATCAATTGCCGATCGCAATTCCGTAGGACTTAGGTGGGCGTATCTCATAGTCGTTTGAATATTGCTATGGCCGAGTAGTTCCTGAATGGCTTTTAGCGATATTCCCTTTTGCGCTAAGTGCGAGGCGAAAGTATGTCTTAGGGTGTGCCAACCTATCTCTCTCAGTTTAGACTGCCTGCACGCCCTATACAGAGCTTTACAGCAAGGAATTTGTTTCTTAGGGGTTCCGTCCTGGTTCACAAAGATAAAACCAGATTTTTGGCTTCTCCGAGAAAGCATTTCGTAAAGCTCTTGAGATAGAGGGATATATCTTGACCGGTTGCTTTTTGTGCTTCCCATTAGTCCTTTTGATATGGATTTACTGACCGATAGCATTTTTCTTTCCAGGTCAACATCTTTCCAGCCAAGGGCGATAATTTCGCCAAAACGAAGCCCGGTTCTTAAAGCCAGCAAGATCATTTCTTTGATAATGCCGGTCGCTCCGTTAAGCAATATTTCACATTCGCTTTCCGACAAATAGTCATGGCTTAGAGGCTTTAATTTTAGCAGCTTTATTCTCGGATAATCTTTTATAAATTGCCACTCTTTCGCCGTGCCCAAGCTTTTGTTTAAAACCGCCAAATGGTTATTCGTGGTTTTGTTGCTTAACCCGGACTGAATCTTTTGCCTTTTATATTCTTCTATTTTTAGGCTTTGAATTTTTGAGAGCCTCATTTTTCCGAAGAAAGGCAGAAGATGAACCCGCAAAATACTTTCCTTGCTGATGACTTCCGAATGTTTATTATTATTCTTAACATAAACCTCAAACCATTCTTGCGAGAATTTTTCGAAAGTTATATCGCCTTTGTCTTCCCGGCCTTCAAGGTTTTCACCTCTAACCAATTTTTGCCTTAAAAGCGATTCATAGTCTTTCGCGCCCTCTTTGGAGTTGGCCGGACTTCGTTTTCTAAATCTCGTTCCGTTAAAACGAAAATCCGTCCACCATGAATTTCTTATTTTTCTTATGCTCATATATTATTCTACCGATTCAATACGGCTTTGATCTAAATAACTAAAAATATCTTTTTCCGCAAACCTAATGCAACCCTTTATTTTGTAAAAGGGGATTTTTCTAGTTTCGACCAATCTATATATCGTGATTTTGGACACTGCCAAAATCTCAGCCACTTGGTTGATGGTATATAGTTTTACGATTGTATTGAGACCGGTAGTCATTTAATTGTTAATGAGCAATATAGGAGCGCAGCCGATTTGGTCGCGCCTTGTCTATATCACTCTATCATTTTTATTATCTTTTAAATAGTGTATCTCATGGTTTAAAGTGGCCAGTTTAGTTATTTTATCACTAGGCAGACCGTCTATTTTTTTAATTTCACCCTTTTTAGACGCAAGATGACCTTGACCGCTTATTTCTTTTGATTGTCCCTCTCCGGCTCGGGCTTTTGGCCCGAATGGCCTAGAGGTTGTTTTGCGGTTGGGATTTTTGCCGTTTCTATAAGGGAAAACATCGCAATCTACCTGATCGCATTTTCTAACTTCCTGCGCCGTGCCCTCGCCGCAACAATCCAGGCAGCGTTTTTTGATAACTTTAACCAGCGAACCTTTTACAGTTTTCTTTCCCATCCTGAACGGAAAAAATAAACAGTCTGTTTTTGGGCACAGTTTTATTTCTTTAAATTGGCCGTTACAGCACCAAAGACAGTATCTTCGGATTGATTTTAACGGAGAGGCATATTTTTTATTTTGCATAAATATAATTTTATTAACATCAAGCATTTCCACCGCCTGAATGTTCTCGGCTAAACACGGTTAGCGTGAGGCGGTGGGCACGAACGCCGGCAACGAAACGAAAATGCCGAGAATAAAAAGCGGTCGTTTAATGAGTTGAAATTTATTTTTTAACGGCTTCGCTTTTTCGCGATTACGCGAAAACGCCGTTAAAAAATAAATTTCGTTCAATTGGTAAGTTTAGGCGTGAATGGTAAAAAAGGTTTGAGCGCGTCCGGCGGCGGGCGTGCGCCTAACTCGATTTTTTAAGACGCCTTTGAAAGTCGTCGTAAAAAACAAGTTAGGCGACGCCCTTGAGCCTGCATCGCCAAGTTCCGCGTGTCGGGGCGCGAAATTAAATGCCGTAAATTGGAGTGGTCGGGCGAAGTCCCACGGCAACGGAAGCCAGCGAGAATTTTAAAAACGAAAACTTATTTACGAAACGACTATAAAAAAATCTGCCTAAGCGCGGATTACCGGTTAGCCCGATTTTTTTAAAGCCGTTTCGTTAGCGGAGGTTATCTTTTCGTTTTTAAAATTCTCGCTCGCTTCCTGCGATGGAACACGATAAACGCCGAGAGTGAAAAGTGCTCGGAAGTTGCGGGCGGGGAAGTGTTAGTGCGGCTCGCCACGTCCTTGCCCCGCCCGCCTGAATTATCAATGTGCGAATAAAACGCCTTGCTGTAGATTGACGCCATATTTTTCCCATGGCGCTTATAATCGCCCGGAACTGGAAGCCGCCATTTTTCATGGCGCGGATTTCGACCACAGGTTCGGACGCGCGGACAGGGAAGTGTTTGCGATGGCTTCTTTTAAGGCCGAGAACGCAAAATTTTATTTTAGTTTTTTTTATTCTGTACCATCAGATGCGGAATTTTCTTGTTTTTTAGCTCGGTTTTATTTTTTCATCAGCCATAAAAAGATTTTCGTTCGTCAATAGTTAGTTCTTAGTCTGGGGAGTACTTCATTAACTAAGTACTTAGCTAATTACGTTCTTAGAGTAGAAAGTACTTAGAAAAGAACGTTCTTAGTTTTTTTAGTTTTTAGTTAATTAAGATACCTAACTAACTAAGTTAACTTAGTGGCGCTAAAATTTTCGGCGGGACGATTATTTCTTTTTCTTTGTGTTCCAAGAGATCGCCCGCAATTCTTGCAATGTGCATTCGTAGCCTTTTGGCTCTTTGCGGTATAGTTTGCATCTTGGCGAGCACTCCGCCGCTTCAGGGGGCCTGGACATAAAAGGGCACAGCTTTTCTTCGCCGGTGGGCGCTTCTCCTTCATTGGCTTGGCGGTCTCGATTTTGTTTTGCCAAATCGCTGAATTTTTTTTCGAAATTAATTGGATCCATATAATTATAAACTCGAAGTATGAAAAATTAATCTTTTTCTTATACTTCAAATTATTTATTTACTTATTTTTTTCTTTTGTTAAAGAGCTGACATTTTTTCTATACAAAAAAACTAGATACCGCAGTATCTAGTATAGTATATTTATAGCCGTTTGTCATCTAATATTAGCCAAAATATCCCTGAGCTCACCGGTCTTTCCTTGTTTTTGTTTATAGGCCAGTATCTTAGATTTCTTTTTGCAGATTTTTTCTGCTTTCCGCAGCCTTAACCGCCGACAGAACTATTGATTTATAAATTTTTTGTATGTCCTAATTATTACCGGTACGGTCGCAGGCTTAATTTTTACATTAAATTTTTTATTTTTAGATAACTCAGCCAGAATCTCTTCATTACTAAAGTTCGGATTCTTTTGATTTAATTTGTAGGCTTCTTTATCCCGGTCATGGTTCAAGTATTTATCTTGAATATTTATCCTATGATCTATAATGAATCCCCGCTGCTGCCTCTCAACTTTCTTCCAAATATATTTTATATCCCCAATGCTTGTTAATTCGTTAAATTGTATCCCCATTTTATCTACCGTCGGAAAATATTTATCAAGAATAGAATTTATGCAAGCGTATATAATTTCTTGAGGAATTTCAAATAGTTTCGCCATAACTATTGATCCCCAAATTCCCGGGTTTATCCGCATCGGCTTATATAGATCTGCCTTGTCTTTATCCCAAAAATAATTTCCTAATACG
>JAUSEG010000020.1 GCA_030650415.1 bacterium | reverse complement strand
AGTGTTTCATAGTGATCTTCATACAAACTCATTATGAAACACTTTGTCCGCTTTATCCACAAGCATGAGCCCTGACGGGCTCATCTTGCGTTAGAACGGTATCCTCCCGTATTGGAGTCGGAAAGCCATTTGGGTATCATTTTGCGTTAGAGAAGACTTTTGCTTGACAGATTAGCTAAACTAGGCTATACTGATTTTGTAAGAGTTATTTTTCTCTACCTTATGCTTTTAGCGTAATCAGTAGGCAAAATAAGAGTGTCGACTTACATTTTAATTAAGAGGGATTATTATCCCTAAAAGCAAAAGGAAAGTTATGAACAAAAAATTATACGTCGGCGGCTTGTCATATTCAAGCACCGAAGGCAGTTTGAAAGATGCTTTTTCTCAGGCCGGAGCCGTGGTCTCAGCCATCATTATCATGGATAAGATGACTGGCAGATCAAAGGGCTTTGGTTTCGTCGAAATGACGACCGAAGAAGAAGCCACTGCTGCCATTGAAATGTTCAATGGCAAAGAGTTGGATGGTAGAACCATCACTGTCAATGAGGCCAGACCTCAGGAAGACAGACCGAAGAGAAGCTTCGGCGGCAGCAACGGCGGCGGAAGAAGTTTCGACCGTAACCAAGGCGGAAGCCGCGGTGGAAGCAATTGGTAATTCGATTACTTCAGAAATAAAAAATCCCGTCCCCTAGAAGGGGGCGGGGTTTTTGTTACCCCTAGCTTAATTAATCCGTGAGAGTAGCTGCGCGCGCTTGAGTCCTAATAAATGTTTCGAGCATTTTAGGATTCTTTTTTATTTTGCTATAATATGCTATTATATATTATAAGCTGGCCTCTTCATAATTGCTCTTGGCGGATAGCCGCCATTTCAATAATATAAAATTTGATTAGATAATTAAATTTAATATAAAGACCTTGCTACCGAACGCCGCTCGCTCGAACGGAACGAGCAGGTATCCGGCGACAGTCTCATAAAATTTATGGAAAAAAAATCTGGATTTTTTAAAAAGACAGCCGGCTTAATGGCGTTTCTCTTTATTTTGGCGTTCGCCATGCCGGTTCAGGCATTTTACGTGGAAATGCCGAAGAGCTTCGCGCAAAATTGGCAATCGTTGATTGCCGACAAAGTTAAGAGTATCCAGAAAGTTTTGGGCGTTAAGGTTTTGGGCGAAGAGGAAGTGAATTCCCTGGCTCCAGCGCCGCTGGAAAACCAAATTAATTTCATACCGCCTCAAGGGACAAATAACCAGCTGCCGCAGAATCAGCCGTTTGCAGACATGTGTCCTGGTGATTCCGGCGATCCAATTAACACGGATATGTGGTGTTTCAAATCGACCGGAGAAAGAGGGTCTGCGCCGAAATTAGTTTCGGGAGCGCCGACTTGTCCTGCGGGTTTTACGGCGAAATGCGGTCCGCGAATGAATCAACAACCAGGGAACAATCAGCAAAATAATAATCAGCAAGGTCCGAATGGCCAAGGCAATCAGAATCAAGGCGGACAGAATCAGGGCGACCAAAATCAGCAGAAAAATCAAAAGCGGATGATGCAAGACGTCAAAAGAAATATTAAGCAGATGGAAAGCGGCTTAAAGCGCTTAGAATCGGCTTTTAAGAGCGCGGGATCTAAAGGCACGGCCATACCGGCCGAAGTAAGCGATAAGCTAAAAGAAGCCAGAAACATGATGGAAATTATGAAAGCCGCCGGGACGCCTGAAGCCATGCAAGAGATTGATCTGGGCGGACTTAATGAGACAATGCAGTCCCTAGAACAATCCCGCCAGGACATAGTGGAGGGCGCGCAAAGAATGGATAATATAAAGCGAGGCGTGAAAAGCATGGAAAGCGGCTTAAAAATGTTTGAGAGTCAAATTACCAAATTGATAAAACAAAAAGTTGCCATGCCGGCGGAAGTAACGGAGAATTTAAATAAAGTAAAAGCCATAATCGCGGCGGTTAAAAATGCTAAGACCATGGACGAAATGACCGCGGCCGGAGCCGAAGATTTACAGGAGGCCATGCAAAATTTAGACGAAAGCCGAGGCCAATTAGAAATGCTGGCGCGCTGGCCGCAAACTTTAAAGCAGATGAACAGCGAATTAACCAGATTAACCGCGGAATTAAAGAAAGCTAAAACCATAGTAGAAAGGTTAAAAAAGCAAGAGATAGATTTATCCGATACTTACGTTCAGTTTGAGGCGGCGGCGGCTAAAATGAAAACGGTTAAAGAAGAGGCGGAAAAGAACGTAAAAGCCGGCGGCTCGTCGGAAGTTTTTGACACCATCCAAGCGGATTTTTTCGGCCAGATGGAGGACACGATGCAATATCAGCGCGTGATTATGACCATGAGCAACCTCGGCGGCTTCACCGCGAATTTTAAGAAGATTATAACGCAAGCGCAAAGCCAAATCAGGAAGTTAAAGGCGAAAAAACTTGAGGCTGGCAGCGCGGAAGTGATTTTAAATGATCTTAATAACAAAGGTAAAGAAATTTCGGCTATGCTTAAAGCCAAACCGATTAACGAAGACGATATTATTTTAGCCCTGGAAGATATGGACGCGTTAAATCAGAATTTTAATGATGAAATATCGGCTTTAACCGGTGTACAAGAGATTATGCCCTGGGAGCAGGGCCCGAAGCAATTCAGTCAGACGCAAATGCCTAGCAATTGGCAGCAGCTGATGCCGCAACAGGACCAGAATCAAAACCAGACTTGTCCGCCTTGTAATTGCCAGCAGAATAATCAAGGGCAATCATTTCCGTTCGGCCAGTAATCAGCGATTATAGATTATTTTAAGAATAAAAAATCCCGTCCTCGCAAGGGGGCGGGATTTTTGTTGGAAAAATATGCTATAATGGAAGAATAAATTATATAATATTATATGCCAGAAAAAAATAAAATTTCCGAATTGATAAAATTGGATAAACCTCTAGTGATTTTTGATTTGGAGACTACCGGCCTGTCCATTAATTTAGACCGGATTGTGGAAATCGCTTATTTAAAAATTATGCCGGACGGCGAGGTTTTAAAGGGCGATTGGCTTTTAAATCCGGAAATGCCGATACCGGCCGAAGCTTCGGCCATTCATGGAATAACTGATGAAAAAGTTAAAGATCAGCCGACTTTTAAAGATAAGTCGGCCGAGCTATGGGAAATATTTAAAGATTCGTCTTACAGCGGTTTTAATGTTTTTAGTTTTGACCTGCCGATTTTAAAACGCGAATTTTTAAGAGTCGGTCTGGATTTTAATTACGCCGAAGCCAAAGTGATTGACGCCAAAATTATTTTTCATCATATGGAACCGCGCACCTTAGCCGCGGCCTACAAATTCTATTGTAAAAAAGAGCACGTGGACGCGCATAGCGCTTTAGCCGACGTGGAAGCGACGGCGGATGTCCTAGGCGCGCAGTTAAAAAAATATAAAGAGATTAGAGACTGGGATTATATTTATAAGATTCATCATACGTCGGACGAGCGTTTTGTTGATAATGATCGCAAATTTTATTGGCGAGGCGGTGAGGCCTATTTGGCTTTTTCCAAGCATAAAGATCGGTCGCTGGCCGAAGTGGCCGCGCAGGAGCCGGGGTTTTTAAACTGGATTTTAAACGCGGATTTTTCCGAGGAGACCAAGGATATCGTCCGCAAAGCTTTAAACGGGGAGATGCCGAAGAAGGGGGCGTAAGCCCAATCAACTTGTGGAGAGGTAATTTATTGTGCTATAATTAGAGTATAATTATTTTTTAAGTAAAAATTTATGTCTAGGAGGGGGTTTATTTTATTTGTCATGCCAATTTTTTTAATGGCATGGTTTTTTGTATTCGGGGGAACGGCTCAAGCTAATGATATAATTTGGGACAATTCTCAAATTAGAATAATCAGCTATTTCGAAGTTAATAGCTGGGATCGATTAATTATTAAGCCGGGCACGATTGTTAAAATGGCGGCTGGCGGAAAAATAGTTTCTTATGGCGATATTGAGGCCATCGGCGAGGCCGATAACCCTATTGTCTTTACTTCCATTAAAGATGATAGCGCGGGCGGCGACACTAACAGCGATGGCGGCGCGACAACTCCGGCCATGGGCGATTGGGGATATTTTTTAATTCAGGGCGAAGGCAAGCATGTTACTTTTGATTATGTGGAAATTCATTACGCGGGCGGCGGCGATAGCGGTTTAGGCAATACCGGACAATATATGCGGCCAGTCAATTTTATTTCGGTGTCAAACTCGGGAGGGTCAGGGGTAAAGCTAAAAGAAATTAACATTACTCATAGTAAAATTACTAATAATTTCGGAGGCATAAGTTTTTCCAGCGACGCGATTTTTAAGATTTCAGAATCGAATTTTTATAATGAGATGAACTGTCCTTTGCCATCGTCGTCGAACTGGACTTGGAGGCCGACGCAGTTGCGCTGTGATCAATTAAGCCTTAGCAAAGCAAGCGGGACTAAGATTGAAGCGCCATTAGTTTATTGGGGACATAAAGACGGACCAACCACGATAGAGGATTATTTGCAAGGTATTAAAAAAGGCGCGCAAGTTTATTATAATGCGAATTTTATTCCTTTTTTAATTGAGCCCTGGCCGTCCGATTTAACCGGACCGGTTGAAGATGAAATTAATCCGGTGATAATCGTCCCGGGGATTATGGGGAGCTATTTATATAGTTATATAAACCCCGGTTTGGAAGTTTGGCCGGCAGTCGCGAGAACCGTTATAGACCCTTGGGATTTGCATTTAAATGAGCTGATTATGGACGAGCAGGGTAAGCCCCTGCCTAATACCATGATTGTCCCGCCCCAGGATATCGTTAGGACCATTTTAGATAATGATTTCTACGAGGGGATGATCAATGAGTTAAAGCAAAACGGCTACGTGGAAAATGAAAATTTATTTGTTTTCCCTTACGATTGGCGTTTAGACTTAAATTGGTCGGCCGGCGGTATTCCTTATAATGGGTTCGATTCGCTTAAAGATAAAATTGAAAAAGTTAAACTTTTAACCGGCGCCGAGAAAGTAGATATTATCGCCCATAGTATGGGCGGGCTGGTGGCAAAAAATTATATTAAGCATTACGGCTCCGGTTCGGTAGATAAATTTATAGATATCGGCACGCCGCACCTGGGAGCGCCGGGAGCGTTTAAAATTTTGATGTATGGGGATGATTTGGATTTTAATTATTTTGGGCTAGGTTTAAATTCAGAAAAAATAAAGTTTATTTCTCAAAATTTTCCTTCTATTTATCAACTCCTGCCAAGCCAAAATTATTTTGATAGCGCTAACTCGGATTATACCTATTATATTTATGACATGCATGACTTAGATAATAATGGAATAACCGATAAATTAAATTATGCTCAATCCATTGATTTCATGAAGAACGCGGATAGAAATAATTATTTATTGGGATATAACGACGTTTTGCATAGTGATCTGGATAATTACTCGCCCAAAGCGGACGGCATAGAGACATATAATATTATGGGTTGCGGCAGCCCGACGATCGGGCAGATCTTTGTTTTAAATAAAGAAAAGTCCGGCGGATATGAATATGGTCTAAAATATATTTCCGGCGACGGCACTGTGCCCCTAAGAAGCGCGGAGGCGCTCCAGGCCGATGATAGCTACTATATTAAAGGCGTTGAGCATTCATCACTGCCGGGCGCTAACGGCGTTAAGCAAGTCACCCGGGCTATTTTAGAAAATAAAATCAGCTCATTTTCATTAGCGAATTATCCTGTCATGTCGCGGGACGATTCCAATTGCGCTCTAACCGGCACGCAGATAAGTTTTCATAGCCCGATAGATTTAAACGTTTATGATGAAAATAATCATCATCTTGGGCCGAATGAAAGCGGCGATATTGAGATGGGCATAGAGGGCGCGCAGTATGATAATTTAGACGGCAATAAATTTGTGTTTTTACCCGAGGGGCATAATTATCAGGTAGTGGGTTCATCCACGGCTAGCGGCAGTTTTAATGCCAGAGTGCAAACCGTGCAAGCCGGTCAATACACGCAAACCGTGTATTACAACCAAGTGCCGCTTAATAGCGCCAGCACAACGGTTAAGCTGCAAATAAATAACGGCCAGACGGCTGGCGCCATAGAAATTGATCAAGACGGAGATAAAACCTTTGAAGCTACGGCAGAGCCTTCGGCGGTTTTAAATAAAGCAGAGGCCGCTGATTTAGTTAAACCGGAAACGCAGATTGAAATTAGTGGTTCAGGCGGTACAGTTGAAAGCGGCGGTTATTATATTTCCACTACCACTGTGGCGTTAATAGCCGCGGATAATCAAGGCGGCTCAGGCATCTTAAAAACCGAATATAGCTTAGATAATGGTTTAACTTGGTTAAATTATGGGGATCCGATTATTTTTAATGGCGATGGTGAATACAGCGTCCTATTTAAATCAACCGACCGAGCCGGTAATACTGAAGAAGAAAAAGCGCAAGCATTAAAAATAGATATGGCCGCGCCGATCATAAATATTTTACTGCCGTTGGAAAATGAAGAGTTTACGCGCGATGGATCCTTTATGCCTGAATATGAAATGTCGGACAGCTATTCGGGCGTGACTACGGGCAGTTTAGCGGTTTTAATTGATGATCAGCCGATTAGTCAATTAGAACAAGATTTATTCTACTATGATTTGGGAGAACATACTTTAAAAATTGCGGTTAGAGATATGGCGGGCAACCAGGCAGAGGTAAGCGTAAAATTCACGGTTAGCGCCGATTTAGATAGCGCGATTTCTGACGTTAATAGAAGCTATGATTTGGGCTGGATTAAAAATAAAACCGCAAGAACCTGGCTAAATAAAGAGTTGGCTGAAATTAAAAAATATGAGGAAAGATTCGGTCAACGGCAGGAAAAGTTAAATGAAAGACAAAAAAGTATTATGAGCCAGTGTCTGAAGAAGAAAAACCAAACTTGGTGCGAAAAAAGATTAAAAAATTATGATAAAGTTGTCTATAAATTAAGTTTGGTTCATAAAAAAATAATCGCCAAGCGTTTTCAGGAAATATTGAAAAAGCTGGACGATTATTATAAGAAGCAATGGCTGAATAGCTCGGCATATGATATGATTAAGGCAGATATTAATTATTTAATAATTAATTTATAAAAATTTATGATTTATGACACAAAAAATACAAAAATAATTTTATACCCAATACTATATTGGATAATATTTATAATTTTTCCGTTTACCATAGTTTACAATATGAAAGACTATAATAAGGCATTGAATATTCCAGGAATGATAATGTTCTATATATTATTTATAGCTCCCTTTTTGTTTTTTATCCCTTATAAGCTATCGAAAATAGATCCAAAGAAAAAATTTATATTTATTCTTGCAGGATTAGTTGTCCCATATATAGTTTTATATATTTATGTTGCGACTCAAGTATTAAGTATTTTTAATAAATCACGGTTTCCGTTTTAATATAGACACCGTAATACAAAAAACACCGTAGGAGGGCGGTGTTTTTTGTTTGGCAGGGAAGCAGTAAATTAAATGTTTAAATTATCAACATTAATAGTTTGACATTCTGACATACCTAAGATATACTATGGTATATGACCAAGGATTACTATAAATTTATCAAAGAGCTTAGAACTAAGAAGGGTTTATCCCAGGTGGAAGTGGCGGAAAAACTTGGTATTTCCCGCTCTTCTTATATTAGCTTTGAACAAGGGAAAATCGAACTTAATATGTCGGAGGCGACGAAATTGACCGATATTTTCGGCGTTTCCTTAGAGGAAATGAAAGCCGGATTGAAACCAAACTACGCTAAATACAAGCAGATGATCTTAGCCTATCTGCGCGCTGATAATGGCATGGGCGGAAAAATAACTAAAACTAAGTTGGCCAAGTTGCTTTATTTGGCCGACTTCGCCTGGTTTTATAAAAACTTAGAAAGCATGAGCGGCATGGCTTACCGCAGAATTCAGTATGGACCGGTGCCGGACAGTTATTTTCGCGCGGTTGACGAATTATATGAAGATGGACTCATTGACTTGGATTGCACTACCAAGGATGGAGCTTTTTTAATTTCTTTGGCCAGGCCGGGCGAACGGGATAATTTATCCGAGCTGAATGTTGCGGAAAAAAAACTGATTAAAGACATCTCGGCTAAGTGGAAAGACAAAAGAACTCAAGAGATTGTTAAATTTACGCATGATCAATTGCCTTATCAGATTTGCGAGGATAACGAAATAATTCCTTACGGTTTAATTACCCAGGAAGACCCTGATCATGTCTATTAAATATTCGGTAAATATAAAACCATACGCCGAAAGGCATTTCATTAAGAGTTTTGCCAAAAAATACGGTCGAGCCTGGGATATTACTATCGAAACGCTAGTAAGAGAATTGCAAAGTTTTGATGTTTTATTAGAACGAAAAATTGCGGAGATGATTACGGAAACGGCCGAGGTAAAAATTTGCAAGGTTGAATTTAAAATCGCCGGCAGCAATCAATCGCGGCACGGCTCGGGCAATAGATGTATTGCGGTTGTTCATAAATCAGCCAGCTCAATTAATGTTCTGTTGGTCTACCATAAGAACCATTTAGGCGACGGCAATGAAACAGCGGAATGGAAGCAGATAATAAAAGATAATTATCCCGAGTATAGCGGATTACTATAAATTTATTGGATAAAATTTTATGAAGGAGGAAAACAACAAAATTATAATTTACAACACCGCTGACGGCGGCATGAAGATTGAGGTTAAGCTAGAGGATGAGACGGTTTGGCTGTCGCAAGCGCAAATGGCGGAACTTTTTCAAAAAGACAGAAAAACCGTTACAGAGCACATAGGAAACGTGTTCAAAGAAGGAGAATTAGCGGAGAATTCAGTATGCCGGAAATTCCAGCATACTGCTTCTGATGGGAAGAAATATAGTGTTATTTTCTATAATCTCGATGTGATCATTTCCGTCGGTTATCGGGTAAAATCTCATCGCGGCACGCAATTTCGCATTTGGGCGACGCAGAAGTTAAAAGAATATATTGTAAAAGGTTTTGCCATGGACGATGATCGTTTAGCCGAAGGCGGAGTTAAAAAAACTTACTTTAAGGAGTGGGAAGAAAGAATCAGGAAAATCAGAACTTCGGAAGCGAACTTTTATCAAAAAGTTAGAGACGTTTTCGCGACCAGCGTTGACTATAATCCAAAAACCGATTACGCGCAGAAGTTTTTCGCGACAGTGCAAAACAAATTTCATTTCGCCATTACCGGCCTAACCGCGGCGGAAATCGTCAGTAGCCGGGTCAATAGCCAAAAAGAAAATATGGGTTTAACGAATTGGCGGGGCGAAATAATTACCAGAGATCAGGCGGAGATCGCCAAGAATTATTTAGAGGAGTTAGAATTAAAGCGCCTTAATCTTCTAGTTGAGCAATTTTTATCTTTCGCGGAGTTGCAAAGCGTTGAGCAGAGGGTAATGTATATGAAAGATTGGGTTTTAAAATTAGACGGTTTTTTAATTTTGAATGATAAAGAAATTTTGGCCGGCGCCGGTGGCGTGTCGCGTAAAGAGATGGAGCAGAAAGTTCGGTTGGAGTTAAAGAAATTTAATCAAAAGCAGATTGGTTGATTTTTATCATCCTCAACAAGAAAAATAGCTCTAATTTTGGGGCTATTTTTTTATTTTTACCCTTGACCTTAGGGGGTGAAAGGTGGTAGAATTAAAGTAGTTTTAGAAAATTTTTTGGAGTGTTGGTGACTAAATTATTACTATAAAAATATGGCGTTATTTAAAATCAACGACCTCTCTGTCAAAAAATTAATAACAAAAGATTTAGATTTGGAAAAGAATCTTCAAAGTCTTTTTGAAAGTAACCTAAACGAAATATTAAACATTTCTCTTTTAGCTCATGAATACTCAACAAGTTTTGGCGGCAGAATTGATACGCTTGGCATAGACAAAAATGGCTCGCCTTGTATAATTGAGTACAAGAAAAATCAAAATGACAATGTTATCAATCAAGGTCTTTCATATCTGCGTTGGCTTCTTGACCACAAAGCCGATTTTGAGATTTTGTGTCAAAATAAAAAAATAGATATTGAAATTGATTGGGATTCGCCTCGCGTTATCTGCATTGCCGAGAGCTATAATAAATTTGATCTCGACACGGCAGATATTTTACCGATCAATATCGAACTTTTACGTTATCGTATTTATGACGAAAATATTTTGTATATTGAGCCAGAAAATTATCAAAAAGTCAGGATTTCTACATCGGGCATAGTTAGAAAAGCCAAGCAAGGCAAAGAAAAAACCGAACGACTGCAAAAATCATATTCTATTGACGATCATCTTGCAGTAATTGATAAACAAACAATTGACTTGTTTCAAACTTTGCGGGAAAAGATTTTGTCGCTGGACGAAAATATTATTGAGGAAGCGAAAGCAAAATATATCGCCTATAAAACATCAACCAATTTTACCGATATTGTTATCAAGCAATACGGACTTAAAATCTTTCTTAATGTAAAAAGTGGACAGCTCAATGACCCGCAAAGTTTGGCTCGTGATTTAACAAAACCGAAAATGATTGGTCATTGGGGTAATGGCGATTATGAGGTAAAGCTTGAAAATGAAAGTGAGCTTGAATCAGTTTTTGCGCTTATCAAGCAAAGTTATGATTTAAGTAAGTAATTTTATGGCAAACAATAATCTTACAAACGCAAAAAGAGCAAAAAATGATGAGTTTTATACTCAATACGGCGATATTCAAAAAGAGATTGAAGCTTATTTGGAATTCAACCCCGATGTATTTCGCGGCAAGGTCGTATATTGCAACTGCGACGATCCGTTCGAGAGCAATTTTTTTCGCTATTTCGTGCTCAATTTCAATAAGCTCGGATTAAAGCAATTTATTACTACCAGCTACAAGCCCTCGCCAGTAGCCAACACGCAGCTGAGCTTGTTTGGCAATGATAAAACTCTCACAAAAGCAAAGGGCCGTCCAAAGGTAACCGCCAACAAATTTATTATTAACGAAGTGCGCGACATAGACGGCGACGGCGAGTTCAACTTGAAGGATATTGCCCAACAGCTAAAGGCAAACAAACATAATGAGTGGAAGCCGCTAAAAGAAAACGGCGATTTCAGAAGTCCCGAGTGCGTAAAATTACTGGAACAATCCGATATTGTCGCAACAAATCCGCCATTCAGTTTGTTTCGCGAATATGTGAAGCAACTTTTTGATTACAAAAAAAAGTTCGTGATTATTGGCAGTATGAATGCGATTACTTACAAAGAAATATTTCCACTAATTAAAAATAATAAGTTGTGGTTAGGAAACGGTTTTCATGCCGGTAACGCATATTTTTTTACGCCAAACGCAAGGGAATACGCTAGTGGCGTACTTGATGACAAAACAGGACTTGTCAAATTTCGTAATTGCCATTGGTTCACTAATCTTGAGCACGGGCGTCGTCACCAAATGTTGCCACTTATGACAATGGAAGAAAATTTGAAATACAGCAAGCACAAAGAAATTAAAGGGAAAAAAGCCTATGATAAATATGATAATTACAATGCTATTGAAGTGTCATTTACCGATGCCATCCCGAGCGATTATAGCGGCGTAATGGGTGTGCCAATTAGTTTTTTGGACAAATATAATCCCGAACAGTTTGAAATT
>JAUSEG010000012.1 GCA_030650415.1 bacterium | reverse complement strand
ATTAAGAATTAAGAATTAAGAATTAAGAATTAAGAATTAAGAATTAAGAATTAAGAATTAAGAATTAAGAATTAAGAATTAAGAATTAAGAATTAAGAATTAAGAATTAAGAATTAAGAATTAAGAATTAAGAATAACCCTACTATTTGTCATTCCCGCGAAGGCGGGAATCCGTTACTATTAAAATTTTTGGATTACCGTCTTCGCGGGAATGATAAAACAATAGTTAATGGTAATCACTACCTGATATGACCATAAATTCTCTAAATAACAAAAAAATTGGAATTTTGGGCTTGGGCTTGGAAAACTCGGCCCTGATTAAATATTTGTTAAAGCATAAAGTGAAATGTGAGATAACGGTTTGCGACGCGCGCGCGGGCACAAAGAATGAATTGCCGGTTTTTTGGCAACTAGGCAGTGGTTACAATAAAAATTTAGATAAATTTGATATTTTGTTTCGCGCCCCGGGCTGGCCGATAGATTGCCCGGGGGTGCAACGAGCGCTGAAAATTAAATCCCCCCTGCCCCTCCACCTCGGCAAGCCGAAGACGAGACGGGTCTTTATTAAAGGGGGCAGAACATTATCCAGCCCGATGAAGCTATTTTTTGATCTCTGCCCAAGCAAGAATATCATCGGCGTGACCGGAACCAAGGGCAAGGGCACAACCGCCAGCTTAATCTATGAAATATTAAAAACTGCCGGTAAAAAAGCCTGGCTGGGCGGTAATATCGGCGTAGCGCCGTTTGAGTTTATTGATAAAATTAAAAAAAATGATTGGGTAGTTTTAGAGCTCTCCTCTTTTCAGCTTGAAGATATGACGGTTAGCCCTCGAATCGCCGTAATTACCAACCTATATCCGGAGCATTTAGCGCCGGCCGATCCGAACAATCCGAATTATCATAGAACGTTAGAAAAATATTGGGCGGCTAAGATGAATATTGTTAAATATCAAAAACCGGAAGATAAGGCGGTTTTGAATTATGAATTAGGAATTATGAATCATGAATTAAAAGGCAAAATATTTACTTTTAGCGCAAGAAGTCAGAAAGCTAATTGTTTTTGGCTTGACGAACAAAAAATAAAATGTAAGCTTAATAACCATAATTCATTACCTGCCTGCCGGCAGGCAGGTTCAATAATTCACACCTCTCTTCTTGGCGAGCATAATAAAGAAAATATTGCGGCGGCCGTCGAGGCGGCAAAAATCGTCGGTATAAAAAAAGCAGATATAAAAAAAGCGGTGGCGAATTTTAAGGGGTTGCCCCATCGTTTGGAATTGGCGCGCGAGATTAATGGAGTAAAATATTATGATGATAGTTTTGCGACTACACCCGAAGCAACCATCATCGCTTTAAAGTCTTTTTCCGCTCCGATAATTTTACTCTTAGGCGGAGCCGATAAGGGCGCGAATTTTAAAGGGTTGGCCGGAGAGGTTAAAAAACGCGTGAAGCTTGCGATTTTATTAAACGGCGATGCTACGCCGAGAATAAAAGCCGAGTTGTTAAAAGTTGGGATTAAAGAAGATAAAACGAAATTAGTAAATAGCATTAAGGCGGCGGTTAAAGCCGCTGGAGTTGAAACACGGCCTGGCGAGGTGGTTTTATTATCCACGGCTTGCGCCAGTTTCGGTATGTTTAAAAATTACAAAGAAAGAGGCGATTTGTTTAAACAAGAAGTTTTTAATTTAAAATAAAAACAAAGCCATCGCGGCTTTATTGGATTTATAGCGTTGAAATTTGTCTCGCTACGCGAGATCTGGCCGTAGCCTGACGAATTTTATTCATCGATTTTTTCTTCGGCTGAATCTGCCAGAGGTTCGAGGAGCAGCGGATGCAGAGTGACAATTTCCAGCTCGGTCGAGCAGTTCAAGCAACTGACTAAGTCTTTTTCGGCAGAACCTTCTTCAATGATAATGTCGCTTGAGCAGACCGGGCATTGGTGGGTTTGCATAATTGAAACTTGAGCTTAAATAGTTATACTATCAGATTAGCAAAATTTAAATAATTTAACAAGCATGTATGATCGTTTTTCTTTACGGTGAAGACAATTTCAGAAGCCGTTTAAAATTAAATGAATTAAGGGATAAGTATCTCCGAGAAGTAGATAAACTGGGGAGCGGCCTTAAGACAATCGCCGGCGCCAAGGCGAATTTTTCCGATATAACGTCCGCCATCGGCGCTTCTTCGCTGCTTTCTAAAAAGCGCCTGATTATTATTGAGGATATTTTTGCCGGCAAAGATCAGGCAATGTTCGAGAAACTTCACGATTATTTAAAGGAGAAAGAACAGAGCGACAACATTATTATTTTTTGGGAGTCAAATCTTAAGATTAAAAAGATTAAAAATCTTTTGTTGCCATTTTTAATTGATCCTTCCGGCCAGGACAAGCCGCTAAACAAAAAATCGTCTGAGTTGTTTAAATTTTTAGTTAAGCAGAAATATACCTATAATTTTAATTTATTAAGCCATGTCGAACTGGCCAGCTGGGTAAAAAAGGAAGTCGCTAATCGCGGCGGTAAAATTAGCGCCGAGGCGGCGGCGACTTTAGTTGGCTTGGTCGGTTCGGACGGCCTGCCTGCCGGACAGGCAGGCTGGCAAATCAGCAGTGAAATAGATAAATTGTTGAGTTTTAAGCAGGCCGGAAGATTAACTGAATCTATTTTAGAAATTGAAACTTTGGATGTAAAAAATTTAACGCGCGGCAATTTTAGCGATAATGTTTTCGCCTTAACCGACGCGCTTAGCGCTAAAAATAAGCCATTGGCCATTAAATTATTGGATGAGCAGATTGAGGCCGGTTTAGAGGGTCCTTATTTATTAAATATGTTTGTCAGGCAGTTCAGAATTCTACTTCAGTTAAGACAGGCGCTTGACGCGGGCTTAAGTTCTCGCCAAATCTCCACGCAAATAAAGTTGCACCCCTTTGTTCTGCAAAAGGGCCTGGAACAGGCGAGGAATTTCAGCTTGCCGGTTTTAAAAAAGATTTTTAGCCAACTAACGGAAATTGATTACTTGGCTAAATCCGGTCAGCGTGATTATCTAACTGGGCTTAATATGCTGATAGCGAGGATGTAAATTGGTTAATTGTCATTGCGACTCCGGCCTTGAGCCGGGGGAAGCAAATTTTCTCCTCTGTCATTCCCGCGCAGGCGGGAATCCAGGAGTGAACAGTAAAAACCCCGTTTCTGGATTCCCGCCTGCGCGGGAATGACAAATGTAAATTATATTTCTCGCAATGACAGTAGACAATACACAAAAACCCCTGTTTAGGGGTTTTTGTATTAAACGTTTATTTAAAGAGCGGCTTACAAGAAATTGTAATATATTTAATATTATACTAAATATGATTACAGTTTTTTGTTATTAAGCTTTTTTAAAAGCTTGGTTGAATTTTTTTTGCAGTCTTGATTTCTTGCGGTCGCGCGTATTTTTTTTGATGACGCCTTTTTGCGCCGCTTTATCGATCGCCACTAAAATTTTAGCCACCAAATCTTTAGCTTGACCGTCCTTAGCTTCAATTAATTTACGGCCCTTTTTGATTAAATCTTTTAGATTATTTTCAATTTTGGCATTGGCTTGGCGATGTTTGATTGATTTACACAGATTTTTTTCCGCTGACTTTGAATTAGGCATAGATAAATAAAATTTTTAATTTTTAAATTTTGTCCCGTTGAAACGGGATAAATAATTTTTAATATGATGTGATTTGTCTAAGTCTCAATTATATTAGCACGGCGTTGTTTATTTTTCAAGAGCTGGGTTATTCTTGTTCTGGCGGCCGAATTTTAGCCCTAAATAAATTAGGCAGGCGATGATAATTATGAAACTGGCTAGCTGTGGCAGGCGCCAGCCCAAGATAACCGGGGTAGGGTCAATTCTAATAAATTCCATGGAAAAGCGGAGCAAAGAATAAAAAATCGCGTAACTCACAACGCATAGCTCGTAGCTCATAGCTCGCAACCCAAGACTCCTTGATTTCTTTATAAGCCAAATTTGCAGTGATAGTAAAATTAAAAATATTAGTAAATTGCCAAGTGACTCATATAAAAACGCCGGGTGGAAATATTCGGAATTAAGATACTGCCAAGGTCGGTGAGTCATATCTATGGGTATGCCCCAGGGCAGATTAGTCGGATAGCCGAAGAGTTCCTGATTAAAATAATTTCCCCAGCGGCCAATGGCCTGGGCCAAGGGCAAGACGGTAGCGAAGATGGCCGCCAGCTGCCAGAAATTTACCTGGGCGGAGTATTTTTTGACGAACAGCCAGAGCGCGATCAATCCCCCGATAATCGCGCCATGAATCGCTAAACCGCCTTGCCAGATTTTTAAGATATCCAGAGGGTGGGCGGAGAAGTACGGCCATTCCAAGAAAATGTCGTAAATTCTAGCGCCCATGATGCCGCCGACAACCAGCCAGAGAGCCAAGTCAATGATGGTGTCAGTTTTGATTTGATAAAATTTGGCCAAGCGTATGGTCACGGTCAAGGCGGCTAATACTCCTAAGACAATAAAAAAACCATACCAATAGACATGAATTGGTCCGAGAGAAATTAAGATTGGAGAGGGGTTAAAGGTATGGAGAAAATTAAACAGAAACATATTTTCTTTATTTGCCCAGCTTCTTTTCCGTTTCCAGTATGGCTAGAGTGGTTTTTATAACCGTGTCCGGGTTTAGGGAAATGCTGTCTATGCCGCATTCCACCAGGAATTGGGCGAATTCGGGGAAATCGGACGGGGCTTGGCCGCAGATGCCGATCTTCGTGCCGGTTTGTTTGGCGACTTTAATGGCGAGCTTAATTAATTTCTTTATCGCCAAATTGTTTTCATCATAGACTTTGCTGACCAGCGAGCTGTCGCGGTCAACGCCGAGCGTTAGTTGGGTTAGGTCGTTAGAGCCGATGGAAAAGCCATCGTAGAGTTTAGCGAATTCTTCGGCCAGAATGACGTTGGACGGTATTTCCACCATGCAATATAATTCAAAGCCGTTTTCACCTTGCTTTAAGCCGTTGTCGGCAATAATTTTTATCACCTGCTCGGCTTCTTTAATGGTACGGCAGAACGGCACCATGGCTTTTAGATTGGTCAGCTTCATCTCATTCCGGACTTTTTTTATAGCCAAGCACTCCAGTTCAAAGGCCGGCTTAAATTCCGGCGTGTAATAGCGCGAAGCGCCGCGCCAGCCGATCATCGGGTTGGATTCAACCGGCTCATACTCGGCGCCGCCGATTAGGTTCGCGTATTCGTTGGTTTTAAAATCGGAAAATCTGATAATTACATCCTTAGGATAAAAGGCGGCGGAAATTATGGCCATGCCTTGCGCCAGCTTATCAATATAATACTGTTTTTTGTCCTTATAGCCGGCGGTTAACTCGTCAATTTTCTTTTTGGCTTTTTTGTCCTTTGACTTCGGATAATTTATGAGCGCCAGAGGATGAATTTTTATCTGATCATTAATAATAAATTCTTCGCGCGCCAGCCCCACGCCATCATTAGGAATAAAGGACGATAAGAAGGCAATATCCGGCGAACCGATATTCATCATGATCTTAGTCTTCGGTTTGGCCAGATTTTTAATGCTGGTCTGATTGATTTTAAACGGCAGCTTGCCCTCGTAAACGAAGCCCATGTCGCCCTCGGCGCAACTAACGGTTACGGCTTGGCCGGTTTTAACTTTTCTAGAAACATCACCCGTACCGACGACGCAAGGAATGCCCAGCTCCCTGGAAACGATGGCCGCGTGGCAGGTGCGTCCGCCCTTGTCGGTCACGATAGCCGAGGCGATTTTCATAATCGGCTCCCAGTCCGGATCGGTCATATCGGTAACCAGAACTTCGCCTGGTTTGAATTTCGCGATACTGGATATGTCCATAATTCGATTGGCGGTTCCGGCGCCGATGCGATTGCCCACGCTTCGGCCGGTAGAAATAATTTTGCCCCGTGAAGTTCCTTTATGGGGTAAAGATTTTTTTTCTAAAACATATTCTTCAATCACGCTGTAATCACGAACGCTATGGATAGTTTCCGGTCTGGCCTGGATAATATATAGTTCGTTATCTCGGCCGTCCAAAGCCCATTCTATATCCATGGCTCGGCCATAATGCTTTTCAATCTGCATGGCCCAATCGGCCAGTTTCAGAACTTGCGCGTCGGTGATAGATTGCTTGCGTTGATCGCTTAATGGCACTTTTACATCCTTAACCGGACGCTTGGGATTAGAACTGTAAATCATTTTAATATTTTTTTTGCTTAAAGAGCGAGAAATGATGGTTTTAGTGGGTTTAAAAACATAGAATTCGTCCGGATCAACTTTACCCTGGACGATATTTTCGCCCAAGCCGTAAATAGAACTGACGAGGACTACGTTGCTAAAGCCCGACTCGGTGTCAATGGTAAAGGTTACGCCCGAGGCGGCTAAATCGGAACGGATCATTTTCTGCACGCCCACGGACAAAGCGATTTGAAAATGATCAAAGCCTTTGTCTACGCGGTAGGAGATGGCGCGGTTAGTAAATAAGGAAGCGAGGCATTTTTTTACCATTAAGAGCAGTTCGGCTTCGCCCGAAACATTTAAAAAGGTTTCCTGCTGGCCAGCAAACGATGCGTCGGGTAGATCTTCGGCCGTGGCGCTCGATCTAACCGCGACATGCAGATTTTTAGTTTTATAAAATTCGGATAATTTTTTGTAGCTTTCTAAAATGGCTTGCTTCAGATCATCGGGGAATTCGGTAGCGATAATTAATTTTCTAACGGCCGCGCCGCGCTTGCCCAGATCGGTAACGTTCCGCGTGTTTAAACCGTCCAAGATTTTTTTAATGCCGGCTTTTAAATCGGTTTGTTCCAGAAGGTAGTTATAGGCGGCCGAAGTGGTGGCGAAGCCGTTCGGCACTTTTATGCCCTGGCCGGCCAGGTTTTTATACATTTCGCCGAGAGAGGCGTTTTTTCCTCCGACTAACGGCACATCCTTAATAGTGGTTTCTTCGAAAAATTTAATGAATTTGTTTTCTGGCATAGATTATTTTTTTATTGTCATTGCGAGCGAACATTTTATTTTGTCATGCTGGAGCGAAACGAAGTGGAGCGATAGCATCTCATATGTTAGAGTGCTTTCCATGGGATTCTATCGGTCGTCGCTAACGCTCCTCCCTCCAGAATGACAAGAGGGGGAGTTTCTCGCAATGACAAGGTTAATTATAAATTAATTTTTTTGCTTAAATCGTAGATAAACGGTATTTCCCATTGCTCTCCGGCCAAAGTTTTAACGATGCTTACGACCGAGACGACAATAATCGCCAGACCGATTAGCCAGCCAAGAACCGGAAACCAGGTAATAAAACTCAAGAGAAAAAGAATTAATCCCTGCTTGGCATGAAACTGACAGAATTTTGAATCTTTTTTTAGGAGCAAGGGAATTAAAAATAAGATCCAGATATAGGAAAAGGCGGCCATAACTTTATTATCCTCTATATCCCGATCAGTTCCCGGCTTAATTGTTTTTTTGTTATCCATATTTTTATGTTTATTCCGTGAAATCCCGTAAACGGGAATTTTACTTCAAAGTAAAATTATTTCATGGGGTGAACCCCGTGAAATCCCGTAAACGGGAATTTTACTTCAAAGTAAAATTATTTCATGGGGTTTATTTAATTATATTATAATAATAACATAATCTTTGATATAATGGGAATAAAGATGATAATTGACAAAAAATCGCGAATAATGAAAAATGAGACAACGCGCAGGCGTGGCGGAATTGGTATACGCGCTAGCCTTAGGAGCTAGTGGAGCAATCCATGAGAGTTCGAGTCTCTCCGCCTGCACCACGATTAGTCAGTTAAGTTTAGAACAGCCTATTTAATGTGGGCTGTTTTTGTATTTGCTTTTTTCTTAGATTTAGGGTAATTTAGGCATATCAAAAGGAGGGGCCAGGCGGATGCTTGGCTTATCGCCCTTTGAAAACTGAAACAAACAAAAACACAGAAAGACAGCTATGAGTGAAAGAAACTTCAACCAACTGCTCGAAGCTCAATGGACTCGAGGCAATTTAGTCTGCGTAGGACTCGACAGCGAGCTCGACAAAATCCCCCTGTTCGTACGAGAGAAGGCGATTAGCTCCAGCGACGCTATCGCAGCCTTTAATCGCGCTATCGTGAACGCCACCAAGGACGTCGTCTGCGCTTACAAGTCGAACATGGCTTTTTATGAATCCTGCGGTACCAGCGGTCTTAACGCGCTCCTCAAAACCATTTTTTACATTCGCGAAGCGGCGCCGGACGTGCCGGTGATTCTCGACGCGAAACGCGCCGACATCGGTAACACCAACAACGGCTATGCGGTGGCGGCCTTCGATTATTTCAAAGCCGACGCGATTACCGTTCACCCGTATCTTGGGCAAGAAGCGCTCGAGCCATTTCTCAAGCGAGCGAACAAGGGCATCATCGTGCTCTGCCGGACCTCGAACAAGGGCGCGGGCGAGTTTCAGGATCTGCCTGTGCCTATACTGGTCAGACCACCCGTACAAGGAGGAGACGCAAGCCGGGATTTTACTTCAAGCACCATCCCGTTATATCAACGTGTCGCGTATAATGTTGCGTGCAAATGGAATAATAACGGCAATTGCGCCGTCGTGGTCGGGGCGACTTATCCTGATGAGCTGGCCGAAGTGCGAGAAATCGTCGGCAATATGCCGATTCTTATTCCCGGCATCGGCGCGCAAGGCGGAGATCTGGAGAAGACAGTCAAAGCCGGTAGGGACAACCGAGGGCGGGGCATGATCATCAACTCCTCGCGCGGTATTATTTTCGCCTCAGCGGGCGAAGACTTCGCCGAAGCGGCGCGTCGCGAGACGATTAAACTCCACGAAGCAATCAAAACTGCGTTGAACTAAACAGAACAAACCGAAAGGAAAGGCAACGAAAGTCTATGATCTTCACATTAGAACAGCAAGCGCTGGAAATTCTCAATGAGGTCAGCGCGGTTATTACCAACAGCCATGTCGTTTACGCTTCAGGCAAACATGGCTCGGCTTATGTCAACAAGGATGCAATCTATCCGCATACGCTCGCGACGTCGCGGCTCTGTGGAATGATCGCTCAATTGTTTTTCGAAGAAGAACCCGAGGTGGTGGTCGCGCCAGCGATCGGCGGGGTAATTCTCTCGCAATGGGTGGCATATAACTTGACGGATATTCGGGCGCGCGCCGGAGTTGATCACCTGGAAGTTTTGGGCGTTTACGCCGAACACGAGGAAAAGTCCTTGCTCAAACTTGATAGGCACGAAGGCATAATGGTCGGCGACACCGGCCGTTTGGTTTTCATCGAAGCAGGCTGGGAGTTGCTTATCAAGAAGCCGAGTTTCGTTATCAAACGCGGCTACGACAAGCTCGTGGCTGGGAGAAAAATTCTGGTGGTGGAGGATGTTCTTACTACCGGCCAGTCGGCGAAAATGGTCGTTGAAGCGGTTCGCGCTCTCGGCGGCAACGTCGTGGGTCTCGCGGCTCTCTGCAATCGCGGCGGGATTACGGCCGAGCAGGTTGGCAATCCGCCAAAATTTGTTTCGCTCGTCAACGTCAAGCTCGACGCCTTCGACGAAATCGGTTGTCCGCTCTGCGCGGCCGGTGTTCCGATTAATACGGAGGTGGGCAAGGGCAAGGCGTTCCTGGCTCGCCAGCAGGCGGCTAAGTGACGCAAGATGATTTGAATAAAATAAACAAGGCTCAACGGCGCCTGTCATAAGACAAAGCCGTTTTTTTATTTAAAAAAAAGAGGCGCCGGAAGACATTCGTTGTCTTCCAGCGCCGTGAGATTATTTTCCCATTATTAGGGAATGTATCTGGTCCACCAGATAGTCCAAAAAGGGGAGGGCGACAAGGCCGGCTGCCGCAAAGATGACTATGGCCACGAGGACGGTGCGCATCGCTTCCGGCTCGTTCTTCCACCAGGGCTTCAGCCCTAGCGGGAAGAATGAGGATTTTTTTCCCTCCAGTGGGAGCATGGGTAGGGGTTCGCCCCCTTGCACGTGACGCGTTGGATGGTCGTTTTCTGGCCTTCGTGCTGGGGAGTTTGTGAAAAGTCTTCGGAGCAATGGCTCCAGGTTTACCTGCGGTTCTCCGCGGAGGTAATCATGTCTTCTGGCTCGACTTGTTCTCATTTTTTGAGTCTCTTTTGTTTATTTTTTGGTTTTACTGCTTGGTAAACATAATAACATACTTAGTAAAAAAAGTCAATAGTTAGGTAATATAACAGTAAATTATGACATGCCAGACATTTTAAATTTTTTACAAAAGTATTTTTAAATGGTAAAATAAAAGCAACAAATAATTATTATTAGTGTAAAAATCTGGCAGACTGTCCGAAAATTTCTAATTTGTCATTCTGGAGCGGAGCGATAGAATCCCTTTTTGTTTGAAGAGATGCTATCGGTCGCTCGTTCCTCGCTCCCTCCAGCATGACAATTTTCGGACAGTCTGATGACAAATTATGAATAAAAAAACTTACATTATTTCCATCGGCGGCTCGCTGATCGTTCCGCCCGAAGGCGTGGATTGGCATTTTTTAAAAGACTTGAGGACATTAATTATTGAAGAAATAAAAAAAGGCCATAAGTTTTTTTTAATTGCCGGCGGGGGAAAAACCTGCAGAAATTATATTGCCGCGGCTTCTAAAGTAATAGAAATTGATAAAGAAGATTTGGACTGGCTGGGCATTCATGCCACTCGCTTAAACGCCCAACTCTTAAGAACGATTTTTCGCGAGCAAGCTAACCTGGAAATTATTAAAAATCCAACCATTAAATTATCCAGCCAGAAAAATATCATCGTGGCTTCTGGCTGGAAGCCGGGCCGGTCAACCGATTATGTGGCGACTATTTTAGCAAAGGAATATGGTGTTAAAACCATTATTAATCTTTCCAATATCGATTATGTTTACGATAAAGATCCGAATAAGCATAAGGACGCAAAAATAAAATTAAAGATGGCTTGGCCGGAATTTAGAAAATTAGTGGGCAATAAGTGGTCGCCGGGCTTGAACTCGCCGTTTGATCCGGTAGCGGCCAAGAAGTCTTCGGAACTCGGCTTAGAGGTAGTAATTATGAATGGCAAAAACATTAAAAATTTAAAAAATTATTTGGACGGCGAGAAATTTAAAGGCACGGTGATAAAGTAGAATAATGAATTAGGAATAATGAGTTTTTATATTTTGATTTTTTGTGCTAAAATTGAGGTATAAAATATAATTAAAATACTATGCGGCGACAAGGAGGGGATTTTTATTTGGTACAAATTATTGTAATCCTGGCCATAGTTGGCGCGGGATTTTTTTGTGGCCAAAAAATTGAAGCTTCGGGTAAAATAAATATTAACACGGCCACTCTGGTCGAGTTGGATACTCTGCCCGGCATCGGGGAGGCTAAAGCGCAGGCGATTATTGATTATCGCAATATAAAATTGTTTGAGAAAATTGAAGATATAATGAATGTCGTTGGGATTAAGCAGGCGACTTTTGACAGCCTTAAAGATTTAATAACCGTGGTTAATGAAATCATCGCGCCGGTTTGCGGCGACGGACAGCTGGATTCCGAGGAAGAATGCGATGACGGCAATTTGGCAAATGGCGACGGCTGCAGCGCCGCCTGCCAGATAGAAGCCGACACAGCCACTTCGACCGAAGAAGAAATAATCCTTCCCCCGCCGCCGACGCGCGGAGCGGCCGACGCGCTGGGTGACGTGGTAATTAACGAGTTGGTTTCCGATCCGGCAGACGGCGAAGTAGAGTGGATTGAGCTATATAATAAAACGAGCGGAGAAATAGATTTAACCGGCTGGCGGCTTGAAGACGGCAGTAAAGCTAAGACCAATTTAAGCGGCAGTCTGGCCGCTAGCGGTTCGGGTAAATACAAAGTAATTGAAAAACCGGCCGGCGTTTTAAATAATGACGGGGATTTAGTTGTTTTATACGATGCCAGCGGAAAAATAATTGACCAGGTAGCTTACGGCAACTGGGATGACGGTAATTTGACCGATAACGCGCCGGCGGCCAGCGACCCGGCTAGCGTGGCCAGAAAATTTGACGGCTATAATACTTTTAATAATGCCAACGATTTTTCCATTACTGTTAACTCAACTAAGGGCGCCAGTAATATTATTCAGATTGAAGACGAAGCAAGCGCGGAGGCCAGAGCGGGGTTTGATTTTAGCGATGATGTTTTTATTTCCGAAATACTGCCTAATCCGGCCGGCGACGACACTAAATTGGAATTTATAGAAATTTATAACGCCGGCGCGCGCGATATAAATTTAATCGGCTGGAGCCTAAGCAATGAAGATAATAAAAAAATCAGTTTAGAAAAAATTGCCACCAGCACGATCATCAAGGCCGGAGAATTTCTGGCTTTTTTTCGGCCCAAATCAAAGCTGGTTCTGCATAATGATCAGGGCGAAATTAAATTGTATGAACCCCTAGCTGATAAGCCGACGCAAATCGTTTCATATAAGGATGTAAAGGAAGGTTGGAGCTATAATTTGGATATGAATAATCCCCCTAGCCCCCTTTATCAAGGGGGTAATTGGATCTGGAGCGAGACACCGACGCCGGGCGCGGCTAATGTTATTAAAGCGGTTAATCACGCGCCAGAGGTTGAATTCAGCTCGCCTGGCGAAGCTTTAGTCGGTCAGCCGGTTAGGTTTGATTCCTCTGATACTGATGATATAGATAGTGATAAATTAAAATATGCTTGGGATTTTGGCGATGGCTTTAAAAATAATTTAGATAGTCCGGAGCATACCTTTTTTAAGAGCGGAATATATAAGGTAAGCTTGGCGGTAAGCGACGGCCAGGCCACTAGCACTAAAGAAAAGAGTGTGAAAATTGTTGGCAGTGTTGGCGAGGTAGTTGAAGTTCTGGATTCCCGCCTACGCGGGAATGACAATACAGAGGCGGTCGCTCGCAATGACAATATTGTAATTAATGAAATTTTACCCAATCCGGCCGGCGCGGATACTGGCAAAGAATGGGCAGAACTTAAAAATCAGGGGCTTAGTAAAATTAATTTGCTAAATTGGCGATTGGAAAACAGCAACGGCAAGTTTAAATTTAAAAATGATTTATGGCTGGACACGGAAAATTTTTACCTGCTAACCAACGCGGAAAGCCGGCTGGCGTTTAAAAATGAGAGCGATACCATCAGCTTATATAATAATTTGGACGAATTGATTGACCGGGTGGAATATAACGGAGCGCTTCAGGGCGAGACTTACGCGCGCGGAGCCAACGGCAGATGGTTCTGGACGACTAAACTAACGCCGGCGCGGGAAAATGTTATCAGTTTGACCGGCAGTCAGACTGGAATTATGAATAATGAATTAGGAATAATGGGAAATGCGGATAGTTATATTGCCATGAACTTGGAAAAAGTTAAAGATCTGGAGATTGGCAGCTTGGTAAAAGTTAATGGCACGGTAGCGGTGGAGCCGGGGATCTTAGGCGTCCAAATATTCTATATTGCCACCTCTTCATCGGGCATACAAATTTATAATTATAAAAAAGATTTTCCTATTCTGAAAGTTGGCGATTATATAGAGGTGAGCGGCGAGCTGGCGCTAACGCAGGAGGAGCTTAGAATAAAAACCAAGGATAAAAACGACATTAATATAATAGAGCATAAGCCGGCGCCTACGCCATTGGTTTTAAGCTCTGACGCGGTTAGCGAAGAAAATATCGGCCAGTTGATTACCATTACCGGCGAAATAACTTCTAAAAAAGCCTATACGGCTTACTTAGACGACGGCAACGATGAAATTTTGGTTTATTTTAAAAAAGGCGCCGGTCTGGATACGAAAGATTTAAAACCCGGCCAGGCGGTAGCGATAACCGGTATTTTAAGCAAGACGCCAACCGGCTTAAGACTGCTGCCGCGCTATCAGTCGGACATCGTTAAAAAAGACGCCGGCGCAACCGATCTGGAGCCGCAAGTTTTAGGCGAGACGATTGAAGCGAAAGAGTGGGCAGTCGCGGAGCGTGATAGGAAGCTCGAATTATTTAAATATTTGCTGATAATCGCTGGGGGTGTGATAATTGTTTTAGTCGGGTTATTTATTAGAGCGTATAGGCATAAATAGAAATTATCTCTGCCTGGGCCAGAAGATGGTCGATTTGTACTATTGGTTTTTTTAGGTTTTTTTTAGCCAAAGAGAGAGCCAAAGAGAGAGATTGACATTAATAAATTTTGGTGCTATGAATAATACTAATCTCGCTCATTAAATTTATGTAACATTTTGAGAGAGCGTAATAATCCACCAACAACAAAACGAAAGGATCCATATGTTTACCGGACTCGTCAGGGTTGAGCGGCTTCAGATGAGTGAAGTCAACGACACGATGCTGCGTGATGTTAACCAGTTACTTATAACTCAGCGGCATGATGCGCGACCAATAACCCAAGAGCATCTTTTGAAGTGCATGGAGAAGATGGGGGTTGTCTTAGCTTGGAATGATAATCAACGGGTAGTTGGTTTGGGAGTGCTTACACTGTCAGGAGGTCTTAACTTCTCTTGTGCCGAGATTCGTCACTTGGTGGTAAACGATGGACGGAGTAACTTGGCAATTGGCATGCGCATTGTACGGGCGCTCTGCGATATTTATCTACACGTGGTTGATTATACCGACGCAGGAGCGTGGGTTCAGGATGAAGGAATGAAGAAGATCTTCACCGCTCTCGGTTTTAAGGAAAAACCGGGAAGTCGATTCCGCCTACGAAAAGGAGGAAGAACGTAGCTTGTACTTTTCTTATGGCCCCAGCGATAACTTCAAGGGGCTTTTTTATTTGCCAAAATTAAGTAAAGTAGTAAGATTAAAGATGATGAATAATTATTTATGGGCATATTTAGCTTGATTTTAATTTTAAAAATAGTTTTAGCGATAGTTATAATTGGTAGTCTGATTTTTTTCTTTCTGGCCGCTTTTTCAATTTACACTAATTTAACCACCGGCGTGCCTTGGGCGAAAAACTCGAGGGAGAATTTTGATAAAATTTTTAAAGAAATCAATCTGCCGAAAAACTTCTTGCTTTATGATTTAGGCTCGGGCGACGGGCGGGCTTTATTCATTGCCGAGAAATATGGCTGCCGAGCCGTTGGCTATGAACTGTCGCTCTATCCTTATATGAAAGCTTGGTTTAGAAAAGTCGCTTCGCGGAGCTCGGTAATTTTAAAACGGAAGAATTTTTTTCAGGAGGATTTAAGCCGGGCGGACGCAGTTTTTGTTTTTTTGGTTGGTAAAGTGATGGATCGGGTCGGACGCAAGCTAAAAACGGAATTGAAAAAAGGCGTTATCGTCGTTTCCTATGGTTTTTCCATACCCGGCTGGAGCGTGGAAAAAACTCTTGCCACTAAACCCAGCTTAACCTACATTTATAAAATTTAATTTTACATAGTTGACAAAGGGCCGATATTTGGCTAATATTTTGAAGTCTAAGCGATCTTTCAAACTAACAACCGAGTAAGCGAAGCTTGCTCATAACAACAAATCGAGGGGAAAACCATGAATGTAATGATGGCAGAAACCGTAGAGCAACGCGTGATCAGGGTGATCGCGGCAGAATTGAAAATTGGCGCAGAAGAACTAGTCACTGGCAGGTTTACCTTAACTTCTGCAGCCGATAGCTTAACAAAGCGGGATCTAATCTTCGCTCTGGAAATAGAATTCAACCAGGACCTTCAGGAAGAGGAGGCCGTCAAATTACTGACGGTTTCGGATGTGATCAACTATTATACCGCGCGCGTGGAATGAAGCCACGAAGCTCTTAATCGAGCCAACCCGCGATAACCATGACCGCGGGTTTTTTTATTGGCTGGATTATGATATAATAGTAATATAAATTAACATGAGATTGCCGCGTCGCCCCGACCAGAGCGTCGGGGCTCCTCGCAATGACAAAAGATGGTTAGACGCCGAAGAAAAGCCAATCCTTTGGATTATGTAAGATTGCCCAAAGTTGATTTAGACCCGGACATGAAACGGGGGATTTTTATTATTTTAATTTTAGCTTTCGGCGCCATCAGCCTCTTAAGCTTGTTTAATTTGGCCGAGGGTTTAGGCGGTTATTTAAATAAGGGCATAGTTTTCGTCTTCGGCTGGGATAAATGGATTTTTCCGGTTTTTTTATTTGTTATCGGTTTTTTAATGTATAATCGAGGCAAGGATTGGGTTAGGGGCGCGAACTATTTGGGTTTATTTATTTTTGTCATTTCCTTCGGCGCTCTGCTCCATACTTTTGTCGGTCAAGATAACTGGCAGGCGGCCGTTTATCAGGGCGCGGGCGGCGGCTACCTTGGGTTTGGCATAATTACTATTTTTACGAAAATCATGGGTTTTTGGGCTAGCCTAGTTTTTATTGTCTGTCTGGTTTTTATTTCTTTGATGCTCATGTTTAATGCTACTTTGGAATCGATCATCGGCCAAGAGAGTTGGTTTGCTAAGATGCTCTATCCGATAAATTTTGTTTTCAATAAAATTTTTGGTCCCCGAGAAGAAGCTTCGGTCGAAGAGCCGTCCGCTAACGATCAGCTGGCCGAGGACGAGGAATTGGAAGCGGAAGATGAAACCGATCTAACCGGCGATTTGAGCGAGGTGGGATTTCATAAACATAGAATCAAGGCCGGCAGAGATGAAGCTGAAAATGAACTTAAAGGAACTAAAAAAGCCGAAGTAAGAGACGGCAGCTGGCAACCGACTCATGTCAGAATCGATTTGCCCATGGATTTACTAAACCCTAAAATCGGCAAACCCACTTCCGGCGATATTAAAAATAACATGATGATTATCCAGCGGACGCTGGAAAATTTTAATATTCCGGTAGAGATGGGAGAAGTTAACGTTGGTCCGACCGTTACCCAATATACTTTAAAACCGGCCGAAGGTATAAAATTAACCAAGATTACGACCTTAAGCAACGATTTGGCTCTGTCTTTGGCCGCGCACCCGATTAGAATTGAAGCGCCCATTCCGGGACGATCTTTAGTCGGCGTGGAAGTGCCGAACCAAACCAAGGCGATAGTCGGACTTCGCGAAGTCTTAGCCGGCGAGATGTTTAAAACCAGAAAAAGTAATATTATGATTGCTCTAGGCAAGGACGTTTCCGGAAAAGTTTGGCTGGACGATTTATCAAAAATGCCCCATCTTTTAGTCGCCGGTTCGACTAACTCCGGTAAATCAGTCTGCTTAAACGCGATTATTATAAGTTTATTATATCAAAATAGTCCGGACGATTTGCGTTTTATTATGGTTGATCCAAAACGGGTTGAACTGCCGGTCTATAACGGCATACCGCATCTTTTAACGCCGGTGATTACCGATGTCAATAAAACCATTAATGCTTTAAAATGGTGCTTGAACGAGATGGATCGGCGGTTTGAAGCCTTGGCTAAATCAGGCAAGAGAAATATTGGCAGTTATAATGAAATGGGTGAAGACCGCCTCGGCAAGCTCGGGACGGGCAAAATGCCGTTTATCGTTTTTATTATAGACGAATTGGCTGATTTAATGGTAGCGTCAGGGCGAGAAGTTGAAGCCGGCGTTATCCGTTTGGCGCAGATGGCCAGAGCAGTGGGTATCCATTTGGTTTTAGCTACCCAGAGGCCGAGCGTTGACGTTATCACCGGCTTAATTAAAGCCAACATGCCGGCGCGCATCGCTTTTTCCGTAGCTTCAGGCATTGATTCACGCACGATTTTAGATTCTTTGGGCGCGGAAAAACTCTTGGGCCGAGGCGATATGCTTTTTACCACGGCGGAAATTTCCAAGCCGAAGAGATTGCAGGGCGCCTTCGTCAGCGAAAATGAAATTAGGCGGATTGTGAACTACATTAAAGATCAGGGCGGCGAGCCGCGATATATTGAAAATATTACGGAAAGGCAAAAGGTTAAGGGCATGGGGGGCGTAGGTTTAGACGGCAACGGGAGTGAAGACGACGATGAATTAATGTCTGAAGCCAAAGAGTTAATCATTAATTCAGGGAAAGCTTCGGCTTCATATTTGCAGAGGCGCTTAAGCATCGGCTACGCGCGAGCGGCTCGGCTCCTAGATCTTTTAGAAGAGGCCGGCGTGATTGGCGCGGGTAATGGCTCTAAGCCCCGAGAAGTTTTGATTAGTCGCGAGCAGTATGATAGTATAATTAATCAAGGGATTAGCGGCCTGCCTGCGCAGGCAGGCGCGCCTCTGCATAAGCAAGCCGAAGCGGTGGCACCGGATGAATATCTGTCCTCCGACGCTGAAGCTTTGGAGGATGAACCTGAAGCGGAAGAAGAGACTGATGCTGAAACAGAAGAAATTAAAGAAACCGAAGTCGAGGACGAAGCAGAAGATAAGGAAGGCGAGTCGGAAATTGAAGAAGAGAAAGCCGAAGATAATAAAGACGAATCGGAAATCGATGAACCGGTAGAAAAAAAGATTGCGAGTGAACAAAAAAATTTCAAACCAGAGAGAATAAAGATGGTTAGTCTGCCGGATGAAGAAGAGGTCTCTACCGTAAAAGATCCGGATGACGATGATGATGGAAAATATTTTTCAAGATAATTTTTTGAACATATAAGTTATCATAGATAGTATGAAAAACTACCAACAATTTAAAACAAAATTATTAAAAGACAAAGAAGTTAACAAGGCGTATAATAATCTTGGGCCTGAGTTTGCTTTGATTGAAATAATTATTAAAAGAAGAATTGAAAAGGGTTTAACTCAAAAAGAGCTTGCCAGAAAAATCGACACAAAGCAATCGGCAGTTTCAAGGTTGGAATCCGGCAATTACAATCCGAGCATTGCTTTTTTACAAAAAGTTGCCGAGGCCTTGGACGCCAGGTTAAAAATTTCGCTGTCAGCCAGATTATAATTAATTTAAAAAATATGGGTTTCTTAAGCAAATTTTTTGGCACTCAAGAAGAGCCAAAAAAGACATCGCCATTAGAATTGAAACAAGAGCAAGAGCAAGAAGAAGAAATAAAGCCGGAACATTCTCCGGAGGCGCAAGCCGTGGTTAGCAGGCTGGATGAAGAAATTGAAAACAGCCAAGCTTTTTTAGGCGGCTTGGGCAAAGTAGCTCGGGAGGAGATTATAAGCAATCTTGATGGTTCAGAAGATTTTTTTGATGAAATTTACGCTCCAAAAGAAATTGGCCGGCTGGGTTTAAAAGCCGAACATGACGCGTCCGCGTTTAAATCGGCAGGCATGGGGTTAAAGGTCAGAAATAAGCTAGCAGAGTGGTTTTCTCTTAAAGCAGAATGGTTCTCTTTTAAAGGAGCTGTCGGCAGCAAATACGCTTTAGAAGGTAAAAAAGGGCTAGTTGACACCAGAGAATTAAAGAAAGGGTATAAAGGAAGAGAACGTAAATTGAAGCCGGACGAATTGAAGGAAGCGGCTGAAAAATTTGATTTAAGTCCGGAAGAAATTAATCAAAAAGAATATATTAGGACTTATGTTAAAGGTAAAGAGGGCACGGAAAAAGTTGTTTTGGCAGAAAAAACCGCGGAAGAGATGAATAAAGCGGCTGGCGAAATTTTAGCCAGGCATCTAAATAAACTGGAAACCGAGACCGGACCGAACTTAGCCAAGGAAAGGGAAAGGCATCTAAATAAACTGGAAACCGAGACCGGACCGAACTTGGCCAAGGAAAGGGAAAGTTTGGAAATTTCTATAAAGGAAAGGGAAGACTTGGAAATTTTCAGAGAAAAAAAAGAGGAAAATAAAAAAATTATAGATGAGGAAACCTTAGTCAGATTGAAAAACCAAGAAATTTCCTGGCAGAAGAAGATAGACGAAAAGCAGGAAGCGCTAAATCGCGAGATGAAGAAGATAGACGAAAAGCAGGAAGCGCTAAACCTCGAGTTGGGTTATATTAGCCAGCCGCTCTTAGAGAGGCAAGGGTTTTTAAACGAGAGGTTGAACGGTTTTTCTGTTTTGTTGGAAGAAGTGACTAATCAAGAAGGGGTTTATGAGCAGGAAATAGAGGATTTAGTAGATATTATTAGAAAGCTACAAAGCTACAAGAAAATCGGCGGATCGTTGGAAGATGAAGTCAAAAAAAGTGAAAAATTAAAAGCGCAAGCCGAGGCGAATTTAAAAATGTTTAGAAGTAGGAAGGAAAAACTGAACCAGAGGCAAACTAAACTCAAAAGAAGCCTGGACGAGGTTAATGCGGTACTAGAGAAAATAAATAAAATTAGCAAGACGCCGGCGGAATTGAAAGTGGAAAAGACGCCGGCGGAAAAAGAGCCGGTAAAATCCAGACCGGGAAAAATTGAGCTAGGAGCGAAAGCCAAAATGATTAAAATAGAGTGGCCGGATGAAGGAAAAAAATTAGAAACGACCGAGGCAGAAGCGCCTGGCAGTGATTCGACTGATGATAATTGGGCGACAGAGGCTAAGGAACGAGAAAGAGCGGGAGCACATGAGCGAGAAGGAATTGATTTGGAAAATGGCGCGACCAGTCAAATAGCTGGAAGAGTAATTAAAGTTAGACCGAAAAAAAGGGAAACTGTTTCACCCCTTGCTAAAACTGCCGTTTCAGATAGAAATTGGACTGATGAAAAAGTAGAAGAAATATTAGCTGAACAAGCGGCAAATGAGAAAAGGCTTAGGGAGGTTAATCGTGCCGTTGATGAAGTAAACGAGTTAAACGAGGCAGGTGATTCTGGCGATGAAGCGCTGGAGGAGAGGAGAAAAATTCAAGCGGACCAACCGCAGGTTAAGAGCGGGCGATTCAAACCAGGAGAGACCGGCAGCGAAAGCGTTTGGTCAACAGGCAAAAAAGGGTTTAAACCCAAGGGCAGGATGCGTGAATTGAATAAACGACCCGGGATTGAAACCGCGCCAGTCGTTCCGCCGGCCGCTATAGAGTTTACGCCAAAGCAAGAATTGAAAGAACGGCAAAAAGTAGAAAATGAAAAAAAAGGAACAACAATGAAAACAGGAATATGGCTATTCCGCCTTTTCGGCACAGAGTGGAAATATGACAATGTTATTGTAAATAATTTTAAATTGAAAGGGGTATTTGATGGAATGGTTGATATGACTTTAATTCAAGCCATGAACGCTTATGGCGCCTATATAGTTGAAGCTAATAAGGTAGAGCCCAAAGATGCCGTAGAAACTGTCAAACGACATTTTACAAGAACATTTAAAAGTAATAAAGGGATTGTCGGTGAAATTGAGGTAATAGCAGACAATTGGACTGAGCTTCAAAGACAAGCTAAAATTTACGATACCACCGAAGATTCAAGGCCCGCCGCGCCTAAAGCTGAAGATTCTACGCTAAACGATTCAATGGAAGGCGCATCTGCCGCAATTACTACACCGGGAGAAATTATAATTGAACAACCGCAAGAACCAAACAGAAGCCCGAGACGTGAGCGAGGAAAAAATCTACCAGGCAAGGGCAGGGGTAATATTGGACAAATAAGAAGTAGATTAGCAGGCAACAACCCTCAAAGCGAAAAAGGCAGAAAAAATTTTGGTGGGATTGAACGCGGGCCTGCTGTTTTGCCTGAAGAAATTAAAAATATAAACGGGTCGGCTGAAAAATTTAAAGAAGGATTGTTTGAGCAAGCTTTTGCCCAAGCCGGAGAGAGAAGAGAGGCTGAAGCCGCGAAACCGGCTGGAGCTATCCCCGAAGCCGCGGTAACGCCAGATGCGAAGGAGGCCGGCCCAGAAGTTAAATTTTCAGGTGAGGAGTGGCAGGGAGTGTTTAAATTGGAAAATTCCGGCAAAAAACAAAGAGAAGCGATAAAAGAATTTTTTGGCAGTAAAAAGTCAAACAAACAATTGACGAGAGCGGAGGCAATAGAAGCTTATGTTAACTATTTTAAAAAAGTTGGAGGTTCTCCCGAGGATGTTAACAGAAAAAATGCTGAAAGAATAGTTGCAGAGATGACAAAATAAATAATTTAAGACAATAATTTTATGCCAAATACAAACAATCAGGTTCAAGATTTATTGGCCGAATTTAAAGCGATTAATGAAAAAGCCAAAGCTTATTTAAGCGATTTGGACAGAAGAATCGCCGAGCAAGATCTTAAATACGCGCAGAATTTAGTGAAGAATGATATTAGCATCATGCAAGCGGCGAAAGCAGTTTTATTGAGTAAAAATAAATAAACAAATTTTCTGTCATTGCGAGGAGCGTTTTTAACTTGTCATGCCGGGCTTGACCCGGCATCCAGGGGGTGCCAGTAAAGACATTTCTTCTACTCGTTCCTGGATTCCGGCTTCGCCTGCCAGCAGGCAGGCTCTCCGCCAGCTGGCGAAGGCCGGAATGACAAATTAGATGGTCGCTCGCAATGACAAATTATAATCTATGTATATAACCTGGTTAGGACAATCATGTTTTAAATTGCAGGATAAAATCGGGTCGGACGGCGTGACTTTAATCACCGATCCGTTCGGCACCGATATCGGCTTAAAAGTGCCGCATTATGAAGCCGACATCGTAACCGTTAGCCACGATCATCATGATCATAGCAATACCGGCGCAATTCGCGGCAATCCGCAGATTATTAATATGGCCGGAGAATATGACGTTAAGGGCGTGTTTATTGAAGGCGTGGAAGCCTGGCACGACGAGAAGGACGGCGCAGAACGCGGCAAAAATATTATTTATCGTATTGAGATGGAAGATATTTCTATCACCCATCTAGGAGATCTAGGGCATATTTTAGAAACCAAGCAATTGGAAAAATTAGAGGGCACGGATATTCTAATTATTCCGGTGGGCGGTAAATATACAATTAACGCGTCTAAGGCCGTGGAAGTTATCTCGCAGATTGAGCCCAGAATCGTTATCCCCATGCACTATAAAATTCCGGGATTAAAGGTTGACATTGACGGCGTGGAAAAGTTTATTAAAGAGCTGGGGCTTAAGCCGAGGAATGAAGAAAAACTGAAAATCTCTAAAAAAGACCTGCCGCAGGAGGATATGGAATTAGTGGTGTTGGGGTTGTAAGCATAATCTTGACAAGGCAAGTTTAGCGATTTATAATGAAGTCATAACATTCAAATTTATGGAGAAAAAAATAACGATTGATATCTTAGCCGGGATGATGAAAAAAGAATTTGATGGCATTGGCAGTCGTTTTGATAATGTTGAAAGTGAAATTAAAAGTATTAAAGCCACGATGGTCACTAAGGATTATTTAGACGATAAATTGGCCGATCTGCGCGGCGATTTGGTGGTTTTAACGCGCAAAGAAGACAATAAGGTCGGTAAATTAATAGAGGTTCTTAAAAGACGCAAGGTTATTTCTGAAGCTGAAACCAAAGAAATTTTAGCCATGGAACCATTCGCCAAAATTTTTGTTTAATTAAGGTATAATTCAAGGTATAGAAACTCCGTTTAGGCGGAGTTTTTTGTTCTTTACTTATCTGTTATTTATTGATATAATTTAGGTAGTTTTAGGCACCATAAAATGGTGATTTTTAAGGGTTATTTTATGCCAAAAGCGAGGAAGAAAATCGATAAGAAATTACCGGAAAAAATTGAAAAAGAAGAGAAACCGGAGCAGTTAAAAAATGATCCAGCTATGGAGAATGAAACAGATTCGGAAAAAATCGAGCAAGAAAAAAAACTGCTGATGTGGGTGGGAATAAGCTGCTTGATGGTAATATTTTTTGTGGTTTGGATTATAAATTTAAAGCATGAGTTTAAAATCAGTTTAGATAAGGGCGCCGAGAGTGGATTTAATTGGAGTCAGACTAAAGTTGAATTGGATAAGGCTATGACGCAGGTAAAGCAAGGCGTCGCGGAAATAAAAAAAATTCAAGCCGGCACGATTCAGAAAAATTTATCCGGCGAACCGAAATTAAGTCCGGAACAGATAAATTTGCTTAAAGGTAAATTGCTGGATGAAGTGGCGACCGGAACGGCGAGTAGCACGAGGAAATAATAAATGATAATTTAAAAATAAATTTAGTAATATAATAATCTGGATTCCCGCCTCCCCAGTTAAATATGCTTCGCATTTAACGGGGCAAGCCGCGGGAATGACAAATAGAATGGTAAAAAAAATATTAAAGAAAATTAAAGCAAAAAAGCCAAAAAAACCCGAGAGCAAAGAGCCGGAAAAGATTAAAGCTGTAAAAAAGGCAATTGAAGTTTTGCCGGCGGAAATTGAGAAAAACGAAATTAAATCCCCCCAGCCCCATTTGTTAAAGGGGGAGAATAAAGCGGTTGTACCGATTAAAAAGAAAGTTGAAACAATTGAAGAAGCCGTTGATGGGGAAGTGAAGAACGGCATTGGCTCGATTCCTAACCAGACTGTCTTTAAAAAAGAGAAAACTCTTTATGGCATGGTTGAACCGCAACCCTTGATCGATGAAATGCGAAAATCGTATTTGGATTACGCCATGAGCGTGATCGTTTCCCGCGCTTTGCCCGACGTGCGCGACGGTTTAAAGCCGGTGCACCGCAGAATTCTCTACGCTATGTGGAGCATCGGCCTTAGAGCCGGAGCCAGATTCAGGAAATCGGCCACCGTGGTCGGAGAAGTTTTAGGCAAGTATCATCCGCACGGCGATACGGCGGTTTATGATTCCATGGTCAGAATGGCGCAAGATTTTTCCATGCGCTACATGTTAGTGCGCGGGCAGGGTAACTTCGGCTGTTTTACTAAAGATACTAAAGTAAAACTGACCGATGGCAGAGGTTTAAGCTTTGGCGAACTTATAAAAGAATATAAAAGAGGCAAGCAAAATTATACTTATACCGTTAATAGCTTGGGGCTTATTTCTATCGCCAAGATTGAAAAACCAAGATTGACCAAAAAACAGGCGGAAATCACTAAGATTATATTGGATAATGGAGAAGAAATAAAATGTACACCTAACCATTTGTTCATGTTAAGAAGTGGCGTCTATCTGGAAGCGGAGAAGTTAAAATCCGGAGATTCTTTAATGCCCTTGTATCAAAAACTTTCCGTTAAGACCGATCGATTAAATAGGGAAGATTATATTTTAATACATCAAAATAAAACCAATGAGTGGGTGCCGGCGCATCATTTGGCAGATAATTATAACTTGAGCGCGGGTAAATATAAGAAAAGCGCGGGGCGAGTAAGACATCATATTGATTTTAACAAGTTAAATAACGACCCGGACAATATTGCCAGAATGCAGTGGGGTGAACATTGGAAAATCCATTATGAGCAAGCGGCGAGTCTTCATCAAAGCACCGAATATCGCGAAAAAATCGCGCAAGGCAGAAAAACTTTTTGGTCTAATCCGGACAATAAAGCGCGTTACGCGAAATCTTTGTCAGAAAGAAATATTAAAAATTGGCAAAATCCCGAATATCGCGATAAGATGAAGCGATCTTTAAGCGAAACCAATAAGCAGTATATTTTAGATCATCCGGAAAAACGGGACGAGTTAAGCAAGCGAGCCAGTAAAACTTTAAAAAAACTATGGCAAGATCCTTTGTACCGTTTGCGAATGCATGAAAAAATTATCAAGGGCAATAAAAATCATACTGTTAATAAAACCGGTAAAATTAAATTTTTAAATATTTGTCGAGAAATTATAAAACAGCAATGGATGCTTAATGAAGAAAATTATGAGAAAACCAGAAATAAAATTTATTCTTATGGTGCCGCTCCGGTTTGGCAGAAAGCCTTAAAAAAATATTTTCAAAGTAATCCGGATTTAGTTAGGCAGGAGGTTAGCAATAATCATAAGGTTGTCAAAATTATAAGGTTGACCGGAAAAGAAGATGTTTATGATTTAACTATAGATAAGACTCACAACTTCTGTTTAGCTGCGGGAGTCTTTGTTCATAATTCAATGGACGGCGACAGCGCCGCCGCCATGCGCTACACCGAAGCCAAACTTTCCGCTATTGCCGAGGAACTGATGTTTGATATTGATAAAAACACGGTTAATTTCATACCGAATTTTGACGGCTCGCACCTGGAACCGATGGTCATGCCGGCCAAACTGCCTAACTTATTGCTAAACGGCACTATGGGCATAGCCGTCGGTATGGCAACCAGCATTCCGCCTCATAATTTAAGAGAATTAACCGACGCGATAATTCATTTAATCGCTAACCCCGAAGCTACGGTTGAAGATTTAATGCAGTTCGTTAAGGGGCCGGATTTTCCGACCGGCGGTGTTATTTATAATCATAAAGATATTTTACAAGCCTACGCTACCGGCAAGGGCGGGATAGTCATACGCGGCGTGGCCGAGGTGCTCGAACATAAGAACGGCTCGTTTCAAATTGTGATTTCCGAGATACCTTACGCGGTTAATAAGGCCACTTTAGTGGAAAAAATCGCCGACTTGGTAAAAGAAAAGAAAATTGAAGGCATAAAAGACTTGCGCGACGAATCGGATAAAGACGGCGTTAGAGTGGTGGTTGATTTAAAGAAGGACGCCTATCCGAAAAAGATTTTAAACAGCCTGTTTAAGATGACGCAGCTCCAGGAGACTTTTCATGTTAATATGCTGGCCCTAATCGACGGCATTCAGCCCAAAGTATTAACCTTAAAAATGGTTTTAGAAGAATATATTAAGCATCGCACGGAAGTGGTTAAGCGCCGCACCCAGTTTGATTTAGATAAAGCGCGCGAACGAGCCCATATTTTAGAAGGCTTAATGATCGCTCTAAATAATATTGACGCGGTGATAAAAATAATTAAAGCTTCGAAAGACAAAGAAGCGGCCAAAGTGAATTTAATGAAGAAGTTTAAACTATCCGAGCGCCAAACCCAGGCGATTCTGGACATGAAACTATCGACTTTAGCCAACCTTGAAAGATTGAAAATTGAAAATGAACTTAAAGAAAAACGAGTTTTAATTAAAGACCTGGAAGCGATTCTAAAGTCGAGCGTAAAGGTTAAAGACATCATCAAGAAAGAAATTAAAGATTTAACGGAAAAATTCGGTGATGATCGAAGAACTAAAATCGTTGCTCATGGAGTTAAGGAGTTTTCCGTTGAAGACTTGGTGCCGAACGAAGAAGCCGTAGTGATGATGACTCGCGACGGCTATATCAAGCGTACCACGCCCGATACTTTTAAAGTTCAGGGTCGAGGCGGTAAGGGCGTTATCGGTTTAACCACCAAGGAAGAAGATATGGTGGACTTTATGTTCACCACTCTGACTCATAATGATTTATTATTTTTTACCACTAAGGGTAGAGTTTTTCAGCTTAAGGCTTATGAAATACCCCAAGCGCAAAGAACCGCTAAGGGCACGCCGATCGTTAACTTTTTGCAATTGGCCGGCGGAGAAAAAATCACCTCGGTTTTGCCTCTGGATAAATTAGCTAAGAGCAAGTACCTATTTTTTGCCACGGAAAAAGGCTTGGTTAAAAAAGTGGAGATCGGCGCTTTCTCGAATGTCAGGCGCTCCGGTTTAATCGCCATTAAAATTAAAGACGATGATAGATTGATTTGGACAAAACCGTCTAACGGCGATGATCATATCCAGTTAATTACGGCCATGGGTCAGGCTATCAGGTTTAAAGAAACCGACGTTCGTGATATGGGCAGGAACGCGGCCGGCGTCAGGGGCATAAGATTAAAAAAGAAAGAAGACGCGGTGGTCGGCATGGGTATTATCAGAAATGATAAAGAGAAGATTAAAAAATATCAGCTCTTGGCAATTTCCGAGCATGGTTTCGGCAAACGTTCAAGTGTCGGGCTATATAAAACCCAAGGCCGAGGCGGGTCGGGCATAAAGACCGCCAAGGTAACCTCTAAGACCGGAAAATTGATTAATGCCTTTATAGTTAACGCGGAAAGCATGGACGAAAAAGACATAATTATTATTTCGGAAAAAGGCCAGGTTATCAGATTGCCGTTTAAGAGCGTCAGTCTTCTAGGGCGAGATACGCAGGGCGTCAGATTAATGAGATTTAAAGAAGAGTCGGATAAAGTCGCCTGTGTGACCTGGATATAATAGCAAATTTTCAATTTTCAATTTACAATTTTCAAACAATGACTTAATATTTAAATTTTCAATTAATCTGTTTGAAAATTTAGTAATTGGAAATTGTTTAGAAATTAAAAATTAAAAATTGGAAATTTTAACTCTATGTCTATTAAAGTAAACAATGATTTATGCATCGGTTGCGGAACCTGCGAAGTTCTATGTCCCAAGGTTTTTAAGTTAAATGCCGATAATAAGGTGGACGTGCTTAGCCAGGAAGATATACCTTGCGCTAAAAACGCGGCCGAAAGCTGCCCGGTGCAGGCGATTGAAATCAAATAGTGAATAATGAATCAGGAATAAAGAATTATGAAAACAACTCATTTTTAAAGTGGGTTGTTTTTTATATATAAAGGTGGTAGATTATTTATTATTGTCATTGCGAGCGACCGTTTTTTTGTCATTCCGGCCCTAAAGCCGAAGGCGAGCCGGAATCCAGAAGCTAGTAGTATTAATGTCTTTATTGCTCACCCCTGGATTGCGGGTCAAGCCCGCAATGACAAACATAATATGACCTTAGAACAAGTAAAAAAATTAAATCTACCCGAAACCCCCGGCTGTTATCAGTTTTTTAACGGTAAAAAAGAAATTATTTATATCGGCAAAGCGGCTAATTTAAAGAGCCGCGTTCTTTCGTATTGGCGCGTGAGCGCCGGGCACACGCCGGCAAAAAACAAGATGCTTGCGGAAATAAAAACCATAAAGTGGATTACGGTGGACAGCGAAATCGAGGCTCTGCTCTTAGAAGCCAATTTAATAAAAAAATATCAGCCCTATTATAACGTGCTTCTACGGGACGATAAGCGGTTTGCCTATATTAAAATTTCCACGGAAGATGAGATTCCCGGAGTTTTCATAACCAGGCAGATTGATAAATCGGGTAAATACTTCGGGCCGTTTATAAGCTCTCTGGCGGCGCGCGAAACTATTCGAGCCATCAGAAAAATTTGGCCCTACTGCAATATGAGAAAAACGCAAACCCGGCCTTGCTTTTATTACCAAATTGGCAGATGTTTAGGCATTTGCGCCGATCGGATTACCAGAGAGGAGTATATTAAGTTGGTGATTAAACCGTTGATTATGTTTTTAGAAGGGAAGAAGGGAAAGATAGTTAAGAATATGGAAGTTAGAATAAAGAAGTTGTCTGGCTTCGCCAGATCTGGCGTAGCCAGAGAAGTTAAAATAAAGAAGCTGGAAAAGAATAATCGCGACGAGGCCGATAATGAAGCGCTCGGCAGATTGAAATATGAACTGAAAAATATGAAACAGGTTTTAGAGAACGCCAGAGTCCTAAGCGTGGGAGAAAAATACGCCAATGACGTAGTGGAATTGGCCAAATTGCTAGCTTTGCCAAAAGCGCCGGAGCGGATAGAGGGCTATGACATCGCCAATATTTTCGGGCGCGAAGCCGTCGGTTCCATGGTAGTTTTTAGCGGCGGCGAGTCGAATAAAAATGAATATCGAAAATTTAAAATAAAAATTGGGCAAGGGCAAGCCAATGACGTAGGTATGCTAAAGGAAGTTCTTGAGAGGAGATTTACTCATTCTGTCATGCTGGAGCGACCGCAGGGAGCGATAGCATCTCATGAAGGGAAATTACGAAGAGATCCTATCGCTTCGCTCCAGGATGACAAACAGCGCTGGCCGCTACCCGACTTAATTATTGTGGACGGTGGCAAGCCTCAACTAAACGCGGCGTCAAGCGTTTTGAAAAAACAAAAACTGGCGATTCCATTGATCGCTATTTCCAAGGGGCTGGGTCTAAGGTCGGCCTCGGCGCCGGACAAACTATTTTTTCCCGGCGAGTCAAAATCATTAGAATTGCCTTTAGCCTCGCCGGCCTTGCATCTGATTAAGCGAGTGCGCGATGAAGCGCACCGCTTCGCGATCGGTTATCACAGGAAGCTAAGAAGCCGGGCGGAATTTAAATAAAAAAGCAAGGAGGTTAGCGGTTTGTCAATGTCTTAAATAGGGGACTTGACAAATTTTTTATTTGTGTTAATGTATTAGTATAGTGATACAAAGTTAAGGAAAAATCTATGGAAAAGTTTAAATTTAATGAAAAAACCGATAGTCTGTTTAAGGCGATAATTAGCCTAAAATCGCTTAAAGAAGCCGAGCGGTTTTTTCGTGATTTATGCACGATTGATGAAATTAAGGAAATGAGCGAACGTTGGCAGATCGCCCGCCTGGTAAATCAGGGTTTGCCTTACCGTGAAATAGCGGAAAAGCTGAAAGTCAGCACCACGACGGTGGCGCGCGTGGCTCTATGGTTGAACAATGGCGCCGGCGGGTATCGTTTAATTTTAGATAGAGAAAATTCTCATCATAACTCTTCTTTAGTTTCTAAGAAGAGTTGAGTTTTTATTTTAAAATAATCAAACCTCCACCCTTCTTGGAAATAAGAAGGGTTTTTTGATCTTTACAATCAAACGACAGACTACGGTAAACAATAAACAAATAAACAAAATGAAAAGAAAAGAACTGGAAGAAAATGGACGATTGTGTTTGGACTTTGGCAAACTTAAGAAGATTACCAGGCTCGGTCTTAGAGTGCTACCGGTGGTGGTGCAGGACTGGCAAACTAAAGAAGTTTTGCTCTTAGCCTATGCCAACGCCAAAGCCGTCAGTTTGACAGTGGAAAGAAGAACGGCCGTATTCTGGTCGACTTCCAGAAACGAGCTATGGATAAAAGGAGAAACTTCCGGTTGCGTGTTGAAAATTAAGGATGTCAGAGTAAACTGCGAGCAAAACAGTTTGCTTTATTTGGTTGAGCCGGTCGGAGGTTGTGGCGCTTGCCATACTAAGGATAGGCACGGAAGCTACAGAAAATCTTGCTATTATCGTAAAATCAATATGATAAAGCTGGGATTATCTAAAAAAAGCAGACGGCCGGTTAAGTCAATGTTTTTTCTAAGCCAATGTTCTCTCTAAGCCAATAGAGCGGGATCAAATGATCACCGCTCTTTTTTAAATCATACTCTCATGAAATTTAGCCGTAATTTGCCGCGGTATGATGCCGTGCTGTTTATTGTAATTTTCCTGATAGCGGCGGCGTCGCTTAGTTTCGTTAATGGCGTAGCGCATGGCCGGCGTGATTTTATCCGCGTACATGATAACCTTGCCTTCCAGGTGCCTAGCGGCGCGGCCCATGGTCTGGATGAGCGAGGTTTCGGTGCGCAGGAAGCCGGACATATCCGCGTCTAAAATTGCTACGAGCGATACCTCGGGCAGATCCAGGCCTTCGCGCAAGAGATTAATGCCAACCAGAACATCGTATTTTCCTAGGCGTAAATCGCGCAGGATATCCACCCGCTCCAGAGTGCTGACCTCGCTATGCAGATAGTTAACTTTAATTTTTTGTTCGGCTAAGTAGCTGGATAATTCTTCAGCCATCCGTTTAGTTAAGGTCGTGACCAGAGTTCTTTGGCCCTTGGCGGTTCTCACTTTTATTTCTTTAATTAAATCTTCAATCTGCCCGGCGTTTGGCCTGACTTTTATTTCCGGATCTAAGAGTCCGGTCGGCCTAACTAATTGCTCGACTATCTGCTTAGAATTCTTTATTTCATATTCGGCCGGCGTGGCGCTGACATAAATTACCTGTTTAATTTTGTCATTGAATTCTTTAAAGCTAAGTGGTCGATTGTCCCGCGCGCTTTCCAGGCGAAAGCCGAAATCAATCAAGGTTTGCTTTCTTGATTGGTCGCCGGCGTGCATGCCGCGGATTTGCGGTACAGAGACATGCGATTCGTCCATGAACATTAAATAATCCTTAGGGAAAAAATCAATTAAAGTTTCGGACGGCGAACCGGGCGCGCGGCCGGTTAGATGCCGAGAATAGTTTTCTATGCCATTGCAATAGCCGACTTCTTCCATCATTTCCAAGTCATAGTTGGTTTTTTTATCCAGCCGGTAAGCTTCCATTTCTTTGCTTTGCTTCTTTAATTCTTTAAGCCTTTGTTTTAATTCTTGGCGAATATTTTTTAGGGCTCTGGCCATTTTATCTTCCGGCGTCATAAAGTGCTTGGCAGGGAGAATAGAAATTTTTTCGAGTTCCTGGGCATGCTGGCGGCGGTAATCGGCCGACCAGAGCGGCGCGTCTGCTCCCGGTCGGATATTATAGATATTGATTTTATCAATTACATCGCCGAACATAGTAATTCTAACCAGGCCCTCGCCCGTAGCTAAGTGAATGTCAACGTTTTCGCCTTTAACGCGGAAACTGCCCCGTTTAAATTCTTTATCGTCGCGCGTATATTGGATTTTTATTAAATCGCGCAAGAGCTGATGGCGTTTGATTTTTTGTCCAACCCGGAAATGCCGGCTCATGGCTTCGTACTCGGCGCGTTCGCCCAAACCGTAGATGCAGGAAACGCTGGCCACGATTAAAACGTCTTGGCGATTAAGCAGAGATTGGGTGGCGGCATGGCGCAAGCGGTCAATTTCTTCGTTGATGGTCGCTTCTTTTTCGATATAGGTGTCGGTTTGGGGGATATAGGCTTCGGGTTGATAATAATCATAATAAGAAACGAAATAATGCACGGCGTTCTCCGGAAAAAATTGTTTAAACTCGCCATAGAGCTGGGCGGCCAGGGTTTTGTTATGAGAAATTATCAAAGTTGGTTTTTGAATTTTTTCAATGATGTTGGCCATAGTAAAAGTCTTGCCAGAGCCGGTTACGCCCAGGAGGGTTTGATCGCGATAGTCTTTATTTAGGCCGTTTACCAACTTAGCAATAGCTTCCGGCTGGTCGCCGGTCGGACGAAACTTGCTTTTTAATATAAATTTAGGCATATAATAAGTAATTTTTTTTGTCGACGCTCGCCCCGCGCTTCTAGCGGGGGTCGCCGGTGGGTTTGAATTTTGAGACTAGTTTAAATTTTACCCCGTTAAATTTATTCATTTTTATAATTTAAAAATTTCCCTATTAATATTAATCTTTTTAAAGATTTTATAGCTACTGATTAAAATATTTAATGGGGTGAATAATATTAATAATAATAGTCTCTCGGGCTATATTTATCAAGAGGAAGAATATTTGACTGGAATATCCGCGTATGTTAAGTTATGGCCATCCCTAATCGCTATTTCAAAATTCACAATCAACCAAAAAATCAACCCCAAGGAAGGAGGGGTTTCTGATGAGCACAATAATAACTAACACCGCGCCCGCAATTCTGAAAAAGCTTTTCGATGAGCGAATGGAGGCGCTCCGAAAAGCCGAGCTGGCTACGGAAGTGGAAATTAAGCCTTTGTTTTCGCTTCTTGTGAAGGTTCGCGCGACACATGAGGGCAAAGGTAGAATTCCCTTTACTATCATTCCGCAAAGGTCGGGTTTGCCGTTCTACGAGCGTATGACCAAAGTATCGTTTAACGGTAACCCTGGTGTAACTTACATTTACGACGAACACAGAATAATCAATCCAAACCAAAGAATTCCGCGAGGACATTACCTCATGGCAGGCATTGAAGATGGGCGTGGAATGCTCGGCGTTAAGCCAAGTGTCTGTCTTCAACAGTTTGATCGGTTTGGCCGTTTTCCCTGTACTGCGGCCGAGGGAATCACGATGGCCATGTACGAGCCGGAGATTCTTCGCCACCATTATTTGAATCTGACCGGCACTGTTTATGATGGAAATCGTCTTTTGTGCCTGTTCCTTAATGGCAAGATTATTCCCTGGCTCGGCGCCGTTTACGGCGATTATTCGGCTCCGCAATATGGGTCGCCGTCGTGCGAGGGGCGCTTAAGTCTTAGCGCCTATTAACCGTTGGACTTAACTATCAGAGAGCTGGCTTATACCACGCTCTCTTTTTTTATTTTCCTCACCCCGCTATTGATTGAAATATGGCGAGGGAAGGAGATTTTAATACCTTAAAAATGAGGCTGGATGGCTGATTGCCAGGTTTTAAGAGCATCAATAGGATGAATAAGCATAATGATGTTAGTGCTAAGGTTGTCGCGCACCCATAAAAGCAAGACGAGTTCTATGCAGATAACAATTAATACACTCAGCCATGGCCGTAAACGATACGCTATTAAAAAACCAATCGACATCATTACCACGTCGCTACACGAGTTGAGAATACTGTCGCCGAAATATGTCTGTGAAATTGTCGCTTCTCGGTAGCGATTAATAATAAACGAAGAATTTTCTAAAATCTCCCAAGCACCCTCCAAAATAAGCGCGGCAAGAAAACGGTAGCGCGCAGGAAACCGCCGAACAACTATCCATAAAAACGGATAAAAAACTAGCCCATGTATAATATGCGTAAAAGAATAAACGTCAGCAACACGCTGTGAATTTTCGTTTCCCCAAATATTCCCGTCCCACCAGCCGAATTTCCCATCCGGTCCGAAGAACGACCTGCCCATGCCTAATTCAACAAAAGCCACAATTAAAATAACCGCCAAAAATGAAATGATAATAAACCTGTTGCGCTTAATAAATGATTTTATGTTTTTCATACTCATATTAAAATTCTAACGCTCTTAATAAAAATTAATCACTTAACAATATATTCCCAGCCCGGTCGCCATGCTTTCTTTTTCCTCCAATCCTCGGCGAAAGCCTGCTTCCAAGTTTTATTCTTGAGTATTACATCTAGGGCTAATTGAGGCGCTTTGTGAGCTACAATTGCCACCGACTTTTCGTCATAATTTTTTTTCAAATAATCCAGAAAACTGCCCATTCTGGCTTTGACATCTTCATAACTTTCGCCGCCGGTAAATTTTTTGGTTATATTCATCTCGTGCATTGGTTCAACTATTTTTGATGGTTTTGCATTATACTCACCATAATTGCACTCTCTTAGTCTGCTGTCTTGAATTATTTCAACATCATCTTCAAAAACTAATTTCGCTGAACGCGCGGCTCGTTTTAGATCAGAACAAAAAACAGTATCAAAATGTTTATCTTTAACCAATTTTCTTAACTCAACCGACTGCTTAACTCCAAGCTCAGAAAGATCAACGTCAAACCAACCAGAGGAAATTTCCTTTTCGTTGTCGGTAGTCGTTCCATGAACAAAGTAAGTGATTTTTATCATATTAATCAAATTAAAAATAAATCCGTTAGAAACAAAAAACACCTCTAACTCTAGTATATAATTAAAGGTGTTTTTATTCAATTCTCGTTTGGGTCGGTTATACGATGAGTTCAGCACAATGAACTGGGATAAACTGGCTATGGAATTGGCTATATTTAAAAAAATGAATGAAAAATTTAGCGCAAAACCTCGATTGGCTATTAATATCTAATACTATAGCTAATAATTAATTTTGCAAGACCCTAAACGCTCGTAGCTTATTGACAGAGCCATAAAATATGCTATATTAAAACCATGAAACAAGAAAAATTGCAATACAATGTAATCTTCCGGTCGGAACCGGAAGGCGGCTATACGGTTATGGTCCCGGCTATGCCCGGCTGTATTACTTATGGGCGCGATTTGAAAGAAGCTCGTAAAATGGCGGCTGATGCCATCCACGGCTATCTTTTATCTTTAAAAAAACATAAAGTGTCAATCCCTTCGGATGACGAAACTTTTATCGGTTCGGTTCGCCTATCTTTAAATAAATCTCTTGTTTGTGCCTAAACTTCCTGTTTTAAAACCAAAACGACTGCTTAAAATTTTGCAAAAAGCCGATTTTAAAATTGATCATACTACCGGTAGCCATTGTATTCTCTATCATTCTGACGGGAAAAGAATAACCCTGCCTTACCATGCGAAGGATTTACCCAAGGGTACCACGCACGCCATTTTAAACGCCGCCGGAATCAACATGGATGAAATAAAAAAATATTTATAAATAAAAATTTCAAAAACACGCTCGCGGGCGTGTTTTTTGTTAAAACTTGACATTTTTATAAAGCTCTGATAAATTGGCAATATGACTAAGTTAATCAATCAAACATTTTTTTCGGCTAAAATAAAGGAGAAAAAGCTCTATATATTCGGCGCTAACGATATCCGCTCGCTTTTTGGCGTGTCTGCCGTTGCCACTACCTCTTTGCTTCATAGATATAAAAAGCAAGGGTTTATAACACAGCTTAAACGAGGATTATACGCCTTTCCGGGTGTTTTACCGCCGGATGTTTATATTGCCAATAAACTTTGCAGTCCGTCTTATATTTCTCTGGAATTTGCCTTGTCCTATCATGGCGTAATCCCCGAAACGGTTTATGAAATTACTTCGGTCACCACTAAGACAACTCGCCGTTTTGAAACATTAGGAAAAATTTTTTCTTATCGCGGAATAAAAAAGGCCGCCTATACCGGCTACGAAATTAAAGAACAGCAAGGGTTAAATTTTAATATTGCTAACGCCGAAAAAGCCTTCGTAGATACAAATTACTTACGATTAAGGAATAAGCAGGAGCCGATTTCTCGATTTAATAAAGAAAAAATTAATCCAGAAAAAGCCATAGCCTACGCCTTGCTATTTAATAATAAAAAACTTATAAGCGTAATAAAAACCACATTGAAATAAATAATAAATAATCAACCTATGATTTCAATCGAATCATTAGAAAAATTAAGCAAGCAATACCAAATGGGATTATTTCCCAATATTATCAGGGAATATTTTCAGCAGGTTTTTTTGTCGGAATTATATAAATTACCGGACTCTCAAAAATTGCTTTTCAAGGGCGGAACCGCCCTGCGCGTTATTTACAACAGTCCGCGTTTTTCCGAGGACTTGGATTTTTCTCTTTTTGGCGTAGCGCGGAATAAGGTTAAATCATTTATTGAAGAGCTCTTTGTCCACGTTTTAGCGGAGATGTCCAGCGCTAATATAAAAGTTGAAATTGGCGATAAAATTGGCGTTACCAGCGGCGGTTATTTCGGCGTTGCCACTTTCCGCCTGCTTGATTATCCGCCGGTCAGCGTGGAAATAAACGTCTCGGCCCGCAATGGCAAGAGCATTATGGGCGAAGTGGACAGCGTGGCCAACGATTTCACGCCGACCTACACGATTATCCATCTATCACAAAATGATTTGGTGGAAGAAAAAATTTTTGGCGCACTCTTGGAACGAAAAAAACCGCGAGACTTTTATGATCTTTATTTCATGATGCGCAAAGGCATGATTTCCGCCGAACAAAAAAAGAAACTGGCCGAAGTTAAAAATAAAATACTGGCCGACGCAAAAAAAATTAATTTCAAAGGCGAACTCGGAACTTTCCTGCCCATGGATCAACATCAGATTATAAAAGACTTTCCGGCTATGCTTGAAAGAGAACTTAACCGCCAGCTAAGCGGAGTATAAAAATTAAACAAAAATAAAACACCCTTTGCGGGGGTGCTTTATGCCAATACTCATTACAGTCTGGATCTCTTATGGAGCTATCTTATAACTCAGTAGACGCGGCGCTATTTGTATACATTTTCTTAATATTGGGGTAAAATAGAGATATTAATGTCAATTTATATTTAAATCTAAACCCTATGAAAAAAACATTAATTACGGTTATAATTTTGGCTATCATAATTTCCTTAACTATATTAGTAGTTATTGGTTATGTAGTTTCTTATAAAAAATTCTACTCTCTCGATCCTAATGTTAAGATAATTACTGGTCCGGATATTAATAATTATAAAGGAGTAAAGTATAATGAAAGTTATCATATTGAACCTGGACCTGTGCGAGTAGATCTCAAGGAAATTAAAAATATTGATCCATCGGAAATTAAAAAATTGGAAAATTTAAAGTTAACTGCTGGACCAAAAAATGGGGTGATTGATGCGGTAAAATTTTTAACGCCAAGACCAATAGACAGCGCCTACATTCTATATTCTTGTACATTTACTGATTTAAAGTTCATTAACCTTAAAACCAAGGAATTAGAAACATATTCATATCCTGTGCCACCGGCATATATAGTTGACTGCGCCTGGATAGGCAAGGATTTATTAATACACTACTTTTCTAATGGCACCGTACCCGGCAGTCAAATTAAATTTACTCCGCGTACTGATAATTATTATTTTTTCAGTCCGGAAACAGGCATATTTACTCTTTTAGGTGTAGACAGGGAGACATCAAAATATACAGCGCATACTTCCAATAGCGTTATGTTTTTTAAAAAAACAGATGCAGAAAAATTTTTCGTTGTAGGATATTGCACAAGGAGTGCTTTCGAGATGGGGTGTGTTAAACATGGATTTAGTATTTCAAATGGGACAACAATAAAAAAGATATTTAATAACTTAGATTTTGACCCCGGAGCCTATTCTCCTGCATATGAATGGGGTTGGTCGGGGGATAATTTCTTTATAAAACAAACGGGTAAGGTCTATTTGGTAGATATAAACAAACTATTTTAGTATTTATAAAATATGCAAGTAACAAAAAACCACCAATAAAGGCGGTTTTTTGTTAAACAACTCAAAAAAATATGTGGGTCAGTTATACGACGAGTTCAGTAAAATGAATTGGGATAAACTGGCCGGGGAATTGGCTATATTTCAAAAATTGAATGATAAATTTAGCACAAAACCTTGAATCTTTGATAAAAACTCCATAAAAATTAATCTTTATTATCTTGATAAATATCCTCTATAACATTTTTAAAATTTGCTTCCCTAAAAGTGTTTTTTATAATACTTTTCCCGCTTTTTATAAAATTTTTCAAGATAGCTTATTTTTATATCTCGATAATCATAAATGGTGCTACTCAAATTCTGACCTCGTTGGATCCGCCCGATGTATTGCACGAGCTTGCCTTCAAACGCAAAAGGATAAACTAAAAATAAGCAATTCAAATTTGGAAAATCCGTGCCTTCGCCGATAAGCTGGCCGGTGGCAATTATAATCTGAAAATTTCCGGCCTCAATTTGCTTTAACTTTTCATTCTTCTGTTTTTCAGTCAACTCGCCCGTTAAAGTTATAATCTCGTAATTACCCTTTAAATAATAGCTTAAAACTTCAACATGTTCCTTTCTTTCGGTTAGTATTAAACATTTGGCTCCATTGTCGGCTTCTTTTTTAATGTCATCTATAATTAATTTATTGCGGTTAGAATCAAAGATAATGATTTTAGACAGGATTTGAAAATTGTCTATTTTAACTTTAAATGGCACATCTATCTCCGTATTTTTAATTATCACCTCTGTTTTAATGTTTTCTTCTAATTTAAATTTATCATCTTTTATTTGGTTGGTAAAATTGCTAATCGTGTGCAAAATTTTTCCCAAATAAATATAAATCAATTTTTCATCATTATTTTTTCTTTTCGGCGTGGCCGTGAAACCATAGAGATAATATGGATTGAGTTTAGTTACGACCTTCCTGAATGTTTTGGCCGGAATATGGTGGCACTCATCAACTAAAACCAAGCCGATATTATTAAGTCCCAATTCGGCAAAATTATCAGTATTGGACAAGGTTTGAAGCATGGCCACCGTAATTTTATCTCCAACCGTTTTTTTATTCCCGCATATCTGGCCAATTTCTCTTTTGGGGATATTCATGAAACTTTCAATCCTTTGGAGCCATTGGCTATAAATCTGTTTTTTATGAACTAAAATTAGGGTTGGCTGTTTTAATTGAGAAATTATTTCAATACCCATTATCGTTTTGCCGGCGCCGGGCGGCGCGACAAGCACGCCATTATCTTCGGCCAGCATATCCTTAACCGCTTCCTGCTGATAGTCGTATAATTTGCAGGTGCTCTCTAATTTTACGGCTTCGCATTTTTTACGCTTATCATTAAGGACAAATTTGATATTCTTCTCGTTTAAAAAATTTACTAGCTCACTTAAAAATCCTCTCGGTATGGCATAATTATTCTCTTCCGATTCAATCAGTTTAAAATATCTTTCAATTTTGTAAGTACTCAACCCCATTCTTTTCTTAATCAAAAATTCAGAATTTATAAAATTCAATTCATCCCGCAAAAAATTTACCAGCGCCCTTGGTAAATTAATTTTGTTGATATAAATTTTTTCCGCGACGGTTATGGTTAACTGCTTTGAGAAATTTGATCCTTTTTTATTATCAGAATTACCAGCGCCGTTAAATTTATTATAAAGCTTATCTAAATGAGCGATAGAAATTTTTTTAATATTTTTTAACAACTCCCACTGATCGTCAATCGGTAATAACCCATTTTCGGGATTTAAAAAAATCGTATTATTATTTTCCCTGGCCTTACCCTGCACAGGTAAGGCAATCAGGTTGCCAAAACCTTTGCCGCTATGTTCATCCTGGTTGGGAAATAAGCGGTCAAAGCTGTCTTCCTTGGCAAACTGATCAATTATCTTTGCCTCTCGTAAAATATTTACCATAATATTGCGGCTTCTGAATGCCGGATATTTATCTTCAAAAAAAATCCAGGCATGCCCGCCATTGCCGGACTTTGATCTCTCAATATATGCCGGTAAATTATATTCTTTACATTTTTTATAAAACCTTAAAATATCCTTCTCCCAATTCTTACCATCAAAATCAGCGGCAATGAAATAAGAATGATTATCTTCAAGTAATGGATAGATTCCATAAATTTTATTGCCTCGCAAATGCTCCTCAATATAATAATCATTCAACCCGGTGTAGTTGGCATGCGGACAATCTTTGCATTTTTGTCTTTGCAATTTATAGCATACCCCGGCTTTCCATTCGTTCAAACAGGCTGGCGTATATCCGCTGGCTGATTTATCGGCTTTCTCCCAATAAACAGCAAAAACTTCCTCACGCCCGCGGAACAAGGATTTAAACAAGCTAATTTTTTCTTGAGGAGTTAAATTCATGTAATTTTTACCAATTTAAATTTTCTCAATCCCTTTTCTGCTTCATCGTCTAATTAAAAATTTGCGTGGTGAATTTGGCTAATCGGTCAGAAAATCGTTGAATTAATCTTAATACTAAGTTAAAATATAGGCAAGCAATAGAAATTTATGAACGATGCCAATAAGACCAAAGCAGAAATACTCGCGGCTCAAAAAATTGAAGAGTCGATTTCAGATATTTTTATAAATGAAAATGTCATTACCGCAATCAATAAATGTAGAGAAAACTTTGATATTAAGCCTGGTCTTTTTGAAGAAGCTGAAATCGATAATGGCTCAAATAAACTTGACGATCTTATACAGCTATCGCTGGAACATTGGAGCGATTATTTTACCAAAGGCAATGCTTTGCAACTGGAACGCTATATCTTTGACAATTTTAATATGGATTTCTGCGAGCCCAAAAAAATTAATCGCAGAATATTTAAGAGAATCACAACGGCCATGCTTTTCGGCATACCTAAGAAGCGCATCTTTAAATGCGTGCCGGCAATTTTAATTTCAGATTATTTTCCTACGATAAATTACCATCTGCAAATTCAAATCAATGAATTAACAACAATAGAGGACATTAAACATATATGGCGGCCGGTAGTAATGAAAGCGCAAAAAAGTTATCAATGGAGCCCTAAAAATAGAGACGTAAATATTTTTTCCCATGTAAAAGGAAAGAAAGAATACCCTAGCCGCGAAAGGAACGACAAGATTTACAAAATTGCCAAAGATCATCCGGAGTTTACCCGCCAGCAGATATTAAATGAATTAAAAAGTAGAGGCTACGAAGCAGATTTCAGCGTTACAAACATATCTATCATACTGGGAAGAGAAAAAAAGCGCAGACAAAAGACTTAATAGAGCAACCGGCTGGCTTCAGTTACGAGCAATAGTAACAACTCGTGTGCATACGAGAATTTAGGCTAATATTAGTGGTAAAATCTATAAAAAGTGTTAAGCTAAGTACATGGAGATACTTAGCTTTTTTGTATGGAAAAAATTTCTAATCTCAAACAACTGCGCATTCTCGATACCTCGAATATAAAACCCGAGGAGCAATGGGAAGCAAGTCGGAATCTCTCTGGATTTTTTAGTTTGCTTTATAAAATTGATCAACGTTTAAAAAAAGAAAGAAATATACAAAATGAAAATATACAACGAACAACCAAGTAGAAAATTTACAATGCTTTATAACGATATTTTAAAGTACCTGATCGGTTCGAGTTTTGGTCCGCTTCAAATGAGAGTCCTCCTAGCGATTATCCGTCAAACATACGGATATCATCGTAAAGAAGCGGAGATAAGTTTGAGGTTATTCGAAGAGATGATAAAAACTAATCATTGGAATATTTCTAAAGTTTTAAAAAAATTAGCTGATAACGAAATAATTTTCCAAAGCGCCGGAACCGACATGGGATATAATCCTGTGCATAAGTACTCAATAAACGAAGAAAGTTTCCATCGCTGGAACACCAGGGCTGGTGTGGCCGGCACGCCAGGAGATGGCGTCCCCAAGACACCAATTAAAGATAAAAAGAAAATTTTAAAAGAAAGCATATTAAATCTTGCGAGTAAAATGCAAATGCACTAACGAACAATATACTAAACGAAAAATAAAAACGAACTTTAAAACAAGAAAGTTCCGCAACTCAAGAAACAGGACAAAAAACGAACTGAAATAAAATTTTACGATCCCACCTTAAAGGAATCAACCACGAACACTGCTCAATCCGTATGCCCGAACATGTGGCCGAAATCCGCGCCATGAGAAATGGCGGCACCCTGTTCCGGGCGGTTTTTAAGCGCCATGAAAAAAAATATGGCGTGAATTTATAGCGAGATGTGTTGTTTAGGCGGGCGGAGCACGAACCTGGCGAGCCGCACGAATAACATCCCGCCCGCAACTTCCGAAAACTTTTACCTCTCGGCATTTACCCTGCCATTCAAGCAGGCGGTGAGCGAAAACTGAAAAACTAAAAGATAACCTCATCTAAAGAAACGGCGGTCGGAAAAATATTAAACGCTTCGCCGGTTTCAAGCGTTTGCTATTTTTCTGACGGCCGTTTCGCAATTTCAATTTTTAGTTTTTTAGTTTTCGCTTTCCGCCGTTCTCGTGGGACTTCGCCCGACCACTCCAATTCACGGCATTTAATTTCGCGCCATTCACTGCGAACTTGGCGATGCAGGCTCAAGGGCGTCGCCTAACTTGTTTTTTACGACGACTTTCAAAGGCGTCTTAAAAAATCGAGTTAGGCGCACGCCCGCCGTCGGACGTGCTCAAACCCTTTTTACCATTCACGCTTTAACTTACCAATTGAACGAAATTTATTTTTTAAAGGGCGTTCGTTTCGTAATCGAAACGAAAGGCAAGCCCTTTAAAAAATAAATTTCATACCTTAGACGCACGCTTTTATTTTCAGCATTTTCGTTTCGTTTCCGGCGTTCGTGCCCCACCGCCTCACACCAGCCGTGTCCAGCCACGAACGCGGAGGCGGTGGAAATGGTTGAAATGATGCCGAAACCATACTAAACTTAAGGTATAAATATTAAATTTTAAATTTATGGAAATTGATGGGATATCCGAGGATGAACGAAAATTTTATATGAAAGAGTTTGAATTAAAATCAGAGGAAGTGTGGGAAGCCAAACAAAACTTAGTTGGTTTTTTCGGCGTGCTTTTCGAGATCGACGCCAGGCTTAGAAAAGAAAGCATGACTAAGATAACAACATGTTTGGCTCAATATATTGCGCGGAAATTGCGTGAAAGTGACGCAAATCGTATTTCGTAAAATTAATAATTAGGGGGCAGCCGCTTGTGATATCCAGCGGCTGCCCCGATACAGATTATTGCCTTATGGGTGCGGTGCTGGCATAGCCCTTAACAAGCTGGATTGAATGAAGCGCGGATTCCACGGCATTATAACCCTCGGACCAACAAATAATCTCATTATTGCCCGATCTAAAGTTCCAATAGTACTTATTATCCTTGGGGCTCCTATAAAGCCAAAAATAATAACCCATAGAGTATTCTCTAATTCTAAAATGATACCCAAATTGGAAAGTGGTTTTTAATGAATTTGCGCGTTAATTTGTAAAGGTTGCTTCTATTTTATCTCTTGCCGCCGCAGGCGGCAAGGGCTGTTTTTATTTTGTTTTTACGGCCGGTTATTTTCATTAATCAATTTAAATAGTTTTTGTTTTTCTCTTCCCATTTCTTCGGCGAACTGATTGTCGCTCAATCGGCCGGCGATTTTATTTAATTCGGCAAAATTGAAATTCGGTTTAAGGTATTGTTCGGCATTGGGGAGAGATTTAAATTTTTCATACGGCGTCAGCCAATTGTTGTAATGTTTTTTGATTTTCCCTCGTCGATCCGGCTCTCCGGTGGCGAAGGCGCAGGGCCGGTGGTAGTTCAGATAAATATTTAAATATTTTCTGTTAAAGAGGTTGATCGCCTCCGCCCATCTCTTGGCGATGAAATTTGAGCCGAATATTTTTCTGACAACGCTGCCGTTTTTTGACTCCACCAGCGCGTTATCGTTAGTGTGCCGGGATCGGGATTTGGTTAATTCAATATGTAATCCGTTCAGAATTTCCACCACGGTTTGATTGATGAACTCCGAGCCGTTGTCGGCGTGAAATTCATGGATCTGAAATGGAAACAGTTTTAACAGTTCTTCAATCACCGGCTTTAGAAATTGCTTCGAAATATTCGGCACAGTGGCGATTAGCTCGTATTGCGTTGTTTCATCTACTATATTTATGTGGTAAACCCCTTTATTTCCTAGATAATCTCCCTGGTGGACAGTATCTACTCGCAGGTAGCCGGGCTGGCCGTTCGGCTCCGGTTTGCGCCTGATTCCAATATTCGTCTGTGTCGCCTCGGTGCGTTTGTAGAATTTGGCTTGGCTGGAATTGTACTGCCGATTTTTGTTTCTGATGTTGTAAATATGCGCGGCAGAAATGTTTGAGATATTGCCGTATTCAATCCGACCGAACACTCCGAATTCTCGTTTCAGTATTTTTCTGGTGGCTTCGCCGGACAGGCATTCGTGCCAGACATCCGTTTTAATGAGCAGGGCGATGTCAGACGGAAAATATTTCAGCGCGAATTTATTCCTCTGCCTGGACGGGTGGTAAAACAGTTTGCCCTGGCGCCATTTCCGAACCAGCCTTTTTAACTGCGCTTTTGAATAGCTGCTCAGATATTTCAGGTAGCGGAAAACCGTATGTTTGTCTTTCTTATTCAGGCTATTGTACTTAACAGCCCAGAGAGAATTTTTAATGAATTCGTATTTATCTCTTTTGGAGATAATCTCATATTGAACGCCCAATTCCTTGTTGGTATTTAAAAATTCTTCCATTTGGCTTATACTGCCAAATAGCGGCAAGTGTTTCATAGTGATCTTCATACAAACTCATTATGAAACACTTTGTCCGCTTTATCCACAAGCATGAGCCCTGACGGGCTCATCTTGC